>NZ_LWUJ01000011.1 GCF_001645765.1 Candidatus Mycoplasma haematobovis | reverse complement strand
TTGAAACTCAAATGTACACATCTCAAAAATACCTCCTCTAAAACAGATAGCAATACGCGTCTTTCTTTTAAAGTTAAACTATCCCTGAAATCTTTTTTTGAAAACTTCATGTGATTACGTGATTACGTGATTACGAAAATTCCTTTACATATATGTGTATGTGTGGATTTTTAATAAAAACCGCATGACTAAAAAACTCTTATTTTGAAAAATATCCCAATTGAATACTTAACAATACCTAATTATTTACCTTAAATATTTAAATTTTTGTGCAACGTGATTCAATCCTTGCATAAATGTCTGGAAATAAACCTTCCTCATCTAGCTCTCTTGAAACATGATCATTAAACCATCCGTTTAATACTTCTGAATCTATTCCCTCTTTCTCCATATTTTGATTTAATATTTTCATAGAGGTCATTGGAATCAATCAATTCTCCCCAAAATCTTCTCACATATTCTTTTGAGTTTTCCATTACTTTCAAGCCTTTTTTGCCCAATAAATCTCTAATACTTCTGCACATCTGATAGATGATTTAAATATCGTACATCTTTCTTTTCTTGTCCTTTACATCATGCTTCAAGCTTTTTCCCATTATTTTGTTGTTTGCATTTATTAAGCTATTCAATTTGTCTTTATCACCACTTACAACTAAATGATTGAAAATCCCTTTTCATCTTTAATTAATCTCTCTTTTTCTCCTGCTCTAATAATATTTCTCATTATTGTTTTTGAATTATCTTTACAAGTATTTCTCTACAGAAGATAACATTGCTTCATCCTCTAATCCATATTTAAATCTTTAATACATCAATTTCAAATTCTTTTGCACTGTTAAAGCCTATTTTTTTAATTTCTCCTCATTTTCATAATACTTAGCATTTAATCCGTCATCACTTGAAATTAACCTTACTCCTTTTCAACGAAGTATAGACTGAATATCTTTGAGCTTCAAATATTCCCTTATCCCGATAATAGCCCCTAACAATAATAAAAAGTGCTAACTAATCCATACTTTGCCATGTATTACTACTACTTTAGGGCTGTTGCAAAAAAATTTAACAAATAAAATAAATTTATCTCTATGAAAAAATAACCTAAATCTCTTAACAATCTATTAAATTTTGCCTCCTAATTAATAATTCTTAAAATTAAAGCACAAATTAGTTTATCTCCAAATTTTGACTATAGATTCTCTCGATTAACTTGTTCTTAATAATTTGAAAATTGCTAACTTATTTAAATAAACTACCTATTTATTTTTGAATAGGTTTAGCAAATTTATTGAATAAGTTTAATAAATTGTCTGGAAGAAGAGGGGCTTCAAAATTTTTAGCGTCTTTTAAGTCTAATCCAGTAATCCCAACCCCTCTTGACATTTTGTCAAAAATAGGAATAAAATTCTTAATAAGTTCAAACAATCAATAAATGTATTTGTGTTCTAAACTAAAAAAATAAACATGTTCCATAGTATCAAATTTTCCACAACAATATTTAATATGTCTAGCTCCGGCTACCGTTAATGGTAGGGCTTCTTGGTCAAAAGAATATTCATTAATTCTCTGTGTTTCCTGAGCTTCAGTAAAAAAGAGGTATTTTCCATTATTTGTTGCATCCTCAGCTAATTTTTTTCCTTTCTTAAAAGTAACTAAATCTTTAAGTGGTAATTTTCTTCAATTAGATGGAGTAGTATTTACGATGTATAAATCATCTCTCAAACAACTTACTTTCCTTTAAAAGCGTCTGGTTAATATCCTCAAGATTAAAATATCACACTTATGCCTTTTGTGGTGAAAACTAATTTACATTAAGTATTAATTCTGTCACTATTTTTTAAAAGGCGTTTTGCATAAGGATTGATATGGCAAAGAATTTTCTTTAAATAAAAATCTCAACATTTTTTAACATAAATAAGCTATCTTTAATTCTTTCAACTAATTCCTATTTAATAGTTAATAATCTATCGCAAACTTAGAGCGGAATGCTTTCAACCACTTTCACTTAAAAAAGTCTTTTTTCCATATCTTTCAATTTGCTGTTTGTAAGATGTTTTTTGTCTAGGTGCTCCCCCAAGAATCAAATCATAAGCCGGCGACTGAATAACACCATCTTTAACAATTTCACTAGACCTTAATGGTACCACTCAAGAATGATTAGTTACCTCTCATTCTCCTAATCTCTTAATTCCCAAAATACTTCCATTTTTATCAATATACAAGGCTCCAGAAGACCCTCCAGGCATAGAAAAATTTTCAAGTAAATAAAAATGTCCTACACTATTTAATTTTTTTCCATTTCATTCAGTCATAACAAATGGTCACTTACTTTCCAAAGTTACAGCATTAACATGCCCGTGAACTATTTTCCCATCAGAAATTCCATGCCTATCTTTAGTTAATTTTGAAGCTTCTCCTGAGGATTCATCAAAATTAATAGAATAGGCAAATGGATCATTTTTCTTTTGTGGATAAGCCAAACTATAGTAATTGTCAATAGAATTCTCTATTTGACTTCAAGTTTTTTGTTTATCTAAAGGAGCTCCAAAAACATTAATGGCATCTTTTGATCCTACTGGATATTTACTATAAAAATCTCTTGTGGCCTCCCTAGCATAATCTTCATTAATAAACTCAATTTCAATAACCGCAAAATCTCTATAGTTATTTTCTTTAATGCCCACAGATTCATCTTTTTCTAAAAAATTAATCGGCACATAGAAAAGTTTGGGTTCTTTCATTTTTTTATTGTGAATTGCTCCCAAATTACTTTTCAATTGATATCCGTTTTCTGGCTTTGATAAATTTAAATCAAAATATCCGTAATTTTTTGAAGCGTCACAAGTAGTTTTGTTGTTAAGTTTTAAGTTAGAAAATCCCATATTCTTATATTTATTTCTTAACACTTTAGTATCTTCGGCAGGTATAGGAAGTTCTTGTCCATAAGGATTGTCAACAAATCTAAATTCATTTACAACATGAGCATTAGTTGCTATATATCAAGTTGTTGGATAATGACCTTCTTTAGGAATTTCATAATCTAATACTCATCCAGTTCCAATGGTGCAAGCTGAAAATATTCTGAAACTATAATCATTCATTGTCTCGAACGCCTTCCTAGCCTCCTCTTTAATTTTTGGTAAGTCAAACTTATCTTCTTCTTTAACTAATTCAACATTTGTTAATTCTTGAAGTAATTCTGAATCTTTACCTAAATTAGAAAATAATAAAGTTGTTAATATAGAACCTAAACCAAAAATAGAAATTAAGCTAACTAAAAAACGTTTTCTGATCATTAATAATTATTTCTCTTATACCAAGCCTATCTTAAGTATTTAAGCGTACTAAGAAATTAACCTAAATTTATCCTTTCACTAAAAAACTTATTTAACAGATCGTCTCTAATTTTTTCGCATCTTCGCATCTAATTTTTCTATTTTTGATTGTATATCCTCACAAAAAATATTGAATTTTTTGATAAGTTCTTTTGTGGGCAACAATATCGATAATTCTTTAACTTGTTTTATTGGCAAATTCTTAATAGTTGTTCCGACTATAGTTTTGTTTAAAAAATTTATGTAATTAGCGTCTAGCGCTTCACAAACTAAAAAAATATAGTCTAAATTTTCAAAATTAATAATATATGTGTGATCACTAGCTTCAAATTTTCCATTGTAAATTTTGATATGAAATTCACCTCCTTCAGCAATAATTAATGAAAAAGAATCATAAGAAAATCCATTAGATTTCTTAGTTTCAAAAGCAGCAGTAAAAAATGGATATTCTCCATTAGGATTGGCATGTCCTGCCGGTTTCTTTCCTTTTTGGATTGTTGCAATATCTTTAAGCTTTATTTTTTTTCATCCTTCTGGCAAACCATCTTTAATCTCATACTTTTCATAATTAGGAAATCTAAGATTAATAAATCATTCTTTGTAAAGGTCTGTTCTTAGTTTTTCAAGAATTTCAATTTGTTTTTGATGATTTTCAATTAATTCATCATAGGCTGAAAGAATATCTCCTATTTTCTTTTGGGTTGCAAAATTTGGAACAGAAATCTTAATTAAAGATAGTTTTTTAAATGACAAAACAGGTTGGGCTGTTGAAGAACTAGATAATGCAATAAGTTTTCTTTTTGTCTCTCGAAAAGTTAAACAATACCTTATAAATTTAGGATCTGAAATGTTTTCAAACGAATTAAATCCATAAATTTTGTCAGATAAGCAGGCGTCAAATTTCAATAAAGCAGAATCTCCAGAAGAGCCGCATCTAACTAAACAAACTGTATTTTTGGAAAAAAGTTTACTTTGTCTTAAGCCAAGTTTATTGTAATGCCTATTGCATTTAAGAATATATAGTCTACTTTCACTAACTTCTTTACCATCAATAAGAGGCACATTACCCATATCAAACAGTGAAACATCAACCTTCTTAGCTGTTTGTTTTCCCGTTTCTAAAGTACCTAACTTCTCTAAAGTAGTTTCTTTTCAAACAGACAAATTAATTTATTTCAAGATTCTGACTATATATTCGCTCAATTAATTCGTTCTTAATAATCTGAAATTTATTGACTTGTTTTGATAAACAATCTATTTGTTTTTGAATAGACTCAGCAAATTTATTAAATAAGTTTAACAAATTATTTGGAGGCAGAAAGATTTCAAAATTTTTAAATTTTTCCATTCCTAATCTTGGAATAGTTGTTGAATTAGACGTCTTTCTAAAGAAAGGAAGTAAATAATTAATCTTTTCAAATAATCAATATATGTAATTAGGTTTCAAACTAAGAACATAAACTTGAGACATAACATCAAATTTTCCCAAACAGTATTTAACACATAACTCCCCTGCACTAGACAATAGTAAAGCTTCTTGATCAAAAGAATATTCATTTATCCTTTGTGTTTCTTTTGAACAAGTAAAGAAAGGATAAAGCCCGCTTCCTGTTGCTTCTCCAGCTAATCTTGTTCCGGCTTTAAAGTTAACAAAATCCTTTAATAGAGTTGGTTTTCAATTAAATAATTGAGCATCTATATTGTCAGGAAATTTATGATGAATGAATCATCTTTGAAATATCTTGGTTCTTTGGTTCTTTGGTTCTTCAATAAATCTATCTGATTTTGATAATTCTCTATTAATAGATCATAAGTAGATAAGATCTTTCCTATTTTTTGTTGAAGTTCAAATGGAGGATTTGGGAAGAGAATTTTAAGCAATCTTTCAACTGTTAATATAGGGTGCCCTCCAGAACTTGCAATCCTTTTTAATTCACCTTTAATACTTGAAAAATTAAAACAATATTTAACAAATTTAGTATCCGAAATATTTTCAAAAGCATTGAAACCATAAGTATGGGTAGATATACAACTAGACTCTTTCAAAATAGATGAATCACCTACTCTGCCATCATTAGTAATAAGAACAGTGTCTTTTGGAAAAAGCTTGCTCTGCTTTAATCCTAATTCGTTGTAATAAAGTAACATTTTTACGTATAAACTTTCGGTTACATGTTTCATTTGAATAAACGGAATAGTTCCATTTTCAAATAAAACAGGATCGTATTCAGGTTTATGAGTTTGTCTTCCTCTTTGTATTCTTCCTAACTTATCTAAAGTTGTTTGTTTTCAAGTGACCAAAAGATAATTTAAACACCATTTTTATCCTGAAAGGGACCTATTTTTACTAATGATTTAAATCGAAAAATACATATGTATGAAAACAAAAATCCCTAATTAATCTATAAAAAATCGCACTAACGCTTTTATTAAATAGTTTTTTTAAATTAAGCTTTGCTTTATTTAAAGTCCATCATACTTTAAAAAACAATAGAATACTTTCCTTCATATTTTAAAAAAATATCCAATTTATCTTTTAAATTCTCAACAATCTGTGGAATGGCAGTTACTCTAACAGAATCTAAATTATTAATAATTTCATAAATTAACTTATCTCTATTAGTTATTTTTCCAAACAAATAATAAAGCTCTTCAGCCCATCTAACAATGTTTTCAGAAAAATAGTATTTTTTATTTGAAGCTTTAGAATGTAAATTTTTCAACGAAAAAAGGTCATCTTTTTGTTTTATTAAGTCCAATAATATTTTCATCCCTTCGCTTGGATTATTAATTTTGTAATTTGAAATAACGTTTAATTTCGCTTCAAGCCTTAAAATGTGTTCTTTAATTGGAAAATATCTCAATGTATTTAAAATTTTTAAAGTACTTCAAATTAACTCATCCCTGTCCTTTATCTTTTGCAACATATTAGATATCTCATTATTCCAATTTAAAAATTTAGAACTGTTCAGAGAACTTAAAGCTTTTTCTTTTTCAAAAATTAAATCAGCCAATGATCGCATAATTAACTAAGAAAAATAGTAAAGATCTTTAAATTTCAAAAAAATATTTAATTTAATCCTCAGTTTACGAGCCTCCAAAGACAATAATCCTCCTTCAATGGAATCTAGTATATTCAGTATCTCCTCAATCAATTTATCTTTGTTTTTTATTTTCTTAAAAAAATAGCGCACTTCAATGGCCCACAAATACATTCTCTCGTATATTCAAATATTAAATTCAAAATCAACCATTTCGGGTATGACAAGAAATGCCTCTTTCTCTTCCATTAAATCCCAAAAATACTTCAAATTCATAATTCTTTAAATAAAATTTTGAATCATTTCTTTTCACTTTTTTAGATTAGTACTTAAGTTCTTTTTTCATTCTCCGGAATTATCCAAGTTAATTGTTGCATGTCCTGAAAAATCACTAAATTCCATTCTGTCAATTTTTGAATCTCAAAGAACTAAAATATTTCTTATTCCTAATAATCCAATACCCAAACCAAGCTCCATAATAACATTTTGCCTAGATCTTGGTAAAAACGCAGTATTTTCTCCTTCATCTTTTCCGCCTTTATCATCTGCGCTTACAATAGCCAAAATCAATATACTTTTTTTCATGCCATCTATAATCTTGTTTAATAAGTTAGAAGAATTGGTAATATTTCCCAATTCGAAGTAGTGATCTTTAAAATCTTCATTTTTCAAGATAAGAACAACTTCATTAAGTAACTCTTGTTTATGGCCATAAATTACAAATACTTGATTTAAAGAATATTTTTTCTTTATTAGATTAAGTTCCTTAACAACATTATTAAAGTCTTCGTCGCTTTGATTTATTTGAAAACTAATTGCTTTATTTTCTAATTTTTTCTCATTTGTTTTTTCAGCCCAAATAATAACCTTAGAAATTCATTTAAATTTTTCTCTAAAATTTGAAAGAGTTTCAAAATTATTTAGAATCTCAAAAAGTTCAGATACCAATTTAAAGAGAGATCAAATATTCGCTCTTATTTTTTAAAAATAACTCTAATTTGTCATCTAAATTTTCAATAATTTCTATAGTAGCGGATTCCCGAGCCAATTCTAATCCCTCAATGATTTCGTCAATTAACTGGTCTTTTTTTGCTATTTTTCCAAAAAGATAGTAAGCTTCTTCAATTCACCAAAAAACTTTTTCGGCAAAATAATGCTCGCCTCCTCCCCTCTTAAAATGTAAATTTTCCAAAGAAAATACCTGATTTCTATTCATAATTAAATCAATCAACAATTCCATAACAATTGCTGGTGTAAACACCATTATTTACTAAAATCTAGTCTATTCATCAAATTAAAAAAACATCACGTTCTTATTTAAACTCTATATTTTCAGATTCATATCTTTCAAAAACACCTAACTCCCCTTTCAACTGACTAATTCTTTCGCGAAATCTAAATCCATGAAAACGAATCGAATCTATAGTAGACAATATATCGCGAACAATTTTGGTATGTGACTTTAAAGAGCTTAAAAGATAATGTAACTCTTCTAGTCACGAATAAACCTCATCATAATTTATTGAAGAACCAAGCACTGAGTCTCTCTTGGCAATCAAATCTAATAACCTACTTTTCTTAACAACCTCCATTATTACCTCAATTAAGAAACTAATATCTCTGCTCCTATTATATTTCTAAAATAATCAACTTAAAGCGTCTTTAAACATTGATTAGAAAAACATTTAACGAGGTTTTTGTATTCAAAAACTAATTAACTGAAAGATTTTGACTATAGATTCTTTCTACTAATTCTTGTTTAATAATTTGAAAAGTATTCATTTGTCTAGAGAGAATATCTATTTGTTTTTGAATAGGTTCAGCAAATTTATTGAATAAGTCTAATAAATTGTCTGGGGGAAGAGGGACTTTAAAGTTCTTCAACCATACTATGCTTAAATGTTTTAAGCCAGTTCCTTGGGCAACACAATTGAAAATATGAATTTGAAAATTAATAACTTCAAATAATCAAAGAGTTTTGTCTTTATTAATTCTCAAAACACAAACTTCAGATGTTGTTTCAAATTTACCAGAATAATACTTTACAAAAATCTTTCCCGATAGGGAAAGTAATAATGCTTCTTCATCAAAGGAATATTCATTAATTTTTTTGGTTTCTATTGAAGCAGAAAATAGTGGATAAAGTCCATTATCTATTGCATCTCCTGCTAATTTTTTTCCTTTTTTAAAAGTAACAAAATCTTTAAGTGGTAGTTTTTTTCAATTAGATGGAGTGGTATTTATGTTCTTGGGAAATTTATGATGTATGAATCATCTTTCAAACAACTTGGTTCTTTGGTTCTTTGGTTCTTCAATAAATCTATTTGTTTTTCGTAGTTCTCTATTAATAGATCATAAGTAGAGAGGATTCTTCCTATTTTTTGTTGGATATCTAAAAGAGGTTTGGGAAAAGGGACTTTAAATAATCGTTCTAAAGATAAATACTTTCTTCCTACTGAAGATATGGCTACTAGTTGCCTTTGAATTTCGGAAAAATTAAAACAATATTTAATAAATACAGGATCTGAAACCAATTCAAAGGAATTAAAGCCTCAAAGATCTGAAGATAAACAGGAACTAAACTTCAAAATAGCAGATTCTATTCGAGTTCCACTAGTAATACAAACTGTATCTCCTGGGAAAGATAGACTTTGTTTTAAGCCAAATTCATTGTAATACTTCTCGACACTATTAACATATAGCTTTCCATTTACATGTTGTCCTTGCACAAAAGGAATATGACCATTTTCAAACAAGCAAGGATCGTATTTCGGTTTATGAAATTGTTTGCCCAGCTGGCAATTACCTAACTTATCTAAAGTTACTAATTCTCAAATTGACAAAACCAAATATCTAACTTCTAAATAGAAATGTCAATATATCTATTCTTACCTAATTTGAACATTCTTAAATTCTTATCAAGTTCAAGCTTGTCTTTCTTAACGAGTGCGAATCTAGCTTTTTTTAAGAGCTCTATAGTCTTTTCAACAACATCACTTTTCTTTTCCAATTTTCTCATTAAATAATAGAGTTCTTCTGCCCAACTAGAAAGTTCTTGAGAAAAGAAATAATCATTGCTCAAAGTAGAAATTTTTGATTTATCATTAAGATATTCTTCTGACGAATCAACTAAAGTTAGAATTCTTCTTTGTCAAAATTCCTTAGGTTTATTTAAATATTTCACCAACAAATTGAATTTTTCCACTAGAGACTTCTCTAGACTATCACTTGACCCTTGAGAAATAAGAAGATTGAGAATATCTATCATTTCTCGTATTATTTCATCAGGATTTTCTTTATTTTCAAGTAAATAAAGCAATTCTTCTCTTCAATGAGACTTCTGTTCCAAAGAAGCCATTTGTTCCTTTTTTGAAAACAATTCAATTATCTTCTCCATATCCTTAACAAAAGACGCTTCCTTCCCATTCTTCATTAAATTTCTCCAATTTATCTATTAATTTTTGTTTTCACTGATTTTCATCTTCTTCAATATCAATTCTCATAATTCCTTGAAGATCAGTTATTCTTGCTATGGAAACTCTCTTATCTCAAAGCAAAAGAACATTGTGCATATCTAAAATTCCATAACTTAAACCAGCCTCTAATACAACATTTAACCTTGGCCTAGCAGTAAGTTTACTATCACTGCCTATTCTTCGTCCTTCATTATCTGCGCTTGCAATAACAAGAACCTTAAAACTTGAAGAAATCCTTTCAATTAATGTTGGCAAAATAATTGGAGAGCCTACAAAAGTATTTGTAGTGTCTAAAAAATCACATTCAAATCCGCTACTTTCAATACAATCCCTAACGATCTGAAAATGTTGTTTATTTCTTCCAAAAACAATAAATATTTGTTTTTTCAGATATTTGTTCTTGCGGCCTTTGAGCAAAGAAATCACTCTATAGAAATTCTCTAGGTTTGAAGATCTTAAAAAGTTAGTCACTTCTGAGGACAAACCGCTATCATTCGTTTTGTACGCTAGAAGAAGTAGTTTTTCTGCTCAAAAATCAAATAATACGTCCTTTAATTCAACACGCCTCTCACTTAGACTTTTCTCAACCTTCAAAATACTTTCATAAACTTCCTTGAACAGGAGTGACATTTTTTCACGACTAATTGTCCCTTAATTTTTCAGCTTCATATTTTTCAAAAACAAATAACTTTGCTTTAATTTGAATAATTTTTTCCGCCAATAAACATTTATCTGTGTTAAAAAACACCTCATCAATTGCCCTTCTTATTTTGGAAGCCACCGAACTTGAAAAATCAATCCTACCTAGAAGATAATGCAACTCTTCCAACCACTGATAAACTTTTTCATATTCAAGGGGTTCAGAACACATGATTTCTCTTTGAGAAATCAAATCTAACAACCTACTTTTGTCACTCATAGAAGAGATAAATTTTTTTAAATTTTAAAATCGATAATTTATTATTTTTCCTTAAATTTTCGCTTTTTTTAAATATTTACCCAAAAAATCAAATATTTCTGTTTTTTGTAAAAATTATTAACAAATTTAAAAATATCAATCTACTCGAGAATTATTTTTTCATAAAAAAATTTATTAAGCAAATCACCTTTAATTTTTTCGCATCTTCGCATCGAGATTTTCAATCTTTAATTGAATATTCAGACAAGTTTCATTAAATAAATTAATAATCTCTTTCGTTGGATAAACAACTTCAATATTTTGAAGCATATCTAAAGTCAAAAACTTAATTGTAGATCCCTTTGAATTTTTAGAAAGACTTCTCAAATTACTATCTATTGCTCCAAAAGACAAATAAATTAAGTCTTTCTCCGGAATCAAAACATAAACTCTTTGGTAAGCGTCAAATTTTCCCCTATATATTCTCAAATAAAAATTCCCATTTCCAGACAAAACTATTGCCTCAGCATCGAAAGCATAGGTGTCGCAATTTAAGGCTTTTTCTCCGCAAGTAAAAAATAAATAAGGACCTCCTTTCTTAGCAAAATTAGCATTTCTTTTTCCTGTAAAAATTTGAGTAATTTTTTTAAGATCTAATATCTTTCAATCTTCCGGCAATCCTTTATTGATTTCACAGTTTTCATGATTAGGAAATCTTAAATTAATAAATCATTCCTTGTAAAGAGAGGTTCTTAGCTCTTCAAGTAATTCAATTTGTCTTTCACAATTTTCAATTAATTCATCATAAGCTGAAAGAATATCTCCAATTTTCTTTTGTGTTTCAAAAGAAAGATTGGGAAATTTAATGGTCAATAACCTTTCAGAAGTTAAGGATAATCTAGTAGTTCCTGCTTGAGCTACTGAAATGCACTCCTTCTTTATGGGAGCAAAATCAAAACAATATTTTATGAATCTAGGACAAGAAATACCTTCATAGGCATTAAATCCATATACATCACAAGATAAACAAGAAGATTCTCTTAATAAAGCTGAATCAGCTACATTTGCATTATTAGTTATGCAAACTGTATTAATAGGAAAAAGCTTTCCCTGCTCTAAGCCTTTTTGGTTGTAATATCTACGTATTTGTCTTACAAACAGTTTAGCTTCTTTAACATCTTGTGTTTCAACAAAAGGAATGGTGCCTTTTCAAAATAAATTTGGATCGTTTTTTGGATAATGCGTTTGTCTTCCCCTGCTAATAAAGCCTAATTTATCTAAAGTAGTTTCTTTTCAATCAGGCAAATTAATTTATTTCAAGCTTCTGACTATATATTCACTCAATTAATTCGTTCTTAATAATCTGAAATTTATTGACCTGTTTTGACAAACAATCTATTTGTTTTTGAATAGGTTCAGCAAATTTATTAAATAAGTTTAACAAATTATTTGGAGGAATAGAAACTTTAAAATTTCTAAATCTTTCCACTCCTAATCTTGGAATAGTTGTTGAATTAGATGTTTTTCTAAAGAAAGGGAGCAAATAATTAATCTTTTCAAATAATCAATATACGTAATGATGTTTCAAACTAAGAACATAAACTTGAGACATAACATCAAATTTACCAACACAGTATTTAACACATAACTCTCCTGCACTAGACAATATTAAAGCTTCTTGATCAAAAGAATATTCGTTTATTCTTTGTGTTTCTTTTGAACAGGTAAAGAAAGGATAAAGTCCATGTTCTTTTGTTTCACCTGCAAGCCTTGGTCCGGCTTTAAAGTTAACAAAATCCTTTAATAGAGTTGGTTTTCAATTAGAGGGGTTGGTGTCTATGTAATTTGGAAACTTATGATTTATGAATCAACGTTGAAATAACTTGGTTCTTTGGTTCTTCAATAAATCTATTTGTTTTTCGTAGTTTTCTATTAATAGATCATAAGTAGATAAGATCTTTCCTATTTTTTGTTGAATATCTAAAGGAGGGTTAGGAAAAGATATTTTTAATATCCTGTTCAAGGTTAATTTTTTAGTAATAGATACAGCCGACGATATATTTTGACAAAGCCTCTTTATTTTCCCAAAATCAAAACAATACTTTACAAATTTTGGATCTGAAACGTTCTCAAAAGAGTTAAATCCATGCAATTGCGTACATAAACAAGAAGGTTTTTTTAAAATGGAAGTTCCAGCCACAATACCATGATTTACAATACAAACAGTATTTTCAGAAAATAATTTACTTTGCCTTAAACCAAATTTGTTGTAATATTTCCTAACATTATTAACAAACAGTTTTCCATCAATGCACAAAACTTGAACAAAGGGTATATTACCATTTTCAAACAAATAAGGGTCGTTTTCAGGTTTGTGAGTTTGTTTACCTCTTTGTAAATTTCCTAACTTATCTAAAGTTACTTCTTCTCATTTAGAATTGTTATCCATCTTCATCGCAAATCTTCTTTGTAGTTGATTCCTCTACTGTTTTTCTTCTTTCGGAATCTGCACAAAAACCAGAAAGCTCAGTTTTCTGTTGTGTTCCATTGCCGGGATAAAAACCAGTTTTTTCTTGGTTTAAAGCAAAGAGAACATAACTTCTTCCAGTAGCAATCTTCTTGGCAAGCTCTACTTCATCTTTACCTTCTTTATTTAATTTCACTAATTCTGTTTCCAAAACTTTCAATTTTTTGCCCCAAAAATCCTCATAATTAAAGGCGATCTTTTTGGGTTTTGGGTAAAGCAAAACTCCTGTAACAATAGCGCCTAAAGTCCCAACTCCTATTAATCCTTTAACTCAAATATTCATTATTACTTAGTTACTCCGGCTTTTAGGAAATTCAAGAATAAAGGAGAGATATCTAATAAATTAGTTTCAAATTCTGGATGAAATTGAGTTGCTACAAAAAATGGATGATTCCTTAATTCAATCATCTCTGTAATTTGCTCTTCATCATCACTAAAAGCAGATAATACAAAATCAGTATCTTTAAACACTCCTATATATTCAGGATTTAAATAATATTTATGTCTATGTCTTTCTGAAATAATCTCCTCTTTAAATAACTCATAAGCGTAAGTATTTCTAATAATCTTAATTTTCTTACTTCCCAGTCGCATCTCTTTGGTTGAAACAGGAATAAATAAAGGTGTCTTAGTATCTGGATCTATCTCAGTACTATTGCAATCACTGTAATTAAGCACATTACGCATATATTCAATACATGCCAATTGCATCCCAAAACAAATTCCTAAAAAAGGAATTTTGTTAACTCTACAATATTCAATGACTTTAATTTTACCTTCTGTACCTCTACTACCAAAGCCATGAGGCACACAAATTGCTCCATACTCCTTAAGCTCTTCTAAATCTACTTCATCAGAAGAAATGTAATCTATAGTAAGCTCTACACTTAATTGGTAAGAAGCAATCTTAAAAGATTCAATTATAGAAATATAGGCATCAGAAGCTAATGTATATTTACCAATTAAAGCTAACTTTAATTTGTATTTTTTAGGTTGCAAAATTTTAGAAGTAAGTTTTTTTCAATCATCTAAATTTTTTTTGGGTAAAGAAAGTCTGAAATAAGAAAGTATTTTAGAATGTACATCTGCTTCATAAAGTTTTTCTGCAATTAAATAAATACTTTCTTGATCAGTAGAATAAACCATATTATCTGGATCCATCTGAGCCGCAACAGAAATCTTAGGTCTCACATCTACTTGGGGAACAGAATCACATCTAAGAATTAATAAATTAGGAAAAATATTGTGAGAAATTAATTGCTTTAAAGAGTGTTGAGTAGCTTTAGTTTTAAATTCTCCAAATAATTTAAGTTTGAATATAGGAGAAATATGAATGAAAAAAACATTATCTTCTCCATACTCTCTCCTAAATCTATGTGCTGCTTCTAAAAAGGGTAAAGATTCTATATCTCCTACAGTTCCTCCTATTTCAACAAATAGAAAATCATAGTCTTTCTCTTTTTCTAATAAGGCATAAATAGAAGAATTAATTTCATTAACAACGTGCGGAATTACTTGAATAGTATCGCCAGAAAAATCATTTTCTTGCTTTTCTAATAAGCTTTTGTAAATAGTTCCGGCTGTAATACAAGATTGTTTAGTAAGCTTGTAATTCATAAATCTTTCATAATGCCCTAAATCTAAATCAGTCTCATGACCATCAGAAGTCACATATACCTCTCCATGTTGTTCTGGAGAAAGATTCCCAGAATTAATATTTAAATAAGGATCAAATTTAAGTACAGATACTTTAAAGCCTAACTCTTTAAATATTCTCCCTACGCTAGCTAAAGTTAATCCCTTTCCTACTGAAGAATAAACTCCACCTGTAAAAAAGATAATTTTTGTTTTCATACTAATCCACTAAAAATTTATAGTTTAGATCATAAATATTCACCGCCTCCCCCTTGACTGCTCCTCTCTTTAATAGCTCTTTCTCTACTCCTAAAGAATTAATTTTTTGAAAAAGACGAGCGATATTATCGTGAGTGTCTAAGGGAATTTTAAAAACTCAATATTTTAAAGCAGGATGCTTAACTACTCATATTTCTTTCTCTTTAGTTATCTCTAAAGTAGCGAATAATAGTGGATCATCTGCCACTTCTAAGTAGTCTGGTTTTTCTTTTACTTTAAACTTTGATTTCTCAAAAAGCTCAAATACTCTTTTTTTTAATTCCTCTATATTCTTATTATCAAGTACTGAAATCAAAATAGCTTCCGGATGTTCTTTCTTTAATTTAATTATTTGCTCATTAGTAATTAAGTCTATTTTATTCAAACATAATAATCTAGGTTTTTGAAATAACTCACCTGAGTAATTTTTTAACTCCTTCTCTATTACCTCTATATTCTCGGCTAAATTAGGAATAGAGCAGTCTACTATATGTATTAATAATTTGCATCTATTTAAATGTTTAAGAAATTCAAATCCTAGTCCTGCTCCTTCAGAAGCATTCTCTATTAATCCAGGAATATCAGCAAATACTAATTTCTTATTTTCATAAGTAACTGTACCTAATACCGGCACTAGTGTAGTAAAGGGAAAATCTGCTACTTTAGGTTTAGCATTAGAAATTAAAGAAAGTAATGAAGACTTTCCTGCATTAGGCATGCCTAAAAAACCAATATCTGAAATAGTCTCTAAATCTAGAATAATTTCTAGTTCTTCTGCGGGATCTCCTAATTCATATAAATAAGGTGCAGAATTTTTTGAAGATTTAAAGGATGCATTCCCTCTACCTCCTGCTCCTCCTTTGCAAGCTAGATAAGACTCTCCATGTTTAATTAATTCAAAAAGTTTTTCATTATTTACTTTATTGAAAATATTAGTTCCACAAGGAACTTTAATTCTCAAATCTTCGCCATTTTTTCCATGCATATTCTTATTGCTTCCATTTTCGCCATTCTCTGCCTTTATTAATTTAGAGTGTCTTAAATGAAAAAGACTATTTACATTTTCATCGGCCTCTATATATATAGAGCCTCCTTTGCCCCCATTCCCGCCTGCCGGCCCTCCTAACCTTACTTTACTCTCTCTCCTTCAAGCTATTATGCCATCCCCTCCTTTGCCCGATCTAAGAAGAATAGTAGCTGATGATACAAATTTCAAAATTATCTAATAATTCCTCACCTTCAATGTATTACATAGAATAAGAAAGTATTGAATATTGCTAAAGCTAAGAATACTACTGCTACAGTAAAGAATGTAAATAAGAAGAAGTGGAAGTTCTTAGAGTTATGTAAATGGTTTACATTAACAAATCAAAGTGTCATTAAAAAGAATGGAGGAATTAGTGCAAAAATAAAAGAGAAAGAGGCAGAATAGAAAATTAAGTTTGATCAAGTAGAAGCAAAAGCTCTTCTAAATTCATCTGTATGTGAAGAAGGTTTAGCTCAAAAAATTATTAATGGAATACTAAGTACAGTTATTACAGCTAAGAGTAATAGTTCAAATTTAAACATGAGAGAGCTCTTTCTTGTATTCCTAAGTCATAGCTCAGTCATGGAAGAGAAGTCATTAAGATAAGCATAAATGCGTTTTTTGTAATTCTTATGACATGAAGAAAAGAATCTTCACGCCTCAGGAACAATAACAGTTTGTTTTTGTACTTTTTTTTCTAATAATAATAAATCTCTTATTTTTTGTAATAAAGAGAGTAATGCATTAGTAGGAGCACCTTCCTCAAGAAGTTTTTTATGATGTATTTCAGTACTAGTTAAACTAGCATGAATACTAGTTAATAACTCAGGATCTGGTACGTGCTCTTGAAACTCATACTCTTTCTTCTCCTCAACATAAAGCTCACATATCTCAGGAGTATCAGAATTTCTAGCTCTCCTATTAGCCTCAATGAAAAGTTCAGCTAATTTCGAGTCCTCTATTTTTGTAACTTGGTCGGCCGCTTGATCTAAACTATCTCCACCTCCAGACTTCTTATTCTCTTCTTTAGGCATCCTCTAAATTCTTAGTAGCTTCATCTATTAAAGATTCTACTTTTCTGGCTCTATTAAAGTCTTCATCATTTACAAATCTTAAAAAAGGTACTCTATATTTACCTAAAGCTTGTGTTAATAAGACTTTAAAAAAACCATTAAGTTTGTTTAATTTTTCAAGCACTAATTTAGGTTTAGTATTATTTACTAAATCTAAATATACTGTAGCAAAAGTTTTATCTTTACTAACTTTAACAAAATTAATAGTAACTCTCTTAAATATAGGGTCTTCTAACTTTTCTGAAAGTATTCTCAACAAAACCTTATGCAGGTTTTTGGAGAACTTCTTGGATTCTATGCTCTCCACTAAACAATGCGAAATGCCTCAATAAAATCTCCAACTTTTATATTGTTTCAATTATTTACTACAATACCACATTCCTGATTCTCTAAACATTCTTTAATCTCAAAAGCTTCTGTCTTAAAGGACTTAATAGTGGAAGTAAATAATATCTCTCCCTCTCTAATAACTCTCACTTTATCAGTCTTATTAATCTTTCCAGATATTACTTTACATCCAGCAATAGTACCTACTTTTGAGTGATGTCAAAGCTTTAATACTTCAGCTCTTCCCAATACTTCCTCTACTTTTTCAATTACTTTATTACCCTCAATTATTGCAATTAAATCCTCTTCAATTTCATAAACACTTCTGTAATCCTTAAGTGCTAACTTCATCTCTTTAGCGCTATTAATAATAGTGGTGGGAATTTTTTGATTGAAATTAATAACTATCGAAGAAGAAATAGAGGCCAATTGTAAATCTGCATCTGTAACTGATCCTATACTTGAAGCAATTATTGGTATATTGTATCTATAAATAATTTCTTTTATTGCCTCTAAAGAACCACTTACATCTGCCCTAAGAATAATAGTAAGATTCTCTGTTTCTTTAGTTTTCTCAAGAATTACACTCTCTTTTTGTAAATCATCTTGTCACTTCTCAAATAGCTCTTTTGCTTCTTTCTCATTCTTAAATGAAAGAAATTTATCGCCTGCTTCTGGTAATGATTTAAAGCCAGAAAGTACCGCTGGTAAACAAGGCTCTAATAATTTAATTGGTTTATTACTAGCATCAGCAATAGACTTTATTTTGCAAAAAGAAGATTTCATTACTATGAAATCTCCACACTTTAAAGTGCCTCTTGAAAGTAATACAGTAGCTGTAGAGCCCATTCCTTTATTAATTCTAGATTCAATAACAGTACCTATAGCTGGCGTTTCTTCAGTAGTTTTAAGTTCAGCTATTTCTGCCACAAGTAATATAGATTCAAGTAATTCATCAATTCCTTTGCCTTGAAGTGCAGAACCCTCTACACATAATACATCTCCCCCAAATTCCTCTAATATTACTCCGTGCTCCATTAAAGTATTCTTAATAGAGCCTATATTCTTAGTACCTTTGTCAATCTTATTAATAAAGACTATTAATTTAACTTTAGCTGCTAAAGCATGTTGTATAGCCTCAATAGTTTGGGGCTTAATGCCATCATCTGCCGCTGTAACTAATACTACTATATCTGTAACATTAGCCCCCCTAGCTCTCATCTTTGTGAAAGCTTCATGGCCAGGAGTATCTAAGAAAGTTATTTTCTTCTTATTCTTAACTATTTGATAAGCACCTATATGCTGAGTAATACCACCATATTCTGAATCAGTAACATTACTACCTCTTATTTTGTCTAGCAAAGTAGTCTTACCATGGTCTACATGTCCCATAATAGTAACTATAGGTGTTTTCTCTATAGTTTTCTTAGAGTCTAAAGTAAGGTAAGGAGAGAATATATCTGACTCTTGATCATTTCCTTCCGACTTAGAGAATTGAATATTAAAGCTTTCGCAAAGAGATAAACAATCCTCTTCTTTAAGAATAGTATTTAAATTAGTAATAATCCCCTTAATAAAAAAATATTTAATTATTGAACCGGCATCTACATTTACCTTTTTTGCAAAGTCTGAAACTGTTAAAGGCTTTACAAAATTAAAGGAAGACTCATTATGATTGGTCATTGTCTATACTTCTGTCTTTGAGCTCTCTCATAGCATTTTCATTTTTTTTATAGTGCATTTTGAAAATTCTCTCTGAGATCTTATTACTATTAGAGAACTTATCATCATCAATAGCAATATAGTCTAAATTCTCATCTTTAGCTTCTTGTATTGTTTTCAAATTAATTTTTCAATTAGTTAACATATATACAAGTTTAGTATTTGAACCTCTCTTACCAATGCAAGAAAGTAAATTATCTAATGTTGCAACTAAAGTAATTTCGTTTTCATCTTCAACTTTGTAACCAATAATCTTTCCTGTAACAAAAGCATTAATAACATTCTGAACTGGATCATCATTCCAAAGAATGACATCTATTTTTTCATTTAATAATTCACTTGAAATAACTTTAAGTCTCTTGCCTTTAGGGCCAATACAACAACCTACTGGATCAATATTAGGATCATTAGAGTGCACTAATACTTTAGTTTTCAAGCCTGCTATTCTTGCAATACCTCTAATTTCCACCTTACCCTCAGCCATTTCTGAAATATGTTTAGCCATAACAAATTTAACAATTTCGGCATCAATTCTTGAAAGTGTTATAGGAAAGTGCATATTCATTTCAGATATTTCTTTAACATAGAACAAGTATGTTTGTCCTAATGCTAAATTTTCATAAATTCTTGTTCCATTAGGACCATCTATTCAAACAATATCACTTCTAAAAATAAGTCCTTTTGCTACGGTTCCGTCAGGAGCAATCAAAGAAACAATTATTTTCTTAACTTTCCTATCATCTTTATTCTCAATTATCTCTTCAACAGTACCTTCAATTACTTTACCTTGAAAAGGAGATCATTTTTGACAAATATTCTTACTTACTTCGGTTTGAGTAAGTTTCTTAAAGAATAGTTGTATATTATTAGTAATTTTTGAATCAAAATCTTCAATCTCTACTTCTTGATAAACCGTATCCCCTACTTGAGGTTTAGGAGGATTCTTAGAAGTTCTGGGTAATTTAGATACTTTAGAAATAGGAATTAATGTTTCATAGTCTTCAAAGCCCTCTTTTGAAAAGTATTCATCTGTAACTACTTGAAGATGTCTTCATATCTCTATTTTCTCATTCTTTAAATCTATATTTACGTCAACAACATTATCTGGATATTCTTTAAGAAAAGCCGTATGAAAAGTTTGAGATAATAACTCTGCTACTTTTTCTGGAGATAAAGCATATTTTTCAGCTACTTGCGAAATTAAATTAAGTAATGTCTTCTCTCCCTGTCTCCTAATTTTCATTCAAAAATAAATTAAATATTTCTTGCTTTTTTATTTGATAAATAACTGGCAATAATAGTCTCCTTATTTTTATTATAAAAAATATCCCAATTAACACAAAATTCATATCAGCTCAAGCAAGCGCCAGAAGCTACTCCTAATATACAAGTAAAGGCCAGCGCAGTATAACCAACTGTTGCTGCTGCTGCTGTTTGGGCTTTTCAAGAAACTACTAAAGAAATTATGAATAAATTAAATGAAATAAAGGAAGCTAATACACCTTTTCAAAAAAAACCAAATCTATCGTCTTTAATAATCTCTCTACATGCCTTAAATTCTCTCATAGTGTAATACATATATACAAGCAATAAAGGAAAGACTAAACTAGGAGCAATGCAAAGCATCAGCATACTCCCTGAACCTCCTGAACCGTTATTAACTTTCCTATCTACTGCTATTAGCGCTGGTATAGCTATATTAAAAAGTAAAGCAAGATATCAATATCAATGCTTTCATTTAATTATTAACTGCTCCATTCTTTAAACAATTCTCAAGCACTCCATTTATTAGTTTATATTCGTTCTCGCCACAGTAGTTCTTAGCTGTTTTAACGGATTGTTCAATAAGAATATTGGGAGGAGTATTTAAAGAATTAAATTCTGAAATAGCTTCAAGAAGTATAGAGGATGCAATAGTATTAAGCCTATCTATCTCTCAGCCTTCTTTAAGATATGTATTTAAAAGTTTAATATACTTATTCTTATTTTCTAGATAATTTTGAAATACTTTCTTTTCAAAATCGGTCCACTCTTCTAGTCCTATAGGGTGTTTTAATTGGGGACAAAGAAATTCCGAGTATATAGCCTCTACTAATGCAACTCTTCTCTGCCAACGTGATTTATCCATCGCATGTTATCTTAAAGTTCTGACCTTTTAAATATTCCATATACTTCTTATTACCTATTAATAAGTAGTCTTTAGACTTATCTAAACTATCTAATTCTTCTTTTCAATTCTCTTCACTCAAAAATATCATTCTATTTTGAAAAGCTATATATTTATTAAATTTAGAGCTATAGCCCACTACTAAAGGTATTAGCTTACCTCTGAATAATAATGACTTAATAGAGGGTTTAACTTTAATATTGAATTTGCTTAAGAAATTTAATAAGTACTCTAAGTAATAAAAAAATCTAAGCTCTATATGTCTCCTAAATAAAAGATACAGTTCCTCTTTCACCACTTCTAAATTTGTAATGTTGTTGATATTCTTCAGGAATTGTAATTTCTGACATATCTTTGTAAGCCACTAATTGCGCTTGACCTTGCACTTGAGCAATAGCATCACATAATAAATTAGCTATCAAATAAACTGATTTAGTAGAGCTATTATTACCTGGTATTACGAAATCTACATTATCTGGATCTGTATTAGTATTTGAAATAGCAATTATTGGAATATTCATTTTTCTTGCTTCTTGAACAGCAATAACATCTTCAACAGGATTAAATACTACCAATAAATTTGGCAATCTTTGTAAATTCCTAATACCTCCGTAAAACTTCTCTAATTTTTCTTTTTGTTTAGAAAAATGAAGTATCTCTCTTTTTGTATAACCCTCTTGTAAATCAGGGTTCTCTAATAAATCTGTAAGTTCATTAAGTTTTTTGATATTTGAACTAATATTTTTGAAATTAGTTAATAAACCTCCTAGTCATCTTTGAGTTAAATAAAGAGCTTTAACTCTTGAAGCTGCTTCCATAATAATAGGAGAAGTATTCTTATTCTTTACTCCCACAAACATAATATCTGCGCCAGCTTTAACTAAGTCCAGAATATAGTCATAAGCATTACCTAAAAATCAAGATATCTTGTCAGTATCAAATAAATATCTTCCGCTTTCTTTATTAAGAATGAAATCCTTCATTTTAGGATTTCAATATCTAAAACGAAGACCTATATGGCAGTCGCAATTTTCAAGTGTCTCCTTAGTTACTAAAGGTCTTTTATTATTTTCCAAATTTATGAAATATTAAGTATTTTTACTTTATATGGTGAGTGAATATTTTGTACTTCTACTACATCCCCTACCTTTTTACCCAACATAGATTTAGCTAAAGGACATTCATTAGAGATACGACCCATACTAGGATTATTATCTACAGACCCTAATATCTCATATTCACTCTCTATATTATCCTCAATCTCTAATATCTTTACTTTAGAACCAATCTTTACAATATCTCCTACTGAACCCACTTCAGTATCAGAAATTAGTACATGATTATCAAGAATAGCTTTAATTTCAAGAATTCTAGTTTCAATTACTTTTTGTTTATTTAAAGCAGCTTCATAGTCAGCATTCTCAGAAAGATCACCATTATCTCTAGCTACTTTAATTTCATTAATAACATCAATTCTTTCAACGTTAACTAAATTATTGTATTCTTCTTTAAGAGTAGCTAAAGATTCAGAAGTTAGACGATGCTTAATCATTAAATTTTCTTTTGATTTTTAATTAATTCCTACTAATAATAAAAAATATTAAGAAAAATAATTAATATACGAAAAAATTTTTTAAAATTTTCAAAGATACTTATTGAAAAATAAGTATGCAGTAGCGGGAGTGTTTATTGGCTTCGACAGTTAATTAAAAGGACACTGACTACAATAGGGTAAGCCCTTTATAGCTAAAAATAAACGCAAAGAAAAAAGAGCGTGCTTCATTAGTGAATCTACTAATGAGCAACTCTCAGCAATTAGCTTTAACTCTTTAGTTTAACTAGTAGCTGAGGGGGTGTCGAAGGGGTTTAAGTTGTAGAGGTTATTGTTAGTTCTTAGAAACTAACTAAGTTGTAAACGTCTTTGTTACTGGTTAATTGGATGGGGGTTCGAATCCCCTCACTTCCACCATTTTATTTATGCAAAAACAAATAAGAATTGCTGTAATAGCTCCTAATAACGTTGAAGATATGGAACTAATAGTTCCTATAGATATCTGAAAACGTGCTAAGTTTATTGTAGATGTAATGGTTTACGATGTTAAATCAAGCTTTAATTTAAGTTATTCAATGCTTAAAGTAACTTCTGGTCTTAATTTAAAGACTGTAAATATGATTCAGTATGATGCTATTTTCTTGCCTGGGGGCCCAGGATACAAAAGCTATTTAAATCCTTCAAGCATTGAAAGGGATGATCCCGATCCTAAATTGCATAACTCTGTTAAGAAATTCTTTGATGATCCAAGTAAGTGGTTAGTAGCTATTTGTGCAGCACCTATTCCTTTATTATGCATTCTAGAAGAAGCAAGAAATAAAGATTTAAGTTTTACTTGCTACAATGATCCTAATATTATTGGAGATTTCAGAGAGAATTGAATTAATAAAAAAGTAGTTGTAGATAAACAAGTAATTACTGCTCAGAATGCTGGTTGTGCTATAGATGTTGCTTTAGCTACTGTTGAATGTTTAGCTGGTGCAGAATTGGCTCAAGAAATAGCTAAGAAGCTATTTATCGATTACAAAGGAGTGCATAATTATCCTATACTAAACTAAGAATAACTCTATTCTCTTCTCTAAGTTTAAGTAATCTAGAATAACCACCGTTTCTATTTTTGTAAGTAGTAGCTATTTCAGTAAATAACTTCTTAAGCAACTCATCTTTTTTATATTTAGTAGTAGGTAAAAGAATTGAAGCTGCTTCTCTTTTGTGTTCTAAAGTATCTTCCTTTGAAAGAGTAATAAGTCTCTCTAGAAATCTTTGAGTATTCTTTCCATAGCTCTTAGTAGTAGTTATATAGCCATAAGACAAAACATCAGAGATCTGCTGTCTAGTCACCATTTTCTTATGAGCTAGAGTTCTGCCCTTCCTATTAACGAATGACACTACTCCCCTCTAAATTTAAGACCCCTCTCAGATAACTTCTGAATAATCTCATCTAAAGACTTCTTACCTAAATTTTTAATTTTCTCAGCTTCTTCCTTGGTAATCTCAGTTAGTTCAGTAATAGTATTAATACCACTTTGTTTTAAACAATTAAAGGACCTCATAGTTAACTCTAAATCATCAATAGGGGTTGCCATTGCTGTTTTTCTAGTAACAACATTTTCGCTACCTGCCATTAAATTCTTCTTAGCTATCTCAGGATTAAATTCGGCTATAGGTTCAAGAATAGAAATTAAAGTACGAGCAGCCAATGAAAGAGCATCGGCCGCTTTAATAGAGCCATTTGTAGCTACAGTTAAATTTAATTTATCAGTAGTACCTTGTTTAGTAGTCTTCTCTTCAGTAACTTTCCACTCTACTTTAACAATTGGGGAAAATAAAGAGTCAATTGCAATAATTTTCAAAGTATTTAATCTTTCTCTATTTTCTAAAAAGCTTCTGTAACCTCTATCTAAAGTAGCATATAATTCCATCTCTAAAGGAACTTCCTTAGTAAGCTCACATATTTTTAAATCTCCATTAACAATCTTCACGCCTGGAGGACATACAATATCTTTACCATAAACAGGTCCAACTTTAGAAGTATTAATTTTTAATGTAGGTCACTCACTAATTGATTTATCCTCTAAGCTTTCAGGATCAAATACTTTTTCATCTATTGAAATAACTAATTTCTTAATATTAAGTACTATAGCAGTTACATCTTCCATAATGCCATCAATTGCTGCAAACTCATGAGAAATAGAGTTTATTTTGATAGCAAAAACAGCGGCTCCTGGAATAGATCCAAGCAACACTCTCCTTAATGCATTGCCTAAAGTAGTTCCAAAACCTTGCTTTAAAGGAGAAATAACTACTGAGGCTAGATACTGACTGGACTCAATAAGTTTAAAATCTATATTAAATTTAGGAAATTTATCCACTGTCGTCTAAAAAAACCTTCTAATCATTATAACAATTTTTATCTAGGTTTTTTTGGAGGTCTGCATCCATTATGAGGTAGAGGTGTTACATCAATAATTTCTGTAACATTAAAACCAAAAGTAGATAGTGTTCTTATAGCTATCTCTTTTCCTCTCCCAATTCCTTTTACTTTTATTATTAAATTCTGCAACCCTAAATTCTGGGCATTCTTTCCGATCTTAGATGCTACTAAATTAGCTACATAAGGAGTGGCTTTCTTAGTGCCCTTGTAATTTAGTGTTCCTGCTGATTCTTGTAGAACACAATTACCACTTTCATCAGTAATAGTGATTAAAGTATTATTAAGAGTAGAGCTAATGTGCGCTATTCCAGAGCTTAAAACAACTTTTTTCTTTTTCTTAGGTGCTGCCACTATTTACTTTCGATTTTCTTATTAGCTACTGTTTTTCTAGGTCCTTTTCTGGTTCTAGCATTAGTTCTAGTTCTTTGACCATGAACAGGTAAACCTCTTCTATGTCTAATACCAATATAACAATTAATTTCGACTAAGTTTTTTATATTATCACTTACTTTTTTTCTTAAATCGCCCTCAAATAAAAATTCATGGTAAATATATTTTTCAGTATTATTTTGTAAATTAATAATTATTTGAGAAATAGTAGCTAAGTGGTCTTTAGTAAGCTCATTTACTTTAATCCTTAATTTCTTATCTAATTCTTCTTTTTCCTCTCTAGTTAACTTGTTTAGTGGCTTTATTTCATTAAAGAAAGCTTTTTGTACTATCTTTCTAGAAGTAGTAAGTCCTACTCCATATATAGCTGTAAGCGCAGAATAAAGTGGTTTATTGTTCGGTATATCTACTCCCAATATACGTGGCATCTATTTTTGTCTTTGCTTATGTTTAGCTACTTTGCAAATAACACAAACCCTACTTTTACGCTTAATGATTTTACAATATTTACAAATACACTTAACTGAGGCTCTTACTTTCATAATTAGGATTCAACTGGTCTTGGTTCTAGATGTCTTTTTACTATTCTACCTTTGGTTAAATCAAAAGGGCTGATTTCAACATCTACTTTATCACCCAATATCACATGTACATTATATTTCTTCATTTTTCCAGATACATGACAAGTTATTGTAGTATTATTCTCCAATTCCACAATAACTACACCACCGCCTTGGATCTTCCTTACTATCCCTCCTAACTTTATCTTATTCTCTTTATCCAAGATATTTTTTTATCTCTTCTTCTGAAGCTGTAAGTACTTCTATTCCATTATCCATTACTAATACCATATGCTCTCAGTGACATGTCATACTTCCAACTTTTTTAGAAAAAATATCAAAACCATTCTCGCCTTTTCTATGTTCTCCTGTATCTTGATCTAATAACATTGGTTCTACACATATTACTGTACCTGGTTTTATTATCATGCCTTGTCCTGGCTTCAAACCTTTATTGTATATATTAGGTTTAAGATGTATTTCTTTTCCAATGGTATGCCCTACAAAACCATCAATAATTGCATATTTAGTATTATCAATAACATATTTCTCTATAGCGTAAGCTATATCTCCCTGTGTACACTTAGGTCTTACAGCCTTAATACCTGCTCATAAAGCTTTATGCCCATGTTCAATAAAGTCAACATATTTACTATTAGTATCAGGATCTATTATTAGAGTCATTGCTGAATCAATAAAGATTGATTTGTGTTTGAAACCTATATCTAAAGTAACTTTATCACCTGACTTAAAAGTAATATCATGTCCTACTCCATGTATTATGCAATCATTAACAGAAATACATATATGTCCAGGGAAGTTATGGTACAAGTAAAATGCTGTTTCTACTCGATGTTTATCAAATAATTCTTTTGCTTTATTATTAACTTCTGCTCCTGTTACTCCAGCTTTTGTAAATTCTTTAAGTTCTTTACTTATTAGTTGCCATATCTTTCCGCCCTCCCGCATTTCTTTAATTTCATCAGGGTTTAAAATTGTATAATCATCCATATCTACTATATATTTTATATATGTTGCCGGTAGCTTATAGAGTAATAAAGAGTTTTGCCACTCTCTTTGGAGTGGTAGGAGTTCTTGCTTGTATAGGTGGAATTATCGGTGGAATAATTGCTAATGAAGGTGTAAAAAAGGGCCAAGCAGTAACACAAGCCAGTTCGTCGACAACAGTAGTAAATAGTGGAGGAGAAGCTTCAGGGAGCTCTGGGTCAACAGGTTCCAGCTCATCACAAGCTTTAAGTTCAAGCACTTCTCAAACATCTTTATCTTCTTTAATTCTTTAAAAGTCTAAGTATGCTTCCAGTAGCTTACAGAGTTATTAAAGGATTTGCAACATTCTTTGGTGTTATAGGAGTAATTAGTTGTGTTGGTGGAATCATTGGAGGAATTATTGCCAATGACGAGTTAAAAAAAAACAAAACCCAAGGGCTGAGTCAACCTCCAGTAGCGGACAACCAAGTTCAAGCGATTCCTCAACCAGCTCTGCAGGCACAGAAGGAGCGATTGCCTCAAGTACCCTAACTACAATACTTTGAAAATAAATCTACTAAATTTCTCACATCATCACTAGCATCTAGTTCTTCCATTAATCCTTCTGCTTTATAGTAGTCAATTAAAGGTTGTGTAGCCTCTTTGTATGTATTAAGCCTTTTTTCTACTACTTCTCTATTATCATCTTCTCTTTTGTAAAGCTTAGAACCATCAAAATCACAAATACCTGGTACTTTAGGAGGATTATTAATTAAATTAAAAGAATGATCTTCTTTTTCACATAACACTCTACTTGTAAGTCTCTCTGTTACATATTCATCTGATTTAGGTATTAAATAGAACACTTTATTAATAGGAAAGTGATCTTTAATAAAGTTAGCTTGCCCTATAGTTCTTGGATATCCATCCATTATTAGAACTTGAGAATTATTCTTATTTGATAAAGCTGTTAACTCCTCTAGTACTATCTTATTAACAACATCATCAGTAACTAACTTCCCAGAACTCATAATATCTTTGTATTTCTCCTTAGCTGCTCTAAAAATTTTTCCTGTTGAAAAATGCACAAATTTATATTTCTCTACTAGTGCTTGAGCAAGACTGCCTTTTCCGCTACCAGGAACTCCTAGTAGGAGTAATAAAACCACAATTTCTTTAATTTTATCAAAGAAATACTTGCCTATTTGAAATTTGAGAACTTAATTGTAAATTTTTTGATTTGTATCTTGAAGTAATAGTATTAGATTTAATAGAGTCTAATATTTGTATAGTTCCTGATACTAGAATAATTATTCCTGTTCCTCCAAGTGCAGCGTTGCTTGGTAGTCCTGTAGCCATACTTAAAAGGCTTGGTAACACTGCAATAAAAGCTAAGAAGGGTGCTCCAAAGCAGTTAATTCTATTTATTACTGATTTGAGATGATTAAAGGTATGTTGTCCTGATCTAATACCTGGAATAAAACGTCCCGATTTACTAAAGTTAGTTACTATTTCCTCTATATTTATCTGAATATGACTATAAATAAAAGAAAATAGGATAATTAAGAAGGAGTATATGGTTAGGCCTACAGGAGTAGTAAGAGCTAAATAAGTTTTGGTAAAGGTAGAGAGTCCTGGGTAATAATTTCTTAAGAGTTCTCCTAATGCACTAGGAAATACCATTAAAGAACCAGCAAATACTACTGGTATTATTCCGGCAGGCATTAATTTAATAGGTAAATAAGAAAGTTTTTTCTTATCTAGAATCAGTCCTTGTCCAGTTTGTTGAATAGGTATTTTTCTTACTGAACCATTTATGAATACTATTAGTAATAGTATTAAGAAGTAGAAGAATAAATAAATTATGAATTTAAATATAGCTATGAATTGTTTATGTTCTTGTAGTACTGTTTTGTCATCTGCTAAGTGATTGTAAGCTGTACTAAAGTTTTCTGGTAAAGAACTAATAATACCAGACATCATTATTAAAGTAATTCCATTACCTAGTCCTCTTTTTGAAATAATATCGGCTAAGAAAAGAGAGATATAGGTGCCACTTACAAATAGTATTACTAATAGAATTCTTTCGCCTATTGGTACATTTCAGAAGCTACTATGACTTTCTCCTGCAAAAGTCTTAAAGTTTATTGAAGAGGAGGAGCTTACTAGTGTTATGGTTCCTAGAGCTGTCATAACAGCAAAAGGAAGAGTAAGAAGTCTGGTGTAAAGCTCCATTTTATATCTACCTCTTTCGCCTCCTTTTCTTAGTTCTGCTAAGTGCTTAATTACATCATTCGACATCATCTGAATGATGATTTGGGCTGTAATGTAGGGGGAGATTCCTGTAGAGAAGAGGCTTATTTTTCTAAGTCCTCCTCCGCCAAGCATATTAAGAAGCTGTGAAAGAGCTCCTTGTTCGCCTACTCCTTTAAGCTCTATCCCAGGTACTGTTACGTGGGCTCCTGCTTGAAAAGCAAAAAGAATAAAGAGGGTTGAGAAGATCGCAACTCAAGTGTCCTTATTGTCGCGTATCACTTAGTAAGTGTAAAGTATTTTTTTTCAATTCTAAGCACTCTTTTGCCCCTTTAGAAAAAGAGTGAGCTCAAACAGATACTCCTTCTAGAACACAAGAATTACCAATAAATTTAATATGTTTGTCTTTTTTATGTATTAATTTTAATTGTAGCAGTACTTCTAAAGTAAACTCCTTTACTTCTTTAAAACACTCTAAATCTCTTATGTTTATGGCCTTTATTTTCTTTTCAAATACAAAATTATTGAAGCCATACTTACCTACCTTTCTATAAAGAGGCATTTGACCTCCTTCAAAACCTAGTCTTACATTACCTGACTTCCTAGCATTTTGACCTTTAGTACCTCTGGTGCTACGACCTCCAATACCAGATGAGAAACCTCTACCAACTCTCTTACATCTATGGTCTCTAGAACCCTTCTGAGGCGAAATATTGTACATTAAATATGGAATAAATCTTCAAAAGTTTTATCTCTTAATTTAGCAATATAAGCAGGGCTTCTCTGATTCTTAAGTGCTTCAACAGTAGCTCTAATCATATTCATTGAAGTATTAGAGCCTAAATTCTTAGAATAAATATCTGTGTAACCAGCCAACTCAAGAATAGTCTTAATTGCGCCACCAGCAATAATACCCGTACCTTGTTTAGCTGGTTTAATTAATACTTTTGAAGCGCCATGCTTACCCAAATATTCATGAAATACAGTGCCTTTTTCATTCATTGAAACTTTAACTAAATTCTTATTAGCATTCTTTACAGCTTTCCTTACTGCACTTTGAAATTCCTTTGATTTCCCAATACCATAACCTATCTTACCTTTCTTATTTCCTATAACTACTAATACTCAAGCCCTACTTTGTCTGCCGCCCTTAGTAGTTTTAGAGACTCTCTTAGCTTTAACTATCTTCTCTTCGTATTCTGATTTGTATGTTTTCCTAAAGAATTTTTGTGGCTTCTTAGCCGTCGGTTTCTTTTCAGTAAGGGAGGGATCTCCAGAAATAATTACATTCATTAAATTTTTATGCCTTCTGCTCTAAGTGTATCAGCAATAACAGCTATTTTACCGTGATATTTATGTCCTCCTCTATCTAAAACTAATTGCTCCACTTTTAAAGACTTTAATTTTTTGCTTAAATCTTTAGCTAACAAAACACAATTTTCTTTATTTCCGTTAGGGAGTTTAAGAGTTAAACTAGAAGAAGAAGCTATTGTTTTTTGTTCTAAATCATTAAGTGCATTAGCATAAACGTGTGTATTGGTTTTTGTAATTCGTAAACGTATATGATTATTACCTCTTCTCACTTGTTTAAGAACTCTCTTATGTCTAGCCTTTAAGATTTCTCGTTTAGTTTTCATTATTTTTTAGAACCCTCTGAAGTTTTACCCACCTTTCTAAGAATAATTTCTTCCTTGTATTTAACACCTTTTCCTTTGTAAGGTTCAGGTGGTCTGTAGCCTCTCAATTTAGAAGCAAATTCTCCTAATGATTGTTTATTGTAAGAACTAAGTTCAATTTCTAAAGAAGAAATTAATTTAACTTTTAAATCAGCAGGGATAGATACAAAAATTGGATGAGAATAACCTAAATCTAATCTTATTTTATTACCATCTAAAGCAGCTTTGTAACCAACACCAACTATTTCAAGACTTCTAGTAAAGCCTTTAGTTAAGCCAGTAAAGGCATTTAAAACTAGAGCATTTATTGTGCCGAATTGGGCTCTTGAATGTTTAGAGCTATTAGTCTTCTCTACTGAAAACTTATTATCTTGTAATAAAGGACAAACATTAAATTTATTGTATTTTATCTCTAATTTATTAGCTTGACTTGAAATGGCAATAATATCTTCTAAAATTTCTACCTTTACTCCATCAGGTACACTAAGTACTCTATTACCAATTCGTGACATTATCAAATATATAGTAGTACTTCTCCTCCTAAATTAAGCTTTCTTGACTCTTTTTCGCACATAACATTTTGATTAGTAGAAATAATTGCTGTACCCATTCCATTCATAACAATAGGAAGATTCTTAGCTTTACAATAAACTCTATATCCCGGCTTAGAAACTCTTTTCATTCCTCGTATAGGAGAAACTCCATCTTTATATTTAAGAAATAAAGTTATTTTTCCTATGCCATTAGGAGAAGTTTTAAGTACATAACCTTGTATATAGCCCTCTTCTTCCATTATTCTGCAAATAGATTCAATAACTTTAGAAGAAAAGAAAGATAGTGATTTCTTCCTAGCTCTTACTGCATTATTTATCTGTGCCACTACATTGGCAATAGGATCTGTTATCATGAAGCTTTTCTAATACCAGGCAAATAACCTTTAGTGGCAAAATCTCTAAAACATAGTCTGCATAAAGAGAAATCTCTAAATACTGCCCTTGCTCTTCCGCAACGTTTACAACGATTGTAAGCCCTCACTTTAAATTTAGGATGTTTATTACACTTTTCTATTAAAGCCTTTCTTGCCATTATCGTTTAGTTAAAGGACAGCCCAATGCTGATAATAAAGCATAAGCATGTTCATCATTATTGGAAGAAGTTACAAAAGTAATGTCCATACCTCTTGTTTTCTTAATGTCATCATAAACTATCTCAGTAAAAATTATTTGTTCTTTAATGCCAATAGTTAAATTTCCTCTACCATCAAAAGCATTACTCTTTATTCCTTTAAAGTCTCTAACTCTAGGTAAAGCTACATTAAATAATTTTTCAATAAAATTCCACATTTTCTTATCTCTTAAAGTCACTTTAAGTCCTACTGCTTGCCCTGCTCTTAATTTAAATTCAGCTATAGATTTTTTAGCTTTAGTAATGTAGGGCTTTTGATTAGTAATAAGTTGTAACTCATTGAAAGAAGCTTCTAAGAAACGTCTATCTTGAGTAGCATCACCACAACCTATATTAACTACTACTTTTTTTAGTTTAGGTACTTGCATAACAGAACTTAAGTTTAGTTTTTCTTTAAGTAAAGGTACTATTTCTTGTTTAAATTTAATTTGCAAATTACTCATTATTTAATTTCTTCTTTAGTTTTCTTATTTATTCTAATTTTGATATTGTCTTTAATACTAAATCCTACCCTTACAATTTTCTCATCTTTATCTACCAATGCCACTTTAGAGATATGTATAGGTGCTTCTTTTTCTATAAATAAAGCATCATTATCTGGATTCTTCTTATGTCTCTTAATTTTATTAACACCTTCAACTACCACTAAATTTTCTCTAGGCAACACTTTAATTACAGTGCCAACAGCACCTTTCTGACTGCCGTAAATTACTTTAACTTTATCTTTTCTTCTTATTTTGTGCATTAGAGTACCACTGGAGCTAATGAAAGAATACTATTGTAACCCCCTTTTCTAAGTTCTCTAGTAACGGGTCCAAAAATACGAGTTCCTATAGGATTCTTATCTTCTTTAATTAATACACAAGCATTATCATCAAAAGAAATCATAACTCCATTAGGTCTTGAAATTGGTCTCCTAGTGCGCACTATTAAAGCTTTAAAAATATTTCCTTTTTTCACATTGCCTGAAGTTGATAGTGATTTAACAGAAACTAATACTACATCTCCTATAGCTGCATATCTCCTTCGTGTACCACCATAAACTTTAATAACACCAACTTCCTTTGCTCCTGAATTATCGGCTACAGTAAGCCTACTCATAAACTGTATCATTAGGCGGGTAACACTTCCAATAATCTTCAACGTTTAAGAGCAGATAAGGGTCTACAACTTATGATTCTTACTTTATCTCCCTCTTTAGCTTTCTCATTTTCATCATGAGCATGAAACTTTTTATGTACAGTAACACGCTTTTTGTAGAATGAGTGCATAAAGTTTCTCTCTACAGAAACTACTATAGTTTTTGAGCTTTTTGTAGAGACAACGGTGCCCTGTAATACTTTCTTATTTGCCATCTTCTGCTATTTCTTTGTAAAGCTTTCAGTCTGTAGGGGTTAATTTTTCGCCTCTCTCATTAAGAATAGTTAGTAGTTGAGCTATAGTCCTTCTTGTTTCTTTAAAAATATTAGTATTTGTTAATTCTCCTTGAACTAACTTAAATCTATTCTCAACAAGCTTAGCTTTAAGCTTAATAATCATATTTTTAATCTCTTGGCTATCGTAGCCTCTAAGTTCTTTAATCATTTAAATAAACTGTTTTTGTTTTGATAGGAAGTTTAGCTCCTGCTAAATAGAAAGCTCGTTTAGCATCTTCTTTACTTAATCCTTTTACTTCAAACATAATAGTTCCTTTTTTTACAGGGCACACAAATTTATCAGGAGCACCTTTTCCAGATCCCATACGTACTTCAAGTGGTTTTTTAGTTAGAGACATATGAGGAAAAATTCTAATTCACATTTTCCCTGTCTTACCTAAACGTTTAGAAATAGCAATTCTAGCTGCTTCTATTTGTCTATCAGTAATTCAACAACCTTCTTCTGCCATTATTCCTGCAGTACCAAAAGCTACATATGTATTTCCTTTAGCAGAAGAGGTGTAATCAACTTTATGTGGTTTTCTCCACTTAATTCTCTTAGGCTGTAACATCTCTAATAAGTAGTTGAAATATATCTATTATCTTTACTTTCTTTTTGTTTTCAAGCTCTTGGTTCTGGAGGTAAAGGTACAAAATGGCGACCGAAATATAGCCCTCTATTAACTCAAACTTTAACACCTAGTACACCATAGTCCCTCTTAGCTACTTGGAAAGAATAATCTATATCTGCTCTAAGAGTTGAAAGAGGAATAGAGCCATCTGCACATACTTCGCTCCTAGCAATCTCTACTCCATTAATTCTTCCAGATAATTTAACTTTAACTCCTTGTGCTCCAGCACTCATAGCTCTCTTAATAATTCTTCTGATAGTAATTCGGTGTGGAATTCTATTTTGAATAGCATCTACTATTTCTGCTCCTATTATTTCAGCAGAAACAGCCGAATTTTTAAGCTCTTTAATCTCTAATTTAATAGTAATATTTTTGCCTAGAATACGTTTAAGTTCTCTATTAAGAGTGGAAAGCTCTTTATCATTAGTTAATATTAAAGCTGGCTGTGCTAAATGTAAATAAATTGTTACTGTTAATTTCTCACTTAAATTATTAAATCTCTCTATCTCAATAAGCCCTACGCCAGCTTTTCTACATCTATCTTTAAGTAACTTCCTTACTTTCTCATCTTCAAGAATTCACTTAATACAAGTAGCCTTATCTGGAGCATTCCATCTAGAAAGTCAATTCTTATTTAGTCCAAATCTAAAACTATTTGGATTTACCTTCTGACCCATTACTCTCTATTCTTTCTCTGAATTAGTTTGGGTTTGATTTCAATTGATTTATCTTTTGTAGCTGGTCTATATTTATGTTGATGCGCTCTAGGCTTTAATAAATATTTATTCATTTTTTCACGTTCTTGCCTATCATCGGATAAGTATATCTCCAAATGCGAACATCTCTTTCTTATTAAATCTGATCTACCTTTAGCTCTAGGCATAGTTCGCTTCATAACTCTACCAGTATTAGCTCTACTACTAAAAACATAAAGTTTATCTCCAGACATAGCATGATTATTAACTGCATTAGCTGCCGCAGACATAAGAAGCTTTAATAAATATTTTGCTGTTTTTTGGGGTTGATTTTCCAATATCTTTAGTGCTTCTTCCAGAGGCTTATCTTTAATAAGTCTACAGCATAAAACAGCTTTGCGTGGAGAAACATGCACATTTCTCTGAATGGCTCTAGCGATCATTATTTTTTAACTTTAGCAGCTGTATGCTGTTTAAATACCCTAGTAAGTGCAAACTCTCCTAATTTATGGCCTAACATATATTCAGTACAATAAACATTTACAAAAGTCTTTCCATTATGTACAGCAAAAGTAAGCCCAATAAATTCCGGATATATTGCGCTACGTCTAGATCAAGTCTTAATAATTTTTTTCTTTTCTTGAGCTTGCATAGCAATTGCTTTCTTTAATAATGAAGGCTCTACATAAAGTCCTTTTTTTGAGCTACGTGACATAATTATTTTTTATTTTTAAAGTGCCTGGATAATACGATTAATGAATTCGAATGCTTAGACTTCCTTCTAGTCTTAACCCCCATATGTTTTTTACCTCAAGGCGTTCTAGGAGCATCTCTACCAATAGGACTTCTACCTTCACCCCCTCCATGTATATGGTCATTAGGGTTCATAGCAGATCCTCTCACTGTAGGTCTAATACCCAAATATCTAGTCTTTCCTGCTTTTCCTAAACGTACTAAATTATGATCTAAATTTGATACTTGTCCAACAGTAGCTCTTGCTTCATTAATAATTTTTCTATTCTCTTTTGAAGCTAATTTAATAACTGTATATCTACCAGTAGTATCTTTACCTAATACTTGAGCATAAGCTCCAGCTGATCTAGCTAACTGACCTCCCTTCTTGGGGGTTATCTCAATATTATGTACAAAAGTACCTTCAACTATCTTACCTATAGGAAGTGTATTGCCTATTTTAATATCAATATTATCGCTACCAGAAATAATACTATCTCCTACTTTGATACCATGTGGAGTTAGAATATACCTCTTCTCTCCGTCGGCATAAGCTACTAGAGAGATAAAGGCGGATCTATTTGGATCATATTCAATAGTCTTTATTATTGCGAGAATATTATCTTTATCTCTCTTAAAATCAATTATTCTATATCTTCTCTTATGTCCTCCGCCCCTATGTCTTACAGTAATCTTACCAGTATTATTTCTTCCTCCAGATTTCTTAAGACTTTCAGTTAAAGGTTTATAGGGCTTTGAAGTAGTTAAAGCCTCTCGATAATTGATAAGTATTATTCTTCTCCTACCAGAGCTCCTAGTAATTACGTGTTTTGTAGGCATATTATTCTTCTGTAGCTGGCGCTTCTACTTTAGCTTCAGGCTCCAATTTTTCTTGAAAACCACTAAAGTCTTCTCCAGATACAGTAATGTAAGCAGTCTTATTGGCTTTAGTAAAATTATGCTTCGATTTAAGCATATATCTAGCTTTAGCAGGCTTATTATTAATAATATTTACGGCTTTAGGCTCCACTCCAAACATAGTTTTAAAGGCTAAAGCTACTTGATGTTTAGTAGCTCTACGATTTACAAAAAAAGTAAGTTTAGGATTAGCCAAAGACTTTAAATTTTGAGTCTTCTCAGTAATCTTAGGCTTAATTATTATTGAAGTTATTTCCATTTTTCTAGTTTATTAAATACAGTCTCTAATGCTCCTTTAGTTAATAATATATATTCAGTATTTATTAAATCCCTTACAGAACAATGATTAAAGTCTTTGAAAACTAAATTAGCAATATTTTTAGAAGCTAAATAAAGAGAGCTACCTTTATCAATATCTATTAATAATAATTTCTTATTATTTAAATTAGCTTTCTTAAGGAATTCAGAAAACTCTTTAGTTTTCTTAAACTCTACCTCTTCTAATACTGAGACCATTTCAAGTTCAAAAATTCTCTTTCATGCAGAAACAAAAGCAAGCATACCCACTTTTTTATTAGTCTTAATTAAATAATTCTTTTCAGGAGTAACTCCAAAAGCTACACCACCCCCCCTAAATTGAGGATTTCTTCTAGAACCTTGTCTTGCTCTACCAGTATGCTTCTGTCTATAAGGCTTTTTCCCAGTACCAGAAACTTCTGACTTATTCTTAGTATCGTGCGTTCCTTGACGTCTATTTTGATTTTCAGTATTTACAGCTTCAAAAATAGAATGACCATGTACATTCTCAGGTCAAAGTAGCTGCTTTGGAATAGCTAAACTACTTTTCTTTTCGCCAGCAATAGAAATAACACTAACTTCTTTCATGCTTCAATAATTTAAATGCTTCTGCTTTATGTTTTCTCTTTCTTGTAGTTGTCTTAATTCTCAATAATGAGTTAGATCTTCCGGGAACAGCTCCCTTTAAAAATATTAATTTTTTATCCGCATCTATATATACTACTTCTAAATTAGCTATAGTAACCTTCTCTACCCCATACCTACCAGCCATCTTCTTGCCTTTCCAAACTTTTTGTGGAGACATACCACCTCTACCTGTCTCTAAAGATCCTTGATATCTGTGAGGATATCCAGCACCATGAGACCTAGGTCCGCAAGCAAAATTCCATAACTTAATAGCTCCTGTAAAACCATGTCCTCTTGTAATACCGCTAACATCTACTAAATCTCCAGCTTTAAATAGAGCTTCAATATTTAAAGTTCCTCCTACTTCCAATCCTTTTTGATCCATATTCCTAAATTCAATTATCTTACGTCTAGGCGTTAATTTTTTTTTCTTAAATTGACCTAATACTGGTTTACTTAATTCTTTTTCCTTAATTTCTCCATAGCCAGCCACTACAGCAGAATAACCATCTTTTTCTGGAGTTTTTAAATCTACTATTAAATTAGGCTCTACTTCAATAGCAGTAACAGGTACAAGCACACCAGATTCAGAAAATAATTGAGTCATTCCTACTTTTTTTCCAATAATTACTTGCATTATTCAATACTTACACTAATATCCAAAGAAGCAGGTAAACTCATTTTTTGAATATCAGTTATTAATTCCATAGTGTAAGAAGAGAAAATTATTAGTCTTCTGTGCTCTCGTTTTTCAAACTGTTCCATAGAAGGCTTATTAACGTGGGGAGATTTTTGAAAAGTATATAGTTTTCTTTTGGTTGGTAAGGGGAGAGGTCCTTTAATTTTTGTTTTATGTAATAAAGCTAACTCAACTATTTTTTTTACTCAAAGATCTAGAAGACGGTAATCAAAAGAGAGCAATTTGACTCTAATCTCGTTGTTAGCCATAAAACAAACATCCTATTAATTATAATAATGAACTGATTCAATCAAATATGATTTTTCTATTTCCTGATAAATTTTAATAGATAATATAGGTACCAAAAGCATTAGTCTTATTTTTGAAAAATCATTTCATTCAAAGTTCGTTGCTTGCATTTTTAGAAAGAGTTTCCTGCTAATGTAAAGTCTTTTTGCTCCTAGGGAAAGTAGAAAAAGTAAGAAAAAAAAGTTTTCCATTCTTCCTCAATCAGAAAAAGAAGAGTTTTCTCTTAATATGGCAATGGGGGAAATAAAGAGGGAAGTTAAGCTATTAGAGCCTCTAATTACAATATATCAAATGAAGTTGAAACACATTGGTACTAAGCATAGTCAAAAAATAAGACGATCTATATCTCTCAGTTGTCTAATTAATGGAAAGGCTTTAACTTTAGAAAGAGCAATAAATTCATTTTCTTCGTTAAAATAGGGAATAGTCATTATGCCGAATTAGTTTAATGGCAAAACAAGACAATGGTAATGTCTAGCTCGGAGTTCGATTCTCCGATTCGGCACCACTTTATTTAAGTTCGACAGTTGCTCCAGCTTCTACAAATTTCTTTTTAAGCTCTTCTGCTTCAACAGCTGGTACAGCTTCTTTAATTAAAGCAGGTGCAGTATCCACAATTTTCTTAGCCTCCATCAAACCTAATCCAGTTAATTCTCTAATTATCTTAATAACTCCAATTTTGTTAGCTCCAGCATTAGTTAGATGTAAATTAAATTCCGATTGTGCTTCTTCTTTTGCTTCCTCACCGCCTGCTCCCGCGGATGCTACAGAAAAGTTAGCAGAAATATTAAATTCTTGTTCAATTCCTTTGACTAAATCATTAAGTTCAAGAATTGAATATTGCTTTAAAGAATCAATTATTTCTTGAATAGTTAATTTTGACATACCTCTTTAAATTATACAGAAATATTTTTAATCATAAATGCCAATTTGTACAATGGACTCATAATTGTTTGAGCTAGTTTAACTAATAAATCTTCTTTAGAGCTCAAAGAAGCTAAAGTAGATAAATTCTCATCTGCTATTAATACATTATCAAAATATGCTAATTTAAGCTTAATAAACTCTTTATCTTTTGCTAACTTAACTACATTTTGTAAGGAAGAGATATCGTTTTTAGAAAGCAAAATAGCATTAGGGCCTGTAATTTTTTTGTTGTATTCAAAATTAGCTGCCTCTAAAGAACGATTAAGAATATTGTTTTTATGTACTACTAATTTAGCTCCAGTTTTTCTGAAATCTCTACGCATTGCAGAGATTTCTTCAGCAGTTAAACCTAAATATTCAAAAATAAGGAATGCTCCATATTCCTTTATTTCTTGAGATAAAGAATCAACTATTACCCTTTTTTCTCTAATTTTTTCTTCTGATTTTGTTTTCATTTGTAGTTAATATTATAGTGTCGGAATAGCAAAATAGTTGCTGATTGCTAGTTCAATTTTAATTGAATTAGGGGAAAGTCCTTACTTCCATGGTCTGAGATGACCATAATGATGACGCGGGTATATAAAAAATAAAACCCGACACCTTTTGGGTGATGACCAGTGCCACAGAGACGAGCATATTAAGTTATGAGTGAAACGCGGTAAACTCCGTCAGGAAGAAACCTAAATTATGGTAAGGGAATTCGCTTGAAAAAAATGAATGGAGAGCGAAAATACAAGCAAGTGTATTAGATTAATTATCAGCGTGCTGTTTAAACAGTAACAGAATAAGGCTTATTAATTTTGCTGTTTCGACATTTTTGTAAATATATACTCGTACATTTCTTTGTACTCCTTAACAGCTATCATAGTTATTGCAGACTTAATATCTTCAGGAATATCCTTTAAATTTTTACTATTTTCATGGGGATAAAAAATCGTTTGCACTCCCCCTCTTACTGCTGAAATTACTTTCTCTTTAAGGCCTCCAATAGGTAATACTTTACCTCTTAAAGTTATCTCCCCAGTCATAGCAATAGTTGAAGGTACAGGAGTATTAGTAAAGGCTGAAATTAAAGCAGTAGTAATAGTTACACCAGCAGATGGACCATCTTTAGGAATACCGCCAGAAGGCACATGTAAATTAACATCAATATTATTTCAATCTATTTTCTTGATACCAAACTCTTTCTCATTAGCTCTTACATAAGCTAAAGCTACGCTAGCAGACTCTTTCATAGTATCTTTAAGATTACCAGTTAAAGATAAATTACCTTTACCAGACATGTAATTAACTTCAATCGGCAACAAATCACCACCATAACTAGTGTAAGCCATTCCATTTACTACACCTGGTATAGCAATATCATCTTTAACAGTAAAGTCATAAATAGGACAACTTAAATACTTCTCTACTTCCTCTAAACCTATTTTCTCTTCTTTAATTTCTCCCATTATTTGGGCTTTAACAAACTTCCTTGCTATTTTAGCTAAAGTATTCTTAAGCTGCCTTACACCTGCTTCTTTAGTATATTTTTGAATTATTAAAGTTAAAGCTTCATCATTAAAAGTTAATTCATTTGACTCTAACCCACTCTCTTTAAGCACTTCTGCTATTAAATGTTCTTTAGCAATATGTAATTTCTCTTTCTCAGTATAGGAATTTAAATAAATCATTTCCATTCTGTTATGTAATGGTTCAGAAATATCATCTTCATAGTTAGCAGTAGCAATAAACATCACTTTAGATAAATCTACATCTTCTTCAATGTAATGATCACTAAATTTATCATTCTGCTTAGGATCTAATACTTCCAATAAAGCGTGACTAGGATCGCCATTGTAACTAGAACTTACTTTATCAATCTCATCCAATAAGCAGACTGGGTTATTTACTTTTGCTTGCTTTAGAGCTCTAACAATACGTCCAGGCATAGCAGCTACATAAGTACGTCTATGACCTCTAATTTCAGACTCATCATGTATGCCCCCCAAAGATACTTTGGTAAATTCTTTATTAAGAGCTTTAGCTATAGATTTAACTAAAGAAGTCTTACCTACGCCTGGAGGCCCCACAAAACACATAATAGTGCCTTTAGGATCTTTAAGTTTTCGTTGTACTGCAATAAACTCAAGAATTCTATCCTTAACTTTCTCTAATCCATAATGCTCTTTATCTAATACTTCTTTAACTTTTTTTAAATCAGTTTCATCTTTAGATGATTTAAGTCAAGGAATATCTAGCATCCAATCTAAATAATTCCTTGTTATTATGGCTTCGTTAGAATAAGAAGAAGTGTATTCAAGTCTTCTTATTTCATCCTCAATACGCAATTTGACTTCTTTAGGAAATGAATTACTCTTTAACCTAGCTCTAATCTTATTAATAACTGCTTCTTTAGAAGAAGACTCTCCTAACTCTTCTCTAATAGCTTTAAGTCTTTCTCTTAAATAAAACTCTTTCTGCTGCTTAGAGATATTTCTTGAAACTTTTTTATTAATCTTATTGTCAATCTCATTCTTCATAGATTCAGTAAGAATATCAGCAGTAGTTATTAATTTAGCTCTTTTGGAAGGACTTAATTCGCCTAGTACTTTTTGTTTAAGTTGTATATGACTTTCGCCCTCTTTAGGTCATAAATTAGCCAACTTATCTGTTAGTATAGGTAAATCCTCTTTACTAGATTTCTCTACTGCTTCAGTAAGAGATTTGTAACTATTACTTTCGCAATCAAAAATAGAGGGTTTAGAGGCTACAAATTCTTTGAACTCTTTAAGTACTTTAAGCGAAATTGGTTTCTTCTCTTCATCTTTAAGAATTTCAACATTTACATATCATGCTTTTCCTAAATCAACATCTTCTTTCCAATGAACAAATTTTGCAGAAATAATATTAACTCTATTAATACCAGTTAATGAAACAGTTAAAGAGCCTTCATCATCTTCATTAACTATTTGAGCCTTTACTAAACAACCTATATCAAAGAAATCAGAAGTCTTAGGATTATCTAAATGTTTATCTTTTTGAGTAACTACTACTAAATGACCTCCAAAATAATTAACAGCACACTTAACTGCACTTATAGAGAACTCCCTACCTACTTCTAAATCACTAGAAGTGTTAGGAAAAATAACATCATCCCTTGAAATTAATAAAGGGAATTTATTTTCCATAGTGCTAATTTTAGCAAAGCAAACATTTAACTGCTAAAAAATAATTTAGTCTGAAGGAACCTAAAGGCTTTAAATTGCAATACATGTGCGTCCAACTCCTCTTTAGGTAATGCAAAGACTTCTTCGGGCGATTTATGTCCATATAAACTAGGCCTCTCTTCAAGCTCTCTAAAATAAATAGACTGATCTTCTTCATCAAGCACCATGTTCTCTTTCTTAGCTAATGCATTAAGTACGAAAGAGATCTTAAGATTTTTTACATGTTCAAATAATACATCTTCAAACTTAAGTCTCGTATTTCCTTTTTTATGGGCTAACTGTAAAACTTTATAACTTTCAACTCTTAAAGTCTCTACTGGCATAGGCTCCAAAATATTTTTAGGCGAAAGAATTCACTTAAGTACTCTCCTATGTTCTCCAGCAATATTATGCAGTTCTCATTGAGATTTAATAAGATTCTTGAATTGGTCTATATTATTTGTTTCAGGAAATGCTAATTCTTTAAGTAATTCAGGAGTAATCTCTCTCTTACTTACACAAGCTAATAAACGTAACTCTAAATCTAACTCATTTCATTTAATTATTTTTGGCTCTTTCTCTAATGTCAAAATAGCCTCCACAATAGGATTAGGAAGTTTAGTAGTAGTTAAATCAATTTCTAAATAGTCATAACTATATTCATCTACTACTTTACCTTCTCTATCTTTCGCTAATACACTAACCACTGCCACATCATCTTTCTCTACTGGTAATTCTTTAGGAGAAGTTCAAAAAAGATTATCAAGTGATTTAGGCTCAATTCAAGTGCCTATTTGGTCATAATTATCTAAAATTACTTCTGGTACTTTTTCAAATTTTGCAGAAAATACTAATAAATTCTTATTTACATCTAACTCTTTAACTTCACAATCAATTTGCTTTCCAAATATTTTTTCTTCCCACTCACCACTTAAATGCTCCACTTCGTGATCTATTACTTTATGGGCCACATGTTTATGTTCAGATTCTGCATAACCTCTAGATTTAATATAGTTAAGCACCATTGGCAAAGGTGCATGCCCTTTCCTAAAGCCAGGAATATTTAGTTTTTTGGAAAGGGCATTAAAGTGCTTAAGATAAATATTCCTAAAACAATTAGGATCTGCCTCTATAGTTAAATTAATATACTTTTCTTCAATACCGCTATCTAGTATCTTCATTAAAAATTAACTAATACTTCTGTTTTGAAAAAATCAAATAAGAATAATAAAGCTGCATAAGAGTCTACTTTATTTGCTTTTTTTTTACCTCTATAGCCAGCTCTATTTAATAAAGCTCTACTATCTACAGTACTATTAGTCTCAGAAATTAGAATAACTTCTCAATTAGTCCAAGCTTTAAGAAGTCTTGTAACTTGGTCAATTAAGTCGGCAATGGCATTATCTTGATTAACTTTCCCAATTACTACTGTATCTATTTCTTCTCAAACTCTATTTAATTGCTTCTTAAGCATTTCAAAGAATAAGTTACCTTTAAATTCTTTAAGAACTAATTTATTTAAAGGAAAGATTATTTCTTGATTTAGAGAAGAAAGTGCTATGCCAGTTTTTTTACTACCTATATCTAAAGCCAAAACTCTCATTTAGTAATTAAAGACATCATGAGAATTTTCATCTTGTATTACTTCTTCAGATGTTTTCAATCCAGTACCAGCAGGAATTAAATTACCTACCATAATATTTTCTTTTAGAGAATTTAAGTAATCAATTTGACCTTTAACACAAGCATCTGTCAAAATTTTCTTTGTATCTTGGAATGAAGCAGCTGCTAAGAAAGAATTTGTTTTTTCTGGTACTTCTTCCAATCCAAAAATAATATTTACAGCTATAGGAGGTGTCTTTCCATCCAATAAATATTTAGTACACTCTTGTGCAAAAGTGGTGTAATCCACCACTTCATTCATAGCTCACTTAGAATCATTAGGAGAAAGAATTTTCAATCTAGAAGTTAATTGCCTTACTACTATCTCAATATATTTCTCAGAAATATCGATACCTTGAATTCAATAAACTTTTAGAATTTCTTGAACTATATATTGTCTTACTGCCTCAATTCCTGAAACTTCTAATAATTTCTTTAAATCTATAGAACCGCCACATAATCTATCTCCAAAATTAACTTTTTGACCTTTTTTCACTAATACAGGCAAGTTTAAATCCACGGAATACTCTCTCCTATTAATATCATTAACAACAGTCACTACTTTTTCATCATCTTTAATTTCAATACTTTCCACAGTACCATTTATTTCTGAAATAACAGCAGTTTCTCATTTCTTAGGAGCAACAATTTCCAATAACTGTCTAAGTCTTTCAAACCCTTGAGAAATATTAGCTTCCCCAGCTACACCACCAGAGTGGAAGGTTCTCATGGTAAGCTGAGTAGCTGGCTCACCTACTGACTGAGCTGCAATAACCCCAATAGAAGTTCCTATATCAATTAATTTCTTAGTTGTTAAGTCATAACCAAAACATCTTTGACATACCCCTTGTTTCAAACGACAATGTAATACAGATCTAACTTGAACTTGTTTAATACCGGCTTCTTCAATCTTCCTAGCTAACTCTTTAGTAATTACTTCATTAGCGGGCACTATCACTTCGCCACTTTCCGGATGTAATACATCTACATGCGCACATTTGTAAAGTATTCTGTCTCTTAGAGTCTTAATAGGAAAAGCATGTTCACTATCTCTAATTTCTTCAATTAATAAACCTTTATTAGATCCACAATCATGTACTTTAACAATTACTTCTTGTGCTGCATCTACTAATTTTCTAGTAGTGTAACCAGATTTAGCTGTTTTCATAGCGGTATCAGTCATACCTTTTCTCGCACCATATGAAGAATTGAAATATTCAATAACACTTAATCCTTCAATGAAAGAGTGCTTGATAGGCACTTCAATAATATCTCTAATTACTTTAGTATCAGCGTTTTGGTCATAGTTATAGGACTTATTCATTAAACCCCTCATACCTGACAATTGAATAAAGTTAGAGACATTACCGCGGGCACCTGATTTAGCCATAATAACTATAGGATTATTTTTGTATTCAGCCCCACTTAATAAATTCTTAATTTGATCAGATACTTTGTCCTTTACAGAAGATCAAATAGCAATAACATTTTTGTACTTTTCATCACTAGTTACTAATCCTTTCTTAAAGAATCTCTTTTGTTGTTCAACCAATTTATCAGCCTCTTCAATTAATGAATATTTCTCTACAAATTTAGGCACATCAAAAGCTGAAATAGTAGTACATGACTTAGTAGAATATTCAAAACCTAAATTCTTAATAGAGTCTAAAATAGGAGCTAATTCTTGACAAGTGTAATTGTCATGCAAATCTTCAATTAATTTTGAAATAATATTTTTTGCAAATGGTTCTTTCTCTTGATATTTCTCAATAAACTCAAATCTATCTACTCTAGGATCAAGAATATCTGCTTCATCTACCCACATACCCTTACTTTGATTTACAAATTTGTAACTAGCAGGCAAGTGAGCATTAAAGATAATCTTACCTGGTGTAGTAATTAATATTCCTTCTTTAGGAAAACGTTTAGTGCCAAAACTGTTAGTACTTATGGCAATAATAGCGTTTAAATCTACTCCGCCTATTTGATAAACATGTATTACTTCCTCGGGAGAAGAAAATAACATTCCTGTACCTTTCTCAGCTTTATCCTCAGTAGTCAAATGATAAATACCTAATACCATATCTTGGGAAGGAGTAACTATAGGCTTACCATCCTTAGGACCTAAAATTTGTCAAGGAGCTAATAATACTGATCTTGCTTCATGTACTGCTTCAGAAGATAAAGGTAAGTGAACAGCCATTTGGTCACCGTCGAAGTCAGCATTGAAAGCTGTAGTTACTAATGGATGTAAACAAATAGCTTTACCTTCCACTAATATAGGCTCAAAAGCTTGAATACCTAACCTATGCAAAGTAGGCGCCCTATTTAAAAGTACTGGTCTTTCTCTAATAACTTTATGTACTACTGGTCATATCTCATCATCCTGCTCTAATATCATCTTAGAAGCAGTCTTAATATTTGGAGCAATAGGGGTTTTCTCTACTCCAAAATCATCTGTTTTCTTAATAAGTTCACTAATAATGAATGGTTTAAATAGAGCCAATATCATTAAGATAGGTAGCCCTACTTGATACATTTTCAATTCTGGACCCACAACAATTACAGAACGTCCAGAATAGTCAACTCTCTTACCTAGAAGATTTTGTCTAAATAAACCCTGCTTACCTTTAAGATGGTCAGTAATAGATTTAAGAGGATGTCTATCTCTCGCCGTTAAAGGTCTTTTTCTACTAGAGTTATCAATCAAAGAGTCAACAGCCTCTTGCAACATTCTCTTTTCATTGTTTGAAATAATATGCGCAACATTTAATTTAAGTATTCTTGCTAATCTATCATTCCTTACAATAATACGTCTATAGAAAGTATTAATATCAGAAGAAGTAAAACGACCTCCAGATAGCTGGATAATAGGTCTTAAATCAGGAGGAATTACCGGAATAACTTTCAAAATCATCCATTCCGGTCTATTCTTAGATTCTTTAAATCATCTAATTACTTGTAACCTTGATAATATCTTTCTTATTTTAGGATCTTGATAATTTACACCATGTTGAAAATTAAGATTAATTTCTTGATTAAGTTTGTACTCTAAGCTGTCTAAATCTATTTTCTTAAGTAAATCATAAATAGCTTCCGCTCCAATGCCTACTTTAAGTCCAGTATGTTTCTCTAAATATTCAAACATGTCCATAATAGAAAATGGCAAGTTTGAACTTGATAAAGCTTTGTAATAAGCTCTACCTTGTTGATAATTTAAATCAGTTTGAAATGTTTCTGGATGTTCCTTCTGAATACCCTCATAAATAGTTCTTAAGAGCGTTCTTAATTTGGATAATGAAATTACCGAATTCTTAGAGCTTGAAACATCAATAATTTCAAGTTCTGAGAATATTGGCTTTTCATCAATTAATAAATGTCCAGGATCAAGAACAATATAGTTAACAAAATATACCACTTCTTCAACATGTTTGTATTTAATACCCAAAATCAAAGATATTTTGGCGGGCAAAGGTAATTCCTTTGTCATTCATATGTGGGCTACAGGACAAGCCAACTCAATATGGCCCATCCAGTCTCTCCGTACTAAAGACTGCGTAATACATACTTTACACTTCTCACATCTCTTACCTTTGTATTTAACTTGTTTGTACTTGCCACAAGAACACTCATAGTCTTTAATAGGCCCAAAAATAGATTCACAAAACAATCCATTCTTCTCAGGTTTAAGTGTTTTGTAATTAATAGTTTCAAAAGTAGTTACTTCCCCTTTAGATAAAGAACGTATATATTCAGGAGCTGCTAACGAGATTTGAAGAGCCTTAATACTAAATTCATTACCATTCTTTTTTTGGGCTTTAGCCGTATTAGTATTTCTAAAATCCGATCTTGCCATTATTTTTTATCTGAAAACATCATAGAACTATCCTTTTCTAACTCTCTACTCAATTGACGTTCAATAAATTCATGACAATTTATGAATTTATTTTCATCCCCATACTGAACATTAATTTTTAAACAAGCTCCTTCTAGTTTTTTTACTAGCAGTTTAAAGGACTCAGGTATATTAGGAGAAGGTAACGGTTGATTTTTAATTATAGAAGAAAAAATAAATTGCCTTGATTGAATATCATCAGACTTAATAGTTAATAATTCTCTTAAATTGTAAGCAGCACCATAAGCCTCAAGAGCTCACACTTCCATTTCTCCAAATCTTTGTCCACCATTTTGAGATTTACCACCTAATGGCTGTTGAGTAATCTTAGAATAAGGACCAACAGAACGTGCATAAATCTTATCATCTACCATATGATCAAGTTTAAGCATATAAATTATTCCTACAGTAATAGGATGCTTAAACTTCTCTCCAGTTTTTCCATCTATTAAAGTAAATTTACCATTATTATTTTCTGGATCTATATCTGCATCTTTCATTATTGAAACTAAATCTTCATTATTTACTCCTGAAAATATAGGTGTTGCTACTTTAATATTTAAATCATCTTCTTTAAGCCCAGTTCTAGAAAGAATAATACTAAAGTCTATATTCTTTAATTGTTTACTTTCTTCAAAGGTCTTAATATTCTTAGACTCTAAATACTCCTTAGTTATTTTGAATAATCTATCAACAGTATCAGTATCTATACCAAACAAAGCGGTAGCTAATTCTTTATTTGAAGCAAAATAAAACTCTAACAGCTTTTTGAATACTAATTTTCTAGCAGCAAAACCTAAATGAGTTTCTAATACTTGCCCAATATTCATACGAGAAGGTACACCTAAAGGATTAAGAATAATATCTACAGGAGTACCATCCTCTAAATAAGGCATGTCTTCCATTAAAGCTATTTTTGAAACTATACCTTTGTTACCGTGTCTACCGGCCATCTTATCGCCCACTTGAATTTTTCTCTTTTGAGTAATAAAGACTTTAACTACTTCAATAACATCATCGTCTAATTTATCCCCTTTATAAATAGATAATCTCATTATTTTTGTAACCACCCCGCCACCGCCAGAAGGAACACGTAATGAAGTATCTCTTACGGATTTAACTTTTTCTGCAAAAATAGCTTGCAATAACTTCTCCTCTGAAGTCTGTTCTGTAGTAGCTAAAGGTGATACTTTACCTACTAATATATCTCCTTCTTTAACTTCGGCCCCAATCATAATTATTCCATCTTCATCTAAATATCTCTTTTCTTGATCAGAAGCCCCTACTATTTGTCTTGTTATTTCATCATCACCAATCTTAGTTCTCATACATTCAATACTATGTTCCTGAATATGTATGGATGTATAAACGTCTTCTTCAATTAATCTAGAAGAAAGGATAATAGCATCCTCATAGTTGTAGCCCATTCAAGTAGTAAAGGCTACTAATAAGTTTTGTCCCAAAGCTAACTCGCCATTTTGCATGGCAGGGCCATTAGCTAGTACATCTTTAAATTTAACTTTTTGTTTAGGCCTTACTAATGGATATTGATTCTTACAAGTATTCTGATTAAATCTCTCAAATTTATAAAGCTCTAACTCCTCTTCTCCTAATTTACCATCATCATACTTAACTTTAATATACTTATCCCCAACTTCCTTTACTTCGCCATCCCCTTTAGCTAATATAGATAACCCAGAATCAGTAGCTATTTTATATTCAACACCAGTACCAACAATAGGAGAATAAGGCTTCAATAAAGGCACAGCCTGCCTTTGCATATTAGATCCCATCAATGCCCTGTTAGCATCATTATGTTCTAGAAAAGGAATTAAAGAGGCGGAAACAGAAACTAATTGATGACAAGCAACATCTAAATAATCTACCATTTTAGGATCTACACTCTCAACAGAATCCCGATATCTGGCTGTAACAACCCCACTTAAATTACCATTCTCATCCCTAGGCACATTAGCTTCTGACATCACATAATTCTCTTCTTGCACCGCAGACATCCAACGTATCTCATCTGTAACTTTTCCATTATCTACTCTGTAATAAGGAGTAACAAAAAAGCCATATTCATCTATTTGAGCAAAAGAAGCTAATGCCATAATAAGACCAATATTCATACCTTCAGGAGTTTCAATAGGACAAATTTTTCCATAATGAGAATAGTGAACATCACGAATATTCAAGTTAGGATCTTCACGCTTAATACCACCTGGACCCATAGCTGAAATCTTTCGTTTATTTGTAAGTTCAGAAAGAGGATTTTGTTGATCTAGGAACTGCGTAAGCTGATGTGAATTAAAAAACTCCTTAACAACTATTTGGAAAGGTTTAGTATTAACTAAAGATTTAATAGAAAAATCAGTATCTGCAGAATCACGTAATACAGCATAGTTAATCTTAGCTTCCATGCTATTCATTCTCTCAGTAGAGAATCTAACAATTCTTGCCATAGCCACTTGAATTCTTGCTTGCAATAATTCATCTACTAATTTAAGACGCTTATTTCCTAAATGGTCAATATCATCATAATTCCCTACTTCATTCTCCATATTAGTAATGTAAGAAACAATAGCAATAATGTCAGAAATAAATATTCTATTATCAACCCCAATAAATCTTGGGGTTCCCATTAACTTAATTACTGAAGAATCTTGAGCGTGAGTTCTATAAATCAATAATTCCTCTATCTCAACTTTTGCATCCCTTTCAGAATTAGGAAAATTCTTAGGAGGATAAGAAATAGTGACAGTCTTAAGAATCTTTAATTTTCTTTGACGAGCTAATTCGTCAAACTTTAGTACTTTATCTCTAGACATGAAAGTGCCCTTAGGAAAGACCACTTCACCATCAACAGAAAGAATATCTTGAGCTATTACTTTTTGAAAAATTCTATGAGTTAAAGAAAGTTTATGATCTAATTTGTATCTCCCTGCTTTGCCAATATCGTAATAATTCTTTTCAAAAAAATAAGCTCATAATAATTCTTGAAAAGAAGTTACTTTATAAGAAGGGGCATCAAAAGAAATACCTATCTCCCTAACCAAATATTGACATATTCATTCAACTGTAATAGATTCAAGTAAAGTCTTTGCTTTATCTATCTCTTTTTCAAGTGTAACTTTAATAATTTCATATTCATCAGTATTATTAGCAGCTGCCGCTATTTTCAAATTATTTAATAAATTCTCATGAGACTTCTTCCAATATTTCTCGTGATATTCATAAGATAAAGAATTCAATCTATAATAAATACTCTCTTGCGATTCCTCTAATCATTTATCAAAGTCTTTAACTGAAACTACTTGTGATTCAAATCATTTCATATAGGGCCCATCAGACAAAATAATATCTCTATGCCTGAAGTCTTCGCCATCTAAAGTGTTTTGCATATAACCGGCTCCATCAAAAGCTTCCATAATATCTTTTTCTGAAAAACCAAAAGCTTTAAGTAAAGTAGTTAAAGGAAATTGAATTAAGTTATCTCCAAGATTATTTTTGGCTGAAATCTTAATTTTCTCTTTTTGATAATTGAAAAGCATCAAAATTCCCCTCAAGGGAAGTAATTCACATATAGTACCTTCTTGAACTCTCTTCTTAGAGTTAGACAGTTTAATTTGAGACTTAGGAAGTATATATGCTCCCGGAGCTCTAACTATCTGGCTAATAATAAACTTCTCAATACCATTAATAATGTAATTAGATCTAGAAGTAAGAGCAGGTAAATTACCTAAAAAAACATTCTCTACAGAAGTCTTCTCACTACCCTTAGAAAGATGACTTACTAATTTAATAACTAATCTAACTGAATATTGAAAATTCTTACCTTTTTCTAGAGCTTCATTTTCAGAAATATCAGGCGGAACAAGAATAACATCTTCTAAATGTAAAGAAGTATTCTTGGTATGAGAATAAATAGGAAAGAAAGTCTTAAGAGCATCAAATAAACCACCATTAATAAATCTAGTATAAGCTCCTAGTTGAACACCCTTAAGGTCCGGTGCAGTAAAATTTGGTGAGGATACTTTTGAAAAATCTAACCTATTAACTATTGGACTAAAACTATTAACCCTATACCCCCCAACTCTCATTCCTAAACCCTTCAGGTGCCACCATCTAAGTAAACAACTTTTTTATTAAAAAAGCTTCCCTTAACAAAGAAAGAATGAAATTCTTTAAATATAGCAGGTAAATCAGCAGAAGAAAAAAGTCCTTCAGTAAATACAGGATTAATAGATCTATGTAAAGCAGTAGCTAATTCAAGTCTAGTTGCTCTATAGATAGGGCAAGAAAAACTAGCTATTGCACAAGCAGATTCTAATTTCTCAGTTTTTATGAAATTAAATAAAGGAATTTCAAGACGCATAGCTGCAACAGCTTCCATAAATTCTTCTGTAACAGTCCCTGACATAGTCAATACAGCTCCAATATCATCATTAGTAGCCAGCATTTTCATTAAATCTTCACATAACTTCTTAGTATTAGGAGAAAATTTAAGCAAACTATTTTCTTTAAATTGAGCTAAAGCCCTTTCATTATCGAAACGTCCTTCAGACTCATAAACAATTTCACACATAGTTTTAACAGCTATTACAGGAAATAACCCTTGAGCAGTTTCACCAGAAAGCATGGTGCAGTCAGAGCCCAATTCGGCGGCTCTATAAACATCACTAACTTCTGCTCTTGTAGGCACCACATTCTTTTCAAGAGAGTCAAGCATTTGAGTAGCAACAATTACAGGTTTATTTTTCAATCTACAACGCTTAATAATTTCTTTAGTTCAATAAGGCACTTGATAATAAGGAATTTCAAGCCCTAAATCACCTCTAGCAATCATAATTGCGTCAGACTCATCAATTATTTCATCAATATTTTCACAAGATTTAAGAGTTTCAATTTTTGAAATAACTCTTAAATTTGAAGTAACAGCTTTTTCTTTTGAATAGGAAAGAATTAATTTTTTAACATCCTGAATATTCTCCTTTGAATTTACAAATGAAAGAGCAATGTACTCAAAACCATTATCAACAGCAAATTTGATATCAGAAATATCTTTTTCGCTTAAAAAATCCATAGAATAATCAGCACCAGGCAGATTAATTCTCTTATTAGCTTTAAGAATATGCCTATTCTTCACTCTAACCTTTACTAACCCTTTATCTTTATTAACCTCCAATATCTCTAAACTAAGCTTACCATCCTCTACTAAAATAGTATTCCCTACTACACAGTCATTTGCCATATTGTATCTACCAGTAGAGTCAAGTACAGAAAAACCATCTTTATTCCCTACAACCTTTTCAATACAATAAATATTTATTTCATCTCCAATTTCATAAACCACACCTTCAGAAGCTTCCATTTTGTAAACTCTAATTTCAGGACCCTTAGTATCGGCCATAAATACTATAGGCCTTACAAATCTATATTTATTGCCCGTTTGGGCCGCAATAATTTTCTCTTGTGCCATTCCAATAAGTTTGGATCGAATCAACTGTTCTTCTGTAGAACCGTGAGAAAAATTAAATCTTACACAGTTAATACCAGAATAAATAAGTTCATTAATAGTTGCTAATACTTCGGATAAAGAATCAGCTAAAGCAGGATTTGTTCTATCAGCCTCTGTATTAAAACCTTTAGTAATGGCTGGACCAAAAGTAGAAACTATCTTAGTATTCTTAAACAGGTATTTCATATTCTATAACTTATATATAGAATTAACGAATTCTACCACATCTATAGAAGAATTTTTACTTAGTGTCACTGCATCAGAAATAGGAGTTGAATAAAAATCATATCCATTAAAGCCAATAGACACTCCCATATTCTCGCTTTTTACATGTTCAAAAGCTCTTTGTCCAAATCTTTGTGCCACATAAAGATCTCAAGATGTAGGTTCAGCACCTCTTTGAATATATCCCAAAACACTAGATCTAACTTGTCTTCCTACTGCTTTCTCAATTTCCGCACATAATTCTGGTAATGAAGGCAAACCATAACCAAATTTCTCACCATAAACTCTTTCAGTAACTAAAATAACTATACCTTTCTTTCCTCTAGAAATCATATCTTGCACAATCTCGATTAATTCCGAAGCTACTTTAGGATTCTTATTAGTAATTACATAATCTGCCATCATAGCTAAACCAGCGGCTACAGTTAAATCAAAACAATCCCTTCCCATAGCTTCCACAAAAGTAACCTGAGAATGAGATTCAGAAGTAGCTCTTATTTTCTTAACGGCATCTACTATTTCTTGTAAGGCAGAAAAGAAACCAATAGTGTAATGACTAGAAGCCACATCATTATCAATAGTGCCTGGAGCAACCACTACTGGAAAACCCAATTTTTGTATTAAATTAGCACCTTTGTAAGAACCATCTCCCCCAATAACAAACAAAGCTTTAAAACCCTCTCTCTTTAAATTTTCTACTGATTTCTCTCTAGTAGAAGGATCATCTCTAAATTCCAAACATCTACTAGATCCGATTGCTGTACCAGGTAAATATATCTTCTCCCTAAAATCTGCAATCTTAATTTCTTGAAAATTTGAATTAATCAAACCCTTGTAGCCATCAATAACAGCATAAACTTTATAACCCTCTAAATTAGCAGCAACAGTAAAACCAAAAATAGCCGCATTCATAGAAGGCGAATCTCCACCTGACGTTAAAACAGCAAGCTTCTTGCTTTCCATCTTAAGAATTTAATGGAAAAAAGAATAAGTACACCTACTTATCTCCTTCCTCATTTTCAGATTCTTCAGGAGTTTCCATTTCAGCTTGAGCTTCAAATTCTAGAGAATCATTCCTTGTAGTATAAGGTTCCTCCTCAACATTAGATGTTTCAGATGAATCAGTAACAACCGCAGAGTCAGCTGAAGCTACCTTGAATAACTGAGTATTATTAAAATCTAAACTGAATAAACTATTTAAACCATAAAATACCGAATTGGCTGCAGTCAATTCAATTTCAATCTCTAACAATCTATTATATTTTGCAATACGCTCAGACCTAGACATAGAGCCAGTCTTAATTTGACCGGCAGAAGAACCAACAGCCAAGTCAGCAATGGAAGTATCTTCAGTTTCACCAGATCTATGAGAAAGAATACATGTTCATCCAGCATTCTTAGCAATTTGAATTGTCCTAATAGTTTCACTGATAGTACCAATTTGATTCATTTTCACCAACACTGCATTTGCCACTTTCTTATCAACACCTTCTTGTGTAATTTTTGGATTAGTACAAAATAAATCATCTCCTACAATCTGCACTTTATTTCCAATTTTTATATTAAGGTCAGCAAAACCATCTCAATCACTTTCATCCAGAGGATCTTCAATAGAAACAATTGGATATTTCTCTACTAATTGCTCATAATAAGCTACCATCTGTTCAGTATTTTTTGTACCCTCTTCTTCAGACATTAAACCAGCCGCAATAGCTTTTTTAAACTTGTAAATCTTTGTTTCCTTATCATAAAGTTCAGAAGCAGCTACATCTAATGCTAAAGCCACTTGACCATTAACAACCCCCGGTTTGTAACCAGCCCTTTCAATGGCAGAAATCATTACACTAAGAGCTTCATCATTATCTTTAAGGTTCGGAGCAAAACCACCCTCATCACCTTTATTAGTATTCATTCCTTTTTCTTTCAAACATTTTTGTAGAGAGTGAAAACATTCACTAGCAATACGTACAGCCTCATGCATAGAAGCAGCACCTACCGGCATAAACATAAACTCTTGAAAATCAAGAGTATTATCAGCATGTTCTCCGCCATTAATAACATTCACCATTGGTAAAGGCAATATATATTTAGATGGATAAGCATTACCCATTAAAGAAGCTACATATTGGTAAAAAGGCATTGATTTTGCCTTTGCCATAGCTTTAGCAACGGCTAAAGAAACAGCCAAAATGGCATTGGCACCATATCTAGATTTATTTTCAGTACCATCAAGTTCAATTAGGAATTTGTCTAATTTTTCTTGATCAGAAGGATCAATATTATTTTCAATTAAAGAAGTAACAATAACGTAGTTAACATAGTGAACTGCTTTCTTAACACCTTTCCCCAAATATCTACCCTTGTCATCATCTCTAAGTTCAAGTGCCTCTCTTTCTCCTGTTGAAGCGCCAGAAGGAATCATAGCCTTAGCAGAGAAAAATTTCTTACTTCATAAACCTGTTGAAATCTTAGCAATACAAGCAACAGTAGGATTACCTCTAGAATCTAAAACTTCATATGCAAAAACGCTTTCAATTTTGTAAGGCATAATCAGAAATAAATTATATACAAAAAATCATAACTAAATTCAATTAATTTTCTCTTTCCAAATTAAATTCTACTTTGAAAGCATTTAATAAACGATCTGTAACCACCTGTTCAATTAATGTCTCCCTAACTTCTTCAAATCTTTCTCTATTAGTTAAATATTCTCTAATTGGATTACCAGTAGATTTGTAATAACTCTCAAGAGTAATCCGCACTTCATCATCACTTATTTGCAATTCCCAATCATTAGCTAAGTCTTGATAAATTAATTTTTTGTATATAGAGATCAAAACAGAATTTCTGAAAGCTTCATCATTTCCTTCTGGATATTCTTCTTTCATAACTGCTATTCTCTCACTAACTTCTTCTTCATCTACTGTAAATTCATAAGCACTAGCCACTTCGTCCATCACTGCATTGTAACGATTATCCCTCCTAATATGAGCCATAACTTCTTGCTCTAAAGCCTCATCTGTAATTTCTGGATTATGTCTCTTTATGTTTTCGGCAATAGAATGTTTAGTACCTTCGCTATACATAAGCCTATTAATTAGTATGGTCTTACCAAACTTAATAGGTTTCTTTGTCTTAATCGCTGATTTCACTTATTTATTTAATGAATTATAGAAGTGATTGTAATTATTTCAATAACTTTCATAATGCCTTCTTAATTCTTCCAATTTCTTATTAGATTCAACTAATAATTCATTTAAATCTGGAGAAGGTATTTGGTTAAGTAATAATAATTGTTTTACTTCCATATCATCCCTATCCTTATATATTTTCCTACTTATTTCACTATACTGCAATAAAGCTTGAGAAGCTTTTTTGTATAGTTCTGATTCTGGCGAATAACCCTCCAACGCTTCTCCAACTGCCTTAAGTGTTTCGTGATTCATATTAAGTATTAAATATTCATGCATTCAAGGATTACTAGCTTTTTTTCATGACTTTACTCAAGGAGCATATTTATGCCTCAATCTTATTAATATCTTTCTTGCTTCACAATTAAATTCTGCATTAGCCCTAACCCAATAACGATTATTTAAATTCAATATTTCACCGCAAACAATTTCACAATCTTTCTTTAAGCGTTCAAGAATGATTTGAAATTGTTTATTATTAAGAGCGCTAACATTAGCTACTAAATCCATTTTCCTATCAAACACATCTTGAATTTGTTGTTTCTCTTCATTAAATTTCTTAATCAAAATATCTAAATTAACATTTTTCAATTGCTTAACTTCACTTAACTTCTCCTCCAATAAAGATCTATCCAATGCATAATTCTTACTAATCATTTCTTCAACATGTCAAAAGTTATCTAGCATTGGGGCTAATTGTTGTGTGTATTCAACTTTCAAACCATTGAGTTGAATATCAAACTCTTCTGAAAAAACTTTCTTTAATAATTCCAAATCTTCAATAGCAAAAGACTTATTAGCCAATTGAGCTTCAGAATTATGCATATGAAATCTGGAACAAAGTAAATCTATTTTTTCTGAATATCTTTTCTTTAAATAAAGTACTAGTTTCTCTGCTTCATTAGTGAATATTACTTGCTTCTGTAATAAGAATTTTTTGTAGTGATTAATAATTGAAATAATCTCTTTTTGATCTTTATTAAATTGAGATCTAACATCTGACACAGCAGACTCAAGATTTTTGTAATTAGCACTTAAATAAGAACCAAATAATGTTTTGAGCTCTACAGCATCAGCTAATTTAGACTCTATCTTTTTTTGAAGAAATAATTTAAAGTCTACTTTCTTATCTTCAGGTAACTCATATCTTCTTAATATCTCATAATATTCAACTATACCTTGTTTCTTTAATGACTTTACTACTTCAAAACACTCTTTCATATGTAGCTCTACAAAAATGTAATAATCTATGTAAGCTTTTGAAAGAGCTAATAAAGCTTTTCTATTTTCAAAACCAATAATAGTATTTCTTAATTCTCTATTAACGCTTAAAGCTTTAAGTCAATTATCCCAACAAATATCCTCTAATTCCTTTAGCCTAATTCTATGATCAGCTCTAATATTTACATTATTTATGTATTTGCTCTCATAAGCATTAAGTAATTGTCTATTGAAAGATATCTTTGACTCTAAATCTTTAATAATTTCCTTGAACTGAAAATTTACATTACTTAATTTAATTTTCTTGAGAGGAGTATCAATCTTCTCATCCATTATTAAATCTATCTTTTTTTGCTTCTCTAAATATATTCCTATTAACTTTTCACAACACTCCATAATTTCATAATAAATAGAACCACAAACACTAATTTGGTCTGAATATTTTTTGTAGAGTTTGAATAAAGCATTTATTCTTTCTTGTTGTTGGGGTTCCTTTAAATTAATATTTAGTTTTCTGGCTATATCTTTTCTGACCTTTAAAAGTAACTCGTTTTCTGACCTATCTTCTTGAAACATGCAAACTCTCCTTTTGTGTTTTTTATTTTAAATTTAATAAAATCAAATAAGTAATGAAAAAGTCTGTACTTTGTTTAGGAGATCCTGTTTTTGATGCCTTTGCATTTGTAGATGACCAATTATTAATAGACAATAATATCGAAAAAGGTTCTGCTCCCGTTAAAGATCCTGCCGAAGTAAAGAGAATTACTGATAGTTTAACATTAGCTGCCGCTAATTGTGGTGGTTCTGCGGCTAATGTAGCAAAAGGAATTGGTTTTTTAGGAGGTAAAGTGGCTTTGTTGGGCCAATACGGCGATGATGAAAGAGGCGGACAAGTTAGAGATAGCTTTATCAGTTACGGAGTTGAAGATAGATGTTTAATGAAAGTTGGTGGTACAACTACTCAAATTTTCATCCTAGTTACTCCTGATGCCCAAAGAACAATGCTTGCCATTTTTGGTACTTCTCATGCTTTAGATTGTTCAAAAGTAAATTACTCAGTAATAGATGAATATGACTATTTATTACTGGAAGGCTATCAATTTGGTAGTCCAAATCTTATTCAAAACGCTTACAATTGCTTAAATAGAGCTGAAGAAAAAGGTGTAGGAGTTATATTATGTCTTTCCAATATTTTTTGTGTTAATTCTTACTATGAACACATTAAACATTTCTCAGATAAAGCAAAAATTATTGCTGGTAATGATGAAGAATTTCTTAAATTATTTAGTATTGATAAAGTAGAGGATTTATTGAGTTATTTGGAGACTTTATGCACCAATAGTCCAGACAGCAAATACGTTGGTTTAATTGTTACTTTAGGTAAGTATGGAGCTTGAGTTTTTTGAAAAGGACAAAAGATATTTGTTGGAGCTCCTGATGTTGAAAAACCTACTGATACTAGTGGTGCTGGAGACTACTTTGTAGCTGGTTTGCTATATGGTTTCTTCCATGGATATTCTCTAGAAACAACAACTAAATTAGCTCAAATTCTTGCTGGTGATGTAATTTCTCATGTAGGAACACTTCTTTCTGACAATATTAAAGACGAGATTAAAAAGATTCTTGGCTAATGAGCAAGAAATTACCTTTTGAACCTAAAGTAGTTACTTTTGCTTGTACTGCGTGCAATAAAAAGTTTGAAATTCTAAGTGCTCATACAGAAGACACTATTAATATAGATATTTGCTCTAATTGTCATCCTTTTTACTTAGGTCAAACTAATTTAAGTCGTACTATTGGTGCTGTGGAAAAATTAAAAAGTAAATTTGAAGCAGGAAAAAACTATATCAAAAAAAGAGTTTAGACTTTTTTGAGTTCAGATTCTCTTTACAAAACCCTATTATCCATACATGAGAAATGCCAATTTCTCACTAAAAAATTAGAGACTGAAACTGACAGTAAAGAAATAATAAATTTAAATAAAGAACTATCAAAAATAAGCAAGATCTCTGAACAATTCTTAATTTACCAAAAAGAATTAAATAACTTAGAGGAATGTCATGAAATCATAAAAAAAGAAAGTAATCAGGAGTTTGTAAAGCTAGCACAATCAGAACTAGAAATCAGTAAGAAAAATATTGCTGACTTAGAGCAAGATTTAAAGAAATTACTAATTCCTGAAGACCCCTTAGATGAAAAGAATGTAATTATAGAGATGAGATCAGCCGCAGGAGGAGATGAAGCTGCTATTTTTGTAGAAAACTTATTTGATACTTACAAAAAATATGCAGATTTAAATAATTGAAAACTTGACATATTAGATATGCATGAAAATGCCGTAGGAATATATTTCTTAGCTTTTTCTTTATCAGGAAATAAAGTATTTAGCAAAATGAAATTTGAATCTGGAGTACATAGAGTTCAAAGAGTGCCTGCTACTGAATCTAAAGGTAGAGTTCATACTTCCACTATTACTGTGAGTGTAATGCCAGAGCAAGATGATATTGAAATAAATATAGATCCTTCAGAATTAAGAATAGATGTTTATAGAGCTAGTGGTGCTGGAGGTCAACATGTAAATAAAACTGAATCTTCAGTAAGAATTACACACTTACCTACTGGTATAGTAGTAGCCTGTCAACAAGAAAAATCACAAATTCAAAATAGAAGTTTTGCTATGAAAATGCTTAGATCTAAACTATGAGAATATGAGCAAGAGAAACAAAATAAAGAGATATCAGAAACAGTTAGAAAACAAATTGGAAAAGGCTTTAGATGTGAAAAAATACGTACTTACAATTATCCCCAAAATAGAATTACTGACCATAGAGTATCTTTAACAATTAATAGACTTAGCGAAATAATGCTAGGTGGGAATCTTACAGAAATACATGAAAGTCTTTTGAATAAGCAAGCAGAAGAAAATTTAAGTCAATTATTTATTGAAAATACTTAAAGTGAAAAAACTTACTTTCAAACAAATAATAGAGCAACATAATTTTCATATTAGTGCTTACAAATTAATATATTACCTTTCTCCAACAGTAAAGGATCTAAATAGCTATCAAAAGAATAAAGATTTAGCTGTAGATTTTGATATTAATGAATATCAAAAGCTATACACAGAAGTACAAGAAAATAATAAGCCCATTGAAAGAGTAACAGGTAAAGTATTCTTTTGTAAACATGAATTTATTCTTCTAGATGATGTATTCTGCCCAAGACATGAAACTGAATCAATGGTTGATTATGTTAATTCTCAAATCAAAAGTAACCCTGAACTAAAGAAAAGTAGCTATATTGATTTATGTTCTGGTACGGGAGTAGTAGGTATATCAGTTTTATTAGCTAATGAAAATAATTTAAAGAAAGCTACTTTAGTAGATATTTCAGAAAAAGCCACAGAGAATATTAAGAAGAATTTAACTAAACATAAACTTAAAGCTACTGTAATTACAGAAGACTGATATGAGTGCATAAGAAATAATAATTTTGAAATAATTACTGCTAATTTCCCTTATGTATCTAGGAATGATGAAATAGAGGATGGTTTATTAGATAATGAACCTCCTACTGCTTTATTTGCCGAAAAAGATGGATGAGAACATTATGACAAAATGATTGCATTTATGAACAGAAATAGGAATTGAAAGTTAGTAGTTATGGAATGTAGTGCTTATCACGAAATGAAGTGAAAAGGAATAGCAAAAAGCTATTCTAGATGAAAATGAAAACCTATGTATGACTTAAATGGTAAATTAAGACTTGTTTCTATTATGAGATAAAGAGCCATATCAATTTATTAAATTCTCACAACTTAAATCATTTTCTTTGTACAAAGCACACACCCTAACTTCTTTAGTTCCAACCTTCTTTAAATTACTAATTAATATAGGTAATAAAGTCTTTTCATCTACAAAATAATCTAGTATTAATACCTTCTGATTCTTAAACTTATTAACTACTAAAGGATGTAACTTAGATTCGTACTCTATATTAATTAAATTTACAGGAAATTTAAGCTTACTTAATAATTTAGCAACAAACTTTAAAGTACGTTCAAAAAAGCCTACTATTAATATAGATTCTTTTGAATAATAGAATTTATTCAATTCTTTAGCTAAAGAATTAACAAAAAAGTCTATATTCTCTTGCTCTCTTAAAGGCTCAAAAATCTTTTCATATAATTCATCCATAAATCTCAAGTGATATTCAGTCTCAAATAATTCATCATTAATATATTCAAAATACTTAGAGTACTTTAATCCCTCTTCAAAGCTTGGATAGTCATTATTAGCAGTTCTAGTTGAAATCTCTTTTAAATTCCTTAATACATCTGCTCTAGTATCATCCACATTATTAATTAAATGACACATAACTGTATTTGAAAATACAGTTCCTTTAGTTAATTCAATATTCGCTCTAATAACTTCTTCATTAACCTCTAATTCTCTTAAAGCTACTATTGCATCTACTAATAATTCATAAGAATTATTAATAACTTCAAATAACAACTTACTATCTTGCAAATAATCCATATTTGCATATCCTTGGATAACTTTAGCTAAAGCAATAACTCTAGTATCTTTAATTCTTACTTCTCCCACTTTCTCTAATAACTTCATATCTTCCATTATTCTTGCTACACTTTGTGCCATTACATTTAAAGCTGAAAGATATCTTTGGTATTTATGTTTAGGAGAAGTATTAGTATTGCCAGTAAGCTCTATCTTTAAGTATTTAGCTAAGAAATCTTGTAATTCTACTGCTAAAGAAGAATCAAATAAGCAATTGTAATTTACACATAAACAATTAGTTTTTTTAAGTGCTTTAGATAACTCTTTAAGTTCTCTTTCAATATCTGCATAATAAACTAAATATTTATGACCAAAAGAAGTGGGCTCTGCATGCATGCCATGAGTTCTTCCTATTTGAGGTAATTCTTTGTATTTAAGTGCTAATTCCTTAAGTACATCTTTAAGCTCTAGCGCTTTCTTTTCTACCTCTTTACCTGCCTTATTTAAGCACAAAACATTAGCAATATCTACAAAATTATCTCTAGATAAAGCAAAATCCATTAATTCTTTATCCAAAAACTTCATTTCTGAATAAAGCATTTTGATGAATGAAGCCCATTCATCTTCTCCTTGCTTTACATTACCAAATAATTCGAAAGCAGGAATTCTTAAATTAACTATTATCTTTTCACAAAGAGTTCGAGATATGTAACCCTTTAAATGAAAAAATTTAATAATTATTGTCTCTATATCTAATCAAATCTTATGTCTATTAGATGTGCTAAATATCTGTCTTATTAATTCCATATTTAAAAAAAATGTTTAAATATCTCTTCTTGTAATTGAAACATAAGCTCTCCATGCTCATGCCCTAATAAATGTAAGAAACTATGAATAAATAAAAGGGAAAATTCTGATAATAAATTAGAATTATTTTTTTTTATTACTGAATAACAAAAATATATAGCTCCTAGAAATAATTCGCTCTCATCAGTTTTCATAGGAAAAGAAAGCACATCAGTTTCTTTATCTTTATTCCTATAATTCTTATTTAATTCCCTTATTTCTTCTTCACTAATCACACTTAACTCTATTTCATATTTAGGACAATTAAATTTTTCACATATGTGTAAATATATGTTATTAAAAAATTTTTCTAATTCTGTTGGCAGGGGATATAGGTGGGGATTAAATATTTTCAAACTTATTTCTTTTTTAAAGTGTATCAAAATGCTCTATTTTCCATATCTTTGCAATTAAAATCTTCACAACAAGCGCCATCTCATGTTTGACAATTAATACCTTTGCACTCTTCTCAATTGCCTTGACAATTTAAACAAACCTTTATGTATTGTTCTTCCACTAAAATTTAAAGACTAATGTATTTTTACCAAATAGCTATATATATCTTTGCTATCTTAACTTTGATAATAGGCTTACTATTATCCAATGCTGGATCTACTGGTGGATTAGCAGCTTTATCAGGTCATGACCTAGAGCTATTTAAAAAAACTAAGGATTATGGCTTAGTAAAAATATTAAGGATAGTAATGTTCATAATGATCTTCTTATTAATAATTTTTTCTATTCTCCACGGTAAGAAATAATAAGTGATTGAAAATACTGTAGCCAAAGGAGTTTTTAAATTTCATGGTAATTATGGCTTTATTGAAGGTACAGATTTGTATGTTCGATGAGAGAATATTAATACTGCTTTAAATAAAGATTTAGTTGAATATATAGTAATTAAGAATAGAGCTAGTACAGATGAGAGAAAGAAATATGAAGCTAAGATACTTTCAGTATTAGAGAGATTTAAGACAGATTATGTAGGAGAAGTAGTATATAGAGAAACTAATAAGTCTTATGTTCTTTTAGATAATCCAAAATTAAATAAAGTTGTTGTAACTGATTCAGATAAGTATGAAATAGGTACTAAAGTACTTATTAAATTATCAGAATTTAAGCTTGATAATTTGCAAGGTCAAATTGTCAAAAAAATAGGAAATAAAGGAGATTTAAATATTGAAATCTTATCTATTCTTGAAGATCATGGTATTCAAGAAGTCTTTCCAGATGATGTTGAAAAAGAGATGGAAAAGATACAGTTGGATATTAATAAACATAGAGATGATGTTCTTAGGCAAGACTTTACAGATATTAGATTTGTAACTATTGATCCTCCAGATTCTAAAGACTTTGATGATGCGATAGCTGTTTACAAAGAAGGTAATAAATATCTTCTTTATGTAGCTATTGCGGATGTTTGAACTTATTTAAGAAATTCTCCCTGTACTAATAGGACTGCAAGAGAACGAGGAACTTCAATTTATTTTTTAGATTCTGTAATTCCTATGCTTCCTATTAAGCTCTCTAATAATTATTGTTCTTTAATTCCTAATGAAGATAGATGTGCTATTGTATTTTCAGTTGAAATTACTGAAAAAGGAGAAGTATTATGAGATAGTTTGGATGTAAAGCCTGGAATTATTCATTCTCACAGAAGATTTTCGTATTCAGAAGTTAATGATTATTTCAATAAGAAGAATGATTTCAAGGAAGAAAAAAAAGAAATAAGAGAGTCGCTAGATTTAGGATTAGAGCTTTACAGAATATTAGAGAATAATCGAATAAAGAGGGGGTATATATCTATTGAATCACCTGAAATTAAAGCAAAATTAGATGATAATGGAGATATTATTGAGCTATATCAGTACAAAAGAGATCATGCTCAAATCATGATTGAAAATTTCATGATTTTGGCTAATGAAGGAATAGCTAGATTGTTCTTCAAAAAGAAAATACCAAGCATTTACAGAGTGCATGAAAATCCAGAATTTAATAAGATGCTTATGTTTGCGGAGGAAGTTAAAAATCTTGAATTCAAAATTCCTGATAATAGTTTTGAAAAAATAAATCAAAAAGTAATCTCTAATTGATTCGTATCTAATAACTCTAATCCTAATTTAGATTTAATATTCTTATTATTATTGCGCTCTCTACAAAAAGCTAGATATTCAATTAATAATTTAGGTCATTTTGGTCTTAATTTAAAGCACTACTTACACTTTACTTCTCCTATTCGTAGATATCCTGATGCTATGGTACATAAGATGCTTTGAGATTATGTATTTGAAAAGAAATCATTACCTAGTACAGGAGGAGATGAAATTTATAGATTATTAGATGAGATTGCTGTAGAGTCTACTAATTCAGAAATCAAAAGTAATGAAATTAGTAAAGAGATAGAGAATTCTAAAATAATTCAATTTATGAATAAAAAATTAGATTCAATCTTTAAAGCTAGAGTTGTTTCTCCTTCAAAAAATGGAGCTTTTGTACGCATAGATAATTACTATGTTGAAGGACATGTAAAGAGTAGAATTCCTTTAACTTTAGGTAGTTATTTATTAGTTAAACCAGTACATAACTCTAAAGAATTTAAATTAGTTAAAGTTCTTTAATGTCCATTAAAGAGCTACTTAGTAATAAGAAAAATACAAGATTTTATGAAGTATTTGGTAAATATGAATGTGGCTTAGTACTTAATAGTGGCTCAAAAAAAAAAATACTTAATTACGAACTATCTTTATCAGGGAGCCATGGATGAATTAAGAATGGAGAAATATTTCTTAGGGGCTTTGCAAAAGAGAATATTAAGTTATTACTACATAGACATGAAATTGAAAAAATAATAAGGAATGTTAAAGAGAAGAAGTATTTACTTATTCCCAGTAATCTTTATTTAAGAAATTACAAAATAAAGATTACTTTATTGCTTGCAAAAAGAAATAAATATACCAGTAAGCAAAAACTAGAGACAATAAAGAGAAAGGATGAAAAGAGATTAGCGAGATTCGCCTAAAGCAAAGAACATAGCAATCTTTATTGAAGCCCCTAACTCTTTAAGTACATCTTTAATTTTCTTAGAAGTATCATACAAAAAATCTTGTTCCATTAAAGTCTCTTTAAGTATTGTTTTTTTAAGTCTTTGTTCAATAATATTATCCCTATATTCTGCAGGTTTATTCTCCTTCTCCAAAAGAGCTAATATTATTTCTTTTTCTGAAGCCACTCACCTCTCATCTACTTGATCGGCAGTAATAAATTTAGGACTATTAGCTGCATAATGAACAGCTAATTTAAATGCTAAATCTTCATCAAACTTCTTATCAAAAATCAAAAGTGCAGAAATTCTACCATTAGTATGTCTATAACAAGATGCTGTTTCTTCAGCGCTTACGGATACATATTTAACTCTATTTAAAACAATTTTCTCTCCTGTTATTGAGGATAAATGTAAACAACTTTCTGAAACACTCTCGCCACTACTTAACTTTAAATTCTTAACTGCTTCCAAATCATCAACTTTATTCTCTAATATTGTATTAACTATACTATTAGCTAGTGTTCCAAAGCCTTCAGAATTAGCTACAAAATCTGTTTCAGAATTTAATTCAATAAGTGCAATACCGTTTTCATCTTTCTTTACCCAAGTACCTCCTTCTTTAGCATCTTTAAGAGCATATTTATCAGTAGCTTTTGCAATACCTTTCTTTCTTAATCACTTAATAGCTTCTTGAATATCATTATTAGTTTCCTCTAAAGCTTTCTTGCAGTCAGCAAAACCAGCATGACTTAAACCTCTTAATTTAAGTATTAAATCTTTGTCGATAGCCATTAACTATATTTTATACTTTAATAAAAGTTCTTCAAAAATAGTCTTAGTTTTAATAGGATTTGCTTGTCCCTTAGAAGCTTTCATACATTCTCCAATTATTAATCTTTCTAATTTAGGAGGATTTTTTAAGAGATCAAGCAACTGTCCTTTGTACTTTTCAAAAGCTTCTCTTACTCAAACTCTAATAGCATCATCATCTGATACTTCTGAAACTTTAAGCTTCCTGATTGCACTCTTGTAACTTAATTTCTTTTCAAGAATTACTTTAAAGATATCTTTAGCAATTCTTGAATTAAACTTCTTCTTAAGTTCAACATCTAATATTACTTTCTCAATTTCATCATAAGGAATACTCTCAATATCATTTACCATACCGACCAAAACATTAATAATTCAATTGTAAGAAGCTTTAAGATTATTTAATTTTTCATCTAACTTTTGAACATACAAAAATAAAGTATGATTATCTAATAAATGCTCTACTTCTGTTTCTTTAAGTCCCCTCTCTACTAAGCTCTTTTCTAAATTTTCTAAATTGATATTGTGTTCATTAATAATATTCTCGTATTGCTCCTTAGTAAACGCGAGTGGGGGAATATTAGCTTCAGGAATATAGAAATATCCTGTTGCTTCTTCCTTTTTCCTCATTATTTCACATTTCTTTAATTTATCTACTCAAGCATAAGTGTAGCTCTTTAACTCTTCTCCTTCTTCCAGCTTCCTAGTTTGAATATCTACTAAATAATTTATTGAACTCTTTAAAGCAAAAAGACTATTTAAATTCTTAACTTCTGATTTAGCTGAAAGATTTTCTGAATTAGCTTTTCTTACAGATACATTTAAATCCACTCTCATCTTTCCTTCTTCATAAGAAGCTGTAGATACATTAAAGAAATTACATATTCTTCTTAGTTTCTTAAGAAATAACTCTATCTCTTCGTAAGAACTAAAGTCTGGTTTAGTAACTACTTCTGCTAAAGCTCTACCTAATCTATTGAAAGTAAGTCTTACTGTATGTCCTTGTTTATTTTGTTGTGCTGAATCCTCCTCTAAATGTATTTGTTTAATAAATATTTTTTTATGTCCTAAGTCAATAAAGCCTCCTTTTCCAATAGGATTAAAGTATTGGGTTATTTGGTAACCTCTGGGTAAGTCACAATAGAAGTAATTTTTTCTATCAAAAACTATATTTTCATAATTAACTTCTGCTCCTAAAGAATAAGCAAGAGTAATAGCTTTCTTAACTGCCTCTAAATTAAGAGTTGGTAAAGTACCTGGAAATCCTAAAGAAATTCAAGAAGATTGTTGCTCACTTTCTGGCGCAAAAACTTTTTGATTAGTTTTGAGAGCAATATGTATCTCTAACCCAATTGAAGTTATGTAACTCATTCTTTAATATATTTAGTTACATTAAGCAAGAAAGCATCACTCCTAAAAGCACTCATTAAATGTAAGCCTACTGGCATATTATCTAAAGTAGTTCAGGGTATAGAGATTGCAGGTAATGAACAGAAATTTGCTAGTAATAGAATATTTTGTGCAGTGTTTGGCTTGTACTCTCTTTTATATTCGTCTGCTTTAGGAGCAATATCTTCAGAAGTAGGACTTATTACTAAATCAAATTTAGTAAAGAGTTCCTCTATTTCTTTATTAATTAAAGTAATTAATTTCTTACTCTTTAAATATACATTTTCATAATTACTTCCATTTAAGAAATACATACCAGTTATTTGTCTATATACAAACTCTTTCCCTAATACACTCCTATTATTAAATAATATTTCAGAATAATCACGTCCATTCTGTTTATTAATAACATTAAATTTAGGATCTGTTTCAAATGGAAAAAATAAACCAGTTAAATTAGAATAATTGGAAATACTTTCTGATCTAGAAACAATTGAATAAATTAAAGTACATAAATCTAATAATTCTTTATTAAATTCATAAAGCTCTATTTGTACTTCTTCTTTTTCCTTTAATTTTTCGATTAATTCTTTGAATCTTTCTTCTACCCTAAAAGGAGAATTGAATAGATTTTTAAAAATAGCTATTTTTATGGGTTTTTTTAAAGGAGTTTCAAGTGCTTTGATGTAATTGTATTTAATAGTACTTAAAGTTGTTAAATCTCGCTCATCAGGAACTGAAATTTCTGAAAATACTGTAGCAATAGTCTCTAATGATGAAGCAATAATAGCAGGAGTATCAAATTGTGAACAAAAAGGAAAAAAACCATATCTAGAGATCATGCCATAACTAGGTTTAAAGCCATATATACCAGTATAAGAAGCAGGTATTCTTGCTGAGTCTCCAGTATCAGAAGCTATTGAATAATCAACATAACCTTTCTTTACTAAATAAGCACTTCCTGCTGAAGATCCTCCAATCATTCTTGTAGTATCCAAAGGATTTCTTACTTCTCCTCCATAAGCATGTAAACCTGTTCCGCCTAATCCAAATTCATCTAAATTAGCATTAGCTATATTTATTGCTCCAGCTTTCTTAAGTATTTCATAAACTGTAGCATCAAAAGGTGGTTTGTATTTAGAAAGAAATTTAGAACCTCCAGTTACATAACCATCTGTATTTGAAATTAAATCCTTTAAAGAATAAATAGTATTAGCTAAAGGATTATTAATTTTCTTAAGTGAAATATCTTTATTTAAAGTAGAAGAAAGGTAAGAGTTGCTCTCTTCTTCGGCTAAAGATTTAAATATCTGTTTTGTCCTTGATATTAGTGAACTCATATGAATCAGTTAAAGAGTTTAGTGCTGAGTCTTCTTTATTCTTATAAGAAAACTCTATCTTATCAGGAGTTAGACTAAATTCTCTTTTTAAAACAAAGGGAGATACTCCTTCTGTATCAATAGATTTAAGTTTATTTAAATCTGAATCTACCTGATCTAAATAAGAAATACAATCATCAATTGTATGTTTAGTAGGAGATAAATATATCTTCTTTGCTAAATCTACTAGTAAAAACTTCAACTAGTAGCTAAAATTATCAATATCTTCTGAACCTTCAACAAAAGCTTTAAATTTTCTAGAAGCTACTAAACTTGGTTTCTTTTTAGCAGGAATGTCAATAGGTTGCTTTGTAGCAGGATTAACGCCTTTTCTTGCAGCTCTCTCAACAACTTTAAATTTACCAAGATCTAAAAAAACAACTTCTTTATCATTTTTTAAATTCTCCAAAGTAAGTCTTTGAAAAGCATTAAGAACAGATTGAGCATCTTTTTGAGAAACTCCTGATCTTTTTGCAATTTCTGAAATTAATTCTTTTTTGTTCATAACGCTAATAGATTCTAAACAAAAAATTTAACAACAAATAATTTTTTTTTAAAAATTTTTTCATTTTTTGAAAAATAATTTCACAATGTTGGCTCTAGAAGCTGGATATCTAACAATAAATTTTTTTCGAAAATTTTTTGATTTGAACTCAAAATATGATTTTCGAGAATCAATTAGATAGTGTAAAAGTTAAATAAGTTTTAGCCTTTAAAAATCCTAAGGGGGTAAGTCCTCTATAAAATAAATAGGAATAATTTAAAGAATATTGTTTTTTCAAATTGCAATTGATGGTCCATCTGGAGTAGGAAAAAGTTCTGTTGCTAGAGAACTTTCCAAAGAGTTATCCTATTTACACATAAATACAGGTTTAATATTTAGGGGATTAGCTTGATATATTCTTCGCAAATCAAAAACAGTAGAGGATGCTTTATTAGAGCTAACTAAATTTAAATTATTTAGATTTGAGAGAAATAAGTGATTCTTGGATGAAAAAGAAATAGAGTTATCAGAATTTAGCAAAGGAGAAGTAGCTAAGAAAGCTTCAGAAATAGCAAAATTAAGAGAAATAAGAGCTTATGTTTTAGAGATTGAAAGATCTATAGCTTTATCTGAAAATGTAATAATGGAAGGAAGAGATATAGGTACTCAAGTATTTCCTAATGCTATTCTTAAAATATTTCTTACTGCTAGTAAAGAAGTAAGAGTCGATAGGAGATATAAAGAATTACAAAATAAGAATTTATTAGAGAATAAGAGTATTGAAGATATAGCTAAAGAAATAACAGAAAGAGATAAGCAAGATAGTAGTAGAGAGTTAGATCCTTTAAAGAAAGCAGAAGATGCCATTGAAATTAATACAGATAACAAGACTATTGAAGAAATAATAGCTTTAATTAAAGAATTATTACTTAATAAAATTAATCCTGTTTAGGCATTACACCATCCTTAAATAAGTCTTCTTTAGTAATATCAGTAATTAATACTTCAACATTAGGTCTTTGTTTCTTCTCAACATAAAGCTCTTTAGAAATAAGCGCTTTAAGAGAAGCTAATAATTCAGAATTAGACTTTCTCATTCTCAAAACAGTCTTAATTTCATTCTGAATATCATTTTGTAACTTCTTAACAAACTCTATTGATTCAGTTAAATAGAAACAACCAGCATTTGCAATAGGTGAAATAGTATGTAACTCTTGCTTCTTAGAATCAATAAAGATATGTATAAGAACTATTCCTTTAGCACCTAATTCTGCTCTCTTCTTAGAAATACTTTCTCCTTCTGAAGTAGTCTCATCTCCATCTATATACAATAAAGAAGCATCTACTTTTTCTCCTGGTACCGAAACTTCCCCATTAAGTAACTGAACCACATCCCCATTCTTAACAAGGAAAATGTTCTTCTCATTAAATCCTATCTCTACACAATTCCTAGCTAAAGCTTTCATCATTCTTGTTTCTCCATGTATAGGCACTATGTACTTAGGATTTACTAATGAAACAAATAACTGCTGTTCTAATTTTGAAGCATGTCCCGAAGAGTGAATTTTTAAATTTGAAGAATTTAAATAAATATTACATCCAGACTTATGTAATCTATTTATTACTCCCTCTACTGCTGCTGTATTGCCGGGTATTACATTTGAAGAAAAGATAATACTATCAGTTGGTTTAAGTTTGATATATGGATGTTTATTCTTGGAAATATTATTTAAAGCTGAATTATCTTCTCCCTGAGAACCAGTACAAATAATTAATATTTCATTATCAGGATAAGAATTAATATCTTTAGGAGAAATTAAGATCTCATCATTAGCTCTTAAATAACCTACATTCTTAGATGCAGTAACGTTTGCATCTATTGAATGTCCTAGAATAATAATTTTTTTATTTAAATTAACGGCAATCTTAAATATCTCTTCAATTCTTCCTATATTCGAAGCAAAGAAAGTAATAATTATTCTGCCCTCTACAGAGGACATAATATTGTGAATCTCATTAATAACTACTTTTTCGCTTTCATTGAATCCAGATTGCTCAGCATTAGTAGATTCACATAGTAATAAATCTACTTTTCTCCTGCTGGCTATTTGACTTAACTTTTGTAAATCAAACTTATCATTCTTACTAGCAAAATCAAATCTAAAGTCCCCAGAAGAAACTATTACCCCATTAGGACTTAATAAAGCTACTCCAAAAGAATCAGGAATAGAATGATTTACTTTATAGAAATCAATAACAAAATGTTTAGTAAAGAAAACAGAATTAGATGAATAAAGAACTATGTTTTGATTAGGCAACTTATTATCACTTACTTTTCTTTTGATTAATTCAGAAGCCATTATTGGGCTGTAAATAATAGGAAAATTAACTTGTTTAAGTACATGCACTATTCCACCAATATGGTCTTCATGACCATGAGTTACTATTAAAGCTTTAATTTTGTGTTGATTAGCCTTTAAGTAAGAAAGAGAAGGAATAACTCCACTAAGTCCTGGAAAATGTCTCTTATTTACAAATTTAATACCAGCATCAATAACTAATATTTCATCATCATGCTCAATACAATAAGTATTCTTACCAATTTCTTCTACTCCCCCTAATGCATAGAACTTGGTAGGAATAGTTTGAGAAACTACATTACCTAATTTCTTATTTAAAGACTCTTGATCCTCTACAGAAAGACCTCCTATATTTAAATTATTATCAATCATTAATTAAGGGGAAATGGTACTATATACTTAGTTATTAACATTCTGCTAATTTTATTTCTTTTTATTCATATTATCTTTTGCTAATCTTATTAGTAAATAAATAACTATATTCCTTAATAATAATTAATCTAAGAAGTTAATTTTTTCGTAGGCGTTTTCAATCTTCCGCTTCTTCTTAATCAAGTATCCCCATTGTTTCTTCTAACAATATATTCCTCTACTTGCTCTTTGTAAGAACCGATTTGACCTTCGGCCCCTAATATTAAATCGTAAGCAGGAGTCTCAAAATCGTGTCCTTTTACACCAGAACTTCTAAGAGGTTGAGCTAAAGACATACTTCCACTAATTTGTACAAGCATTCCGACTGCGTACCCATCACTATCTACAAACAAACCTCCAGAAGCTCCACCATCTAAACCATTATGATCAAAACCATAAAAATGGCCAAATTCATGGAAATGTTCTCCATGTCATTTAAATTTTGGTGCGTATACCGTTCCCAATACAGAATTTTTCTTAGCGGAAAGAAAACCTCTTCACTTATCTGGTTTATTTGCTTTTTCGTAATCCCAACCATTTCCAGCTAAATGTGAAGCAAATGTTGTTTTTTCATCAAAGTTATTTGTGTGTTTTCATGGATCTTTCCCAGGCACAACAGGATAAGCAAGAATATGATAGTTATCTCTTGCTTTTCATAACTGCTCTTTTGTTGGATATCTTTCTTCTATTGATCTACCAAATTTAATTGGTTCAGTCTTATTTTCAACATTGTATTTATCTGCAAAATTATTTGTGGCTACTCTTGCAGATTGTTCATCATTAAATTCAATCTCTAATACTGAAAAGTCAGCAAAATGATTACGACCTCCCGCTTTTTCGTAATCTTCTTTTATGAATTTAAATGCTGAATAGAATAGCTTGGGTTCTTTCATTTGTTTATTAGCCACCCCCCCCAATATCTGCTCGTCTTCCTGCCTCTCATGTTTTTTCTTGAGAAATATTCATATCAAAATAACCTAAATCGTGAGAAGCTTGGCAATTTCTTCTTACTTCATAATTAGGATCACTAATACTATCAATGTAGGTTTGTTTCTTTTGTCTCGCGGTTTTTGCCCATTCGTGCCTCTTTGGCAATAATTGTCCGTAAGGATTTTCAGAAAAACTAAGTCTTTGAATTACGTGTGAAGCTGTTGCAATGTATCATTTTGTAGGATACTGATTAGGATCTTTAGGAATTTCATAGTCTAATATTCAACCTGTTCCTACAGTACAAGGCAAAAACAATTTGAAAGTATAGTCCTCCAAAGTGCCAAGAACTTTATTTGCAACTTCTCTATTTCTCTCTTTATCTTCTTTTGTATATCCAACTCCTCAATCATAAGATTCGGTTATTTCACCCGTATAATTCACAGGAGAAGGTTCTCAGGTACTACCCAATTGTAAAGATAAAGGATTTGAATCATACGAATTTTGTATTTCTGGATGAGGACCAATTGTATCTACATTAGAAACATCCTTTGTTGGAGCGGATTTTGTAGATTCAACTAAAACACTCTCGCTGCCTGATTGCTTCAAAGCAATAAAGGCTGTTGATACAGTTAAAATGCCAGCTCCTAAAACTTTTAAATTTACAGGCATTCTTGACAAAATCTATTTTTTTATTCTTTTGAAAAATCAGATTTCGCCTTTATTGATGCTTATTTAAAGTGCTTTAATTCCTAGGTTTTGAAGGTATTAATTCTTTTAGTTGCAATCTTCCGCTTTAACTTAATCATCTTTTACCTCCTTTATCAAGAATGTGCTGTTTTACTTGACTAAAATATGATCTCTTTTGCCCTTCAAATCCCCCTAGGATTAAGTTATATCGAGGAGTAACTTTCCCTTCAACTTCTACGTTACCTTCGCTTCTGAATGGTAGAGCTCAAGATTTAATTCCTCCAGTACCATATTCATTTTCGCTAGTTACATTAATAATTCCAACTGCATAGCCATCTGAATCTACAAATATTCCGCCAGAAGAACCTCCTGCCATTGGATGATGATCAAACTCATAATTGTGCCCAAACTCTTCATAAATTTGTCCATTTCATTTAAATGCGGGAGTGTATCTGGTTGTTCCTCAAGGAGAAGTTCTTTTGGCGCTAACAAATCCTCTATAGTCGCTATGCTCCTTTTTTGCTGTTTTTCAATCTCAACTATTTCCTAATAAATGAGATGCAATTGTTGTTTCTTCATCAAAATTTCTTGTTTGTTTTCAATGTTCATTGCCGTTCTTTTTTAAGACAGGATAAGCAAGAATATAGTAATTGTCTTTGGCTTATCAAAGATCCTTTTTTGTCGCATATTTTTTTTCTAATGACCTACCGAATCTAATAGGTTCGGCTTCACCCCCCAATTTTGTATTTTTCAGCAAAACCATTTGTTGCGGTTTTTGCTTCTTCGGAGCTAGTAAATTCAATCTCTAATACTGCAAAATCGGCAAAATGATATTCACCTGCAACCTTCTTGCTTTCTCCTTCTAGGAAATCAATTGCACCAAATTCACTTTGTCTACCTTGCTTTCATGTTTTTTCATTTCCAAAATTCATATCAAAATAACCGGTTTTCTCTATATTTTCACATTTGTCTCTTACTTTTCCTTCATAATTTTTGGCATTTCCTTCTGCGCTTCGATTTCTTAAATAATCTGTATTTGAATACATCAAAGTCTCTCCATAATCATTATTTTTGTTAGAGAATTTAAGTCTTCAAATAACATGCATGTTTGTTGCAATGTATCATTTTGTAGGATATTTTTCTTTATTTTGAAGGATTTGATAGTCTAATATTCAACCAGTACCTACAGTGCAAGGCAAATAAAGCTTAAAGGTATAGTCATCTAAAGTACCATAGATTTTTTCAGCATCTTTTCTATTTTGCTCTTTCTGTTCCTGGGTATATCCAACTCCTCAATCATATTTTCCTTGTGGATTTCCTATAAGAAAAGGAGCTACCTCTCTTGGAATATCAACCGCTCCTTTAATTAAAGTCGGTTCTTGATATGAACTTTCATAAGTAACATCTTTCTCTTTATTTAAATTTTCAGAAATAACTTGACTTTCTTCTGGAAATAATCCTCTAAAACCAAATAAAATTCCAGTTCTCAACTTCATAGCAAATATCGATTTATTCTTTAAAAAACAATAAACTTTTGCCTTTATTGATGCCTGTCTAAGCTGATTTTAAGAAACTGCTTTTGTTGGTTTTCAACCTGCTTTCTCACTCAATCAAGTACTTCTTCCCTGATTAAGAATGTATTCCTCTACTTGTTGTTTGTAAGAGCCTATTTGTCCTTCAACTCCTGAGATTAAATCATACTTAGGTGTCTTAACTCCATTAACTTCTACAGTTCCATTACTTCTAAAAGGTTGTGCTCAAGAACTAGATCCTCCATTACCATTATCTCCATACTTATTACCGCTAGTTCGAACAATCATACCAACTGCAGTCCCTTCTCCATCAACATACATTGCGCCAGATGACCCTGGTGCTAATGGATTTTCTCTAAATTTGTAACGGTGTCCAAATTCGTAATAATATTCGCCATTTCAATTAAATTTTTGTCTACTGCTACCATGATAATATCCTCCACTATCTTTAACATCAACAAATCCTTTGTATCTTTTTGCTTTTTCTTCTGGTCCATACTCCCAGTCAAATAAATGTGAAGCAATTGCTGTATTATTATTGAAATTTGCAGTTGGAACTCATTTATCTGTACCTACCATAATAGGGTAACCAAAAATATAGTAGTTATCCCTTGCTGCTCAAAGATCTTCTTTTTTTTCATATTTTTCTTCTATTGGCTTACCAAGTACATTAATAGCATCTGGTTTATTTTTGTATTTAGATACAAAATCGTTTGTCGCTACTTTTGCAACTGTTGGATCAGTAAATTCAATCTCTAATACTGCAAAATCGGCAAAATGGTTCTTAGGTATTTGGTGATTTGCTGCAACTTCTGGATTTAAGAAATTAAATGCGCCATAGAATAACTTAGGTGCATTTATTTGTTTTTGAACAACGCCACCAACATCGGCTTTTCTTGCTATTCCTGTTCTTCCTTGTGAAATATTAAAGTCAACATAACCAAACTTATCTACTGCTTTACATTTATCCCTTACGGGTCCTGAATAATTCTTGACTTTCTCGTATTCTTCCTTATATTTTGTTCTTAAATGCTCTGTTCATGATTTATCCTTTGTTAATTTTTGTTTGTAAGGATTATCTTCAAAATTAATCCTTCAAATTACGTGTGCATTAGTTGCAATATATCATTTTGTGGGATACTTATTAGGATCTTTAGGAATTTCATAGTCTAATATTCATCCTGTCCCAAATCCACAAGGCATAAAGAACTTAAATGTGAAATCATTTAAAGTTTCATAAATCCTTTCAGCTTCTGCCCTCTTTACCTTTTTCTCTTGTTCTGAATAAGGCTTTAAAAGAAAATCATGTCTATTGTTATTTGACAAATATTTGTACTTTGTAGGCCAAGGTGATCCATTATCTGAATCCCCTAATCCAACTGTTTTACGTGATTCATCTATTATCTCTTCTGATTCTCAAGAAATTTCATCCTCTATTTCATTTGATGGATCTGGCTCAGATGAATAAACATCAGAAGTATTTTCTATTTGCCTTGAATTAGAAGAATCTACTACTAAATCAGCATCTGTAGCTAATTGCTTAAAGGCAAAAATAGCTGTAGATGCCGTTAAAATTAAAGCTCCACCAGTTTTAAAACTTACAGCCATCATTGAAAGTGTTTATTCTTTTATTCTTTAAAAAACAATAAACTTTTGCCTTTATTGATGCCTGTCTAAGTTAATTTACAGTGGTTCTTTCTGTTCGTTGTCACCCCCCCTCTTTAACTTAATAAAGTTCTTCTTCCTTCATTAAGAATGTATTTCACTACTTGTTCTTTGTAAGAACTTGTTTGATCTTCGCCACCTCCCACAACTAAATCGTATTTTGGAGTTTTGATACGATCGTTATTAAGTTCTTCTGATCTTAATTGAACTACTAAAGATCTATCTTTATTTGCGCTTGCCAAACTTTTGACTCCTAAAATATATCCATTTCCATCGATAACCAATCTGCCCGATACACCACAGTTCATATCGAAATTTTTAAGCAAATAAAAATGATCTACACGCTTTAGATTTATTCAATTCCATTTAATAATTTTTCATTTCGATTATCATACTTTGTAGCGCTAACACGTACTTCATATCCTAGGCTATATTTATTATTCTTTAAGTGCTCTTCTTTTTTAGGCAATTCTCTTTCTCAAGGAAAAATGCCAAGAGGTTTCCTAAAGCTTTCTAAATACTTTCCACAAAAATTGCCAGTTGCTTTTTCAGTATAATTTTGATTCTTAAATTTAACTTGAATAACTGCAAAATCTTTGTAATTGTCTTTTCTCATTTTTCCTTCTTTAAGAAATGTCAACAAACAAGAAGAGCTAATAGAAAAATTAAATACGAAAAAACAAGAGCTTGTAAATAAGTTAAATAAAGAGGGTCAAAAGTATGGAGAGCTTTTACAAAAATTAACAAAAAACGTTAAATCCCAATCAAAAATAGAGTGTTTTGAAAAAATTGAGCAATTTCTTAAAGAAACACCTTACGTAAAAATTAAAGAATACCGATAGGAAAAACTAAACTAGCATCTATTTATCTATTCGATATAGGAGGTTTAGCTACTTATTATTTAAGACCGATGAAAATAAAGAACAAATTGAAAAAATATCAAAACTTAATTCGGAATTAAAAGAAACCAAAGAAAGGCTTCAAAAAATGAAAACTAAAATAGTAACCACATTTAAAAAACTTAGTGATGCCTCAATCGATGAAGAAGATTTTTCAAAAAAATGACGTGAATTTATTGATGTTCCTACAATATTTAGATGATGGGTCTCATTCAGATTTGATGATTGCAACAAATATAATAAGTTCACTAAAGTAATCAATAGTCCTTTAAGAAAAACTATTATCTATCGACTTTTCTATATTTAAAGCTTAATTTAATTGTTTTTCTTGCAATTTCCAATTCTACTCAAATCAGGTTTCTCCACCTTTATTAAAAACATACTTCTATACCTGTTATTTGTAAGAGTTTAATTGTCCTGAAACTCCTGCTATTAAATCATATGCATGAGTATCAACCCCATGTGTCCTTTTTTTAGTACCGGCATTTCTAAGTGGTTGTGCTCAACTACTACTGTAGCTACCTTAAACAAGCGCTCCAAGTAAATTGTCATCACCATAAACACATAATCCTCCAGAAACCCCCTCCTAAGGGATTATTTCCAATATGGATAAAAATAGCCAATTTCTTTGTGCTCCTCTCCATATCAAATAAATTTAGGCAACTGTCATCCTCAAGAAGTAATTTTTTTAGTACTACACAATCCCCCTAATCTAGAAGCTACTTTTGTTTGTTCAAATTCACCCTTTCCCTCTACTAGATAAGCCAGAGGGTAGAAATTATCTAGTGAGTTTTGTAACTCAAATCATGATTTATATTTTTCCTCTAAAGGCTTAGCCAATAGATTAATTAGGCGGTTGTCACCGTTGTATTTATCTGTAAAATAGTTAATTGCTTTTCTGGCCGTATCTTCATTAATAAATTCAATCTCTAATACTAAAAAATCAGCAAAATGTTTGCCAACATCTACTTTACTTCGGTCTAAGAAATTAAATGCTGAATAGAATAATTTAAGTTCTTTTGTTTGTTTCCTAACACAGTGCCTTCATTAGCTCTTAATTCTTCTTGAGCAATATTCATATCAAAATAACCATACTTATCTCCTGTATCACAATTGTCACCATTCTTTCTCCTTTAACATATCTTTCGCAATTTTCTTTATGTTTTTCTCTTAAATAATCTGTATTGTGATATGGTATTAATTGATTGTAAGTGTTGTTTTTTTCGAGAAAATCTATATCTTCAAATTACGTGAAAGCTAGTTCCGATATATCATTTGGTAAAACATTTTCTTACTCTGGAATTTGATAGTCAAGTGTTCTGTCTGTTCCATTGGCACAAGTTCTAAAAATTTAAAATTGAATAGATTTCTTGAGTCTCTATTTTATTCTTAGCTCTTTTTCTCTTCATCAATTTTATTTTTCAGTACTACTTACTGGTGCTGGAACCCAAGTTTCTGGAATTTCTTTTGTAGAATTAGTAATTACTTCTTCAATTTCAGTGAATAAACCTTTAAGGATGAATAAAGCAACTCCTATATCAAAGACAAACGTCCCCAGATCTCCAACCCATAAGTAGATGTTGTTTGTTCCAAATATTTTTTTTAATTTTCAATAAATTTATTTAATTAACTACCAATACCAAGAATTGCCTTATATTTCCCATTTTTGGAAGGCTTTTTAAGCTTTCTCAAAGATTGAGATATTTTTTTCTTAACAAAATTTTCTACTTTTGACTTCTCTTTATTCCACTCTTCGGGCTTCATAGTTTTCTGTTTAGAAAGCATATTATTAATAACTAAATTAATAGATTTATTCTTAAGCATTCCTTTATTCTTTGGATTAAGTAATTTCTCACTTACTATTTGTTCAACAGTATATTGACTCTTAAATTTCCCTAATCCATAATGCATATGAATTATTGTTAATTCATCGTCATCTAAAGTTGATTTAAGAAACTCTTGCAATACCATTGATTTATGTGTTTGGGCTGCTACTTCTTCAGGACTTTGTAAATCAGTATCTTGTACAAAGTCTGAAAAATTAGTTGTTTCATTATGTGCAATAGGCTTATCTAAAGAAACTAAATCAATATTTAATTTCTTGATATCGCTAATTTTCTGAACGGTAAATTGAGGATTATATTTTTGCATCTCTTGAGCTAATTGTTCAATAGTAGGCTCTACACCATGCTCTAGTATTAAATCTTTTTCAGCTTTGACATATTTATTAATTATTTCAACCATATGTACTGGAACTCTAATAATTCTTGATTGATCAGCTATAGCTCTGGTAATGGCTTGTCTTATTCATCAAGTGGCATAAGTAGAGAATTTATTACCAAATTTGTAATCAAACTTAGAAATAGACTTCATTAATCCAAATACTCCTTCTTGAACTAAATCTCCTAAATTAAAGCCCCTATTCAAATATTTCTTAGCAATTGAAATAACTAACCTCAAGTTTGAGGTCATTAATTGCTTAGTAGCAAATTCTCTAGTATCTGGATTATCCATAAGTTTTGCTAACTTCTTCTCTTCATCAGAAGTAAGCATTTTTGAAAAATGTAAAGTAGATAAGAAAGATTTGGAAGTATCACTAGCCCCCCTCTCTCTACCATCCATTTTTGAATCCTCTAAACTCTTTCCATCTTGATATTCATAGTGTGCTATTTCTTCCTCTTCTGTAAGCTCTTCAATATTGATATTCTTAAGTGAAAGTTTTTGTGCTATTTCTTCTCACTTTTCATCAGGAATAGGCATGTAGTCTTCAAGAGCCAATATTAGCGACTCTTTCGAAAGCTTAAATCTACCTTTTCTTACGTTGTATGCCTGATTAATTAATGGATCAAGTAACTTAGTTATTGCTGTCTTCGAATCAAACTTAATCCTTTTAGTATTAGCTTCAAAAACAAAACTTTTGATTTCTGCCGCATCCTCAACAAATTTTTGCTTAGTATCCTCTAACTCCTGCTTTATTTCAAGAATTTTCTCATAAACTTTATGGAAATTATCTCCTCTTTTTGCAACCCTTCCCCTTCTCTTAGGGGGCATTACTATCTTAGGTTCTTCAACTTTTGATTTTTTTGTAGCCTTCGGTTTAGGTTTAGGTTTAGGTTTAGGTTTAGGTTTAGGTTTAGGTTTAGGTTTAGTATCCTTACTAGCCTTCATATTGCACAATCAATCTGTTTATTTCATTTGCTACTGAATTAAATTCCATATTTTCAAGCATTTTCTCAACTATTGAATCTTTTATGGGTGAAGAGGAATACATAGTTAATAGCAAATCATCTTTTTTTACATAATCATTAATTTTTTTATGAAATTTAAATCCTGCATGCATATCTATACTTGATTCTACCGAAGTTCTCCCAGCTCCCAGCTCATTTGCTAACCAACCTATAACTTCATTATTTTTAAAATTTAAATATCCCTCACTAGGGGATAACAAATCTTTTTTATGCTTTGGATTAAAGTACTTTCTTGAGATGTAACTATCTATATCTCCTTTTTGTTCTTTAAATCAATTTTCACTAACCTTTAATGCTTCTTTATTTTTCAATATCTCTTCTACTCTTGCTAATGCACTTGCTTTATTATTAAATAGACCGGTAAGTAGGAAGATATCTGTAGCAAAAGTAGTAATAAATTCTTTCAAATCTGAAGCTACTTCTTCCCCAGCTAAAAATTTTTGTGCTTCTAATAATTCAATAGCATTACCTACACAATTTCCCAATGGCTGTTGCATAGAAGTAATATGTACACTTACTTCAAGTCCTGCTAATTTACCAATAGAATACATAAGTGCTGCTAACTCTTGTGCATATTCGAAAGTCTTACAAAAAGCACCACTTCCATACTTAACATCTAAGAATAAATGATCTAAATTTAAAGACAACTTCTTAGACATTATTGAGGAAGCTATTAATGGTACGTTTTCAACTGTAGCTGTTACATCTCTTATTTGATAAAAAATTTTGTCTACAGGAGAAATATTCTTACTTTGAGCAATAATAAATATCTTTGTTTTCTCTAAGATTTTGAAAGCTTCCTCTAAAGGAATATCAGTATCTACAGAAATAGAAGAAAGCTTATCTATTGTTCCGCCAGTAAAACCCAATCCTCTTCCAGCAGACTTAACTACATTAAGTCCTCCGGCGGCTAATATAGGTAACAAAATTAATGAAGTTTTATCACCTATACCTCCAGAAGAGTGCTTATCTACATATATCTCTCCTTCTTTCTTATTTGGCAAAGGCAAAAGAAAATCACCTGACTCAGCCATAGCCAAAGTAAGCCAAGTAGTTTCTTGTGCACTAAGACCATTAATACACACTGCCATTAAAAAAGCAGAAATTTGATAGTTAGGAAGTGTACCATCCGCTACAGATCGCACAAAACTCTTTATCTCCAGTTCAGTAAGAGGTTCATTAATTCGCTTTTTATTTAAAAAAGCTACAATGTTAAAGCCCGACACCCAATATCTAATTTTAATATAAAAATAATATATAGTTTTCTAGTAAGATGGGGCTATAGCTCAATCGGCGGAGCGTACCTCTTATAAGGGTAAGGTTATGGGTTCGAGCCCCGTTAGCCCCACCATTTTTGTATGCAATCGGGGAAAAAGACTCATGAAACATTATTTGATTTATTCATAATAGGAGGAGGTCCTGCCTCCTTAACGGCAGCTATTTATGCTACTAGAGCTTGTTTAAAAACAGCTTTCATAGAGAAGGAATACCCAGGAGGAAAGTTAAATAAAACTCAATCAATTGAAAACTATCCAGGATATTTAGAAAATTTAGGCCCTGATTTAGCTGAGAAAATGCTGAAACAGGCTCTAGATAATGAAGTACAACAATTTTGAGGAGAAGTAATAGATCTTAAGAAAGAAGGGGGGGAATGAAGAGTATATTCAGAAAATAAAGTATATAGATCCAAAACAGTACTCATAGCTTCAGGCATGAAAGAAAGAGTGCTAGATATTCCTAATGTTAAGGAATATTATGGAAAAGGAGTTTCATATTGTGCAATATGTGATGGTAATTTGTACAAAGGAAAAAATGTTGTGGTAGTAGGTGGGGGGAATTCTGCTGTAGAGGAAGCTATTTATTTATCTGATATTACATCTAAAGTTAATTTAGTTCATAGAAGAAATGAATTTAGAGCAGATGCAGTAAGTGTTAAGAAAATGAAAAGTATTAACAACATCATTGTTAATACTCCATATATTCCAACAGAAGTTAAAGTAGAAAATGAAGTAGTAAGGGGTTTAATAATTAAGGGGGAAAATGAGAAATTAATAGAAGGTGATTGTGTTTTTTTTTATGTAGGGTTAATTCCCGAAAGCTCTTTTCTTAGTTCTTTAAATCTCGAAAGAGATGAAGGAGGATTTATTAAAGTAAATGAAAATATGAGAACTTCTGAAGAAGGACTTTATGCTGCGGGAGATATAATTTCTAAAGGCCTTAGACAAGTAGTAACTGCTATTAGTGATGGCGCGACAGCAGCTATAGCCATAAAAAATTATTTAAACTCTTTGGATGAACCCAACTAAGGGAGGTGGTGTCTTAATTATTGATTTTGGTTCTCAATATTCTCAGCTGATTGCAAAGAAAATAAGAGATAATGAGATTTATTCAGAAATAGTAAAGGCAGAATATGAAACAGTTCGAAAAGTAGCTAAAGATTTTCAAGCAATAATACTTTCAGGTAGTCCAGAATCAGTAGAGAATTCCATACACGAAGATTTATTAGATTTAATTTTTACTTTCAAAAAGCCAATGCTTTGCATTTGCTATGGAATGCAATTAGTACACAAAAGGCTTGGAGGTACTATGAATTATGGAGAATATCCAGAATTTGGAAATACTAAAGTAAGTAAAGTTAGTGAACATATTCTTACTGATGGATTACCAATAAATTTCAATGTATGAATGTCTCATAATGATTCCGTAATTGAACCTGCTCCAGACTTTACTTTATTAGCAAAAACAAATAACTCTTGTACTATTACAGCTAATGATAAATTAAATATTTACACTCTTCAATTTCATCCAGAAGTAGAGCACTCTGAATGAGGAGACAGAATTATTAAGAACTTTCTGTTATTAATATGTAGATTAAGTCAGAAATGAAAAATGGGTGAGTTATGTGAAGATAAAGTAGTAGAGATAAGAGAAAAAATAGGTAAAGATAAAGTATTATTGGCTCTTTCTGGTGGGTTAGATTCTTCAGTAGTGGCTAAATTACTTAAAAAAGCGAATCCAGAAAGCGTAATAGGTGTTTTTGTAGATAATGGCTTATTAAGAGATAAACAAAAAGCAATAATAATTGATTACTTTAAAGGAGAATTAAAGAATAATTTTCATGTTATTGACGCAAAAAAAAGATTCTATAATGCCCTTACAGGCATAGAGAATCCAGAAGAGAAAAGGAGAGTAGTAGGAGGGTTATTTCTTGAAATATTTAAAGAGTTTGTTGCTAGTGAGAAAAATATTAAATATTTAGCACAAGGGACAATACTTTCTGACTTAATTGAATCGGGCGAAAAGAGTGCTAATTCTGATGTAATTAAAACACATCACAACACTATTAGTGAATTAAGAAATATATTTGAATTAATTGAACCTCTTTCGCACTTATTTAAAGAAGAAGTAAGAACTTGGGGAGAGAAACTAGAACTTCCAGATTTTATTCTTAAAGAACATCCTTTTCCAGGTCCTGGATATGCCATAAGAATAATGGGAGAGGTAACAGAAGAAAAAATTGAAATAATTAAGAGAGTAGATGCTTTATTTGTTTCAAAACTTAAAAAAGAAGGACTTTATTCAAAAGCTTCACAAGCTTTTGCTGTCTTACTAAATACAAAAAGCGTTGGAGTTAAAGGTGATCGGAGAAGTGTGGGTTATGTAGTAGCTTTAAGATCAATAAATACTACTAATTTCATGACAGTTAATGTAACTGAACTACCATTTGAATTCTTAACTAAAGTAGCCACAGAGATAGTTAATAGTATTCCAGAAATTTCAAGAGTAGTATATGACTTAAGTACTAAGCCACCAAGTACTATTGAATGGGAATAATATTAAATAATCTTTAAATTTTCTGCACAATAACGAATATTTTTTCCTTTTGGTTGGAGATCTGTAAAGGATAGTAAAGAGTTAGATACTCCTAACTGTCCAATAAACATTAAAAAAATAATTACTATTTTTCCAAAGAAATTACATTCCTTAGTTACATTAGCTGTTAACCCTGTAGTACCAAAAGCAGAAGAAGCTTCAAAAGCTACATCCCCTATCTTTAAATTCTTCTTATTTAAAGATAGGAATATTAAGAAAATGCAGCCAATTATTAAGATAGTTGCAACAACAAAAGCTTGACAAGCATCAAAAATTATTTCAGGATCAACAGTCTTATTCCTAATAGTTAAATGATTTTTTCCTTTAATAGTAAATCAAATCTTAGCTAATATTAGGAATATAGTAATAGTTCTTATTCCTCCTCCCGTAGACGCAGGAGAAGTACCTACAAACATAAGAATAGATAATAGTCACTTAGTTTCTTCTGTAACTTGTCCTACATCTAGTGAAGAAAAGCCTGCAGATCTAGCCGAGAATGAAGTGTAAACAATATTTCACATCTTATCTGCATCATTTCAAACAAATTTATCTTTTGCTCTTGTTGCATCGTTAGGATAAATTATGGTACCAGTTGGATAGTCTCTCCCAAAACCTACTTCAAAAAATAAAACTAAGAAAGTTGAAAGAAAAGCTACAAAAAAGTAAGTGCTTAAACAAATAATTGTGAATAGACTTAATTGATGATGTTTTCCTCTTTGTTTATTTTTGTATAGTAAATAAAGATCATAATAAATTGGATATCCAATTCCTCCAATAACAGACTCAATAAGTAATATTACCGAAAGAATATTATTAGCCCCACTTCTGTAGGGCATAATAGAATGCTCACCGAGAATATCAAAACCAGCATTATTAGCTGCAGAAATAGAATGGAATATTCCTGCTCATAAAGATTTAAAAAAATCTCCTTTAAAATTTAGAGTTTCCTTAGCGGTGGCATCTGGAGTGGCACAAAAAAAGAATATAGTAAGTAAGAATGCTCCTATTGCTTCTGTAACTAGTAATACTATTACTCCGGCTTTAAATGACTGTGTTGATTCAACTCTATTGTAACTGCCTCTTTCAAAGTGTAAGAACCACCTACTTTCTGCATTTAAATTACCCCCTTTAGCTATCCAAGATCAAAGACAAATAATCGCAGTAATAAACCCTATCCCCCCTAACTGAATAAGAATTAGTATTACTAATTGTCCAAAAAAAGTAAATTTAGAGGAAGTTGTTTCAGTAGTTAAGCCGGTATTAGTAAAGGCCGAAATAGAAATAAAGAAAGCATCAATAATGTATATTCCATCCTTGTTAGATAAAGCAGGTATTCATAAAAGAATAGCTCCAAAAAAAGCTGTAAAAAGGTAAATTCTTAAAGTTTTTTGATAAATAGTTTTTCCTAGTAAACTTAAAAAAAACTTTTTTGAAGTAAAATAATTTAGGTACTCCTGTATATTATGCATTTAGTCTATTTTTTGTAGTTGAATTCACCCAAGACAGAAAAAGCATATAAAGAATATTGTTTAATTGGACTAAATAAATTCAACTACGAAATTGGATTAGTTTTAGTAAGCGAAGGACACAAAGTAACAGTACTAGATTCTGACCCGAAAGTAATCAATGAACATGGTCCTGAATTCAGCTATGCCATTGTTTGTGATTGTACCAATATCAAAGAATTAGAGGACGTAGGTGTACAATTCTTTGACTATGTAATACTAGGCATAACAAATATGGAAACCTCTGTAATTGCAGCGGCAAACTTGAAAAAGCTTAAAGTAAATAATATTTTATGCAAAGCAAAAACAGAAACCCATAGAAGAATACTTAACATGCTTGGAATAAGCATAACATTCATTCCAGAAGAAGAAATAGCTCTTAAGATAGCTTACAAAGCTATGTATGACTTAAATGTAGAGTTATTTTCTTTTGATAAAGAAATTAAAGATACTTTATTAATTAGATTGCCTGTATTAAATAGGACTTTATGGACTAGGAAGGTGAGTGAAATATCTTTCTTAAGAACTATTTCAGTTACTTTAATAAGTATTAAAAAAAAGAATGGACATGTTATTATTCCTGTTAGGGGAGAACATATAATAGATGTTGGAGATATAGTCTATTTGATATGCAAAAAAGATAATATTAAGGCAGTTAAAGAATTTTTTAGGAGCCAAGATTAAATACATTTCCATAAATTAAATAATCTTTCATGTTGTTGTTGTTGTTGTAATCATGTGTTCCATTTACTTTTTTCTTTTTCAAACTATCACCTAAAGAAGGCCTTGAAAGTTTATTATTCGAATTAAATAAATCATATCTTCAAGGAGAAATAAATAACATAACTTTACCTACTGCTTTTGTATCTAATCCAATTGGATTAGTTCAAGCATGTCTTCCTTCATACATGCCAACCATAATATTTTGATCACTATCTTGATCTTTCATTAAAGCCATTATTCCTTTGGCTTGAGATAGTCCTAAATTAGGAATATTTACTTGATGAGAAATATTTACATAGGTGCTTCCTCCTGCTTGAAAAGTTTCGAGTGGTGTAGTAGTGTCAATTTCTTTAATTTCTTTGTTTAATTTATGTACTTTATCGTGAATATTTTGAATTGGGAAATAACCATATTGAACAGATAATTCTTTTCATTCAGCCATTCCTTTTGGATCGGCTTCCAAAAACCTTTTGGTTGCATCGGACTTTCTTCTATGAGTATCATTGTATGTATTAACAAAATCTCTTCTGGCAGTAGGATTCCTTTTTTTAAAACCATCAAAAATTACTGTTCTTTTTTTAGGAAATTTCTTTTTTGTATTTTTGTTCTGTACATAGTAATCTACATACAAGAAGCCATACTCATCATTAGGAAAATATTCAAAATCAGTAGCAACATATTTATCCTGTGAACTTTGTGAACTACTATTTTTTAAAACTAATTCAAGACAGTCTCCTAGACTATTTGAAGTTGCTTTATGTTTTTTCTTAATATCACTAGGAACTATTTGGATTAAAGCATCATTATTTGCATTTAAACTATAGCTACTAGATGTGCTGTTGCATTGGCCATTATTTACTCCATTTTTTGCTTTTGCTTTTGCTTCAACTAATAAATTATCTACTTCATGCTGATCTCTTTCAGTTTGACTCATAACTGATCATCCTGCTAAGTAAAGTGGTTCTGTCTTTCCATCTCTAATAGACATACTATTTCTTGGAATTTTTGTTATTTTTCCTTCTTTCTTGAAAAGATCTCTTAAATAATCCCTAAATAAACCCCTAATATCTTTCATTTGGACTTTCAATTGCAACACTGCAAAATCAGCCGCAAATTTGTAGCTTGTTCCAAATCAATTAGTTCGCATCTCTGATTGAAAATCTGAATCGTCCTTGGTATTGGTATGAACATCTCTTAAAACATTATTAATTCCTTCGCGGCTATTAAGAGCTATATTTATTAATTTCTTATTAACCTTAAGATCTACAGCGGCATAAACTAACCCTACATTCTTGTTTTCTATTTTTACAAAATGTGGCTTATTAAGTTGAAATTCCTGCTTAGATAAATAATCTTCCTTTATTGAATATAGATTTTCTTGTTGTTTAACTCCTGTTTTTTCATTATCTTCTGGATAAGGGTGTGAAAAATAAAATTCATATTGTTCATTGTTACTATTAATCACTTCTTTTGGACAAGTGCCATTTCCTCCATTTCCTGAGTGCTTATCTAGAGTTATTACTTTAGTGCAATCATTTACCTTATCTCATTCATTAAGTCCTTTGAATACCTTTGAAACAAAAGAGAATGAAGTTCCTACAAGAAGTATTATTTCTTCTCCTGGTTGATAGTATTTAGGTGTATATGTGTATCTACTTGGATCGTCCTTTCCCAAATGAGGAGGATACATAATATTGATCAAAAAAGCATTTCCAAATACCTCGTCATCATTTACTCCATTCTTTTTCTTTCAAAGCAAACTGAAGGAATTATTAAAAAAATAATTCTTTATTCCTGTGCTATCCTCCTCAATAGAACTTTTGTATACAAAGTCTTCATTTTCTAATTTATTAAATAAGTTAGGATCTTGAAAAAAACTAGAATCTAATACTGTGGTATCTAAAGAATTAGAGAAGCAATAAAATGGTAAACCGACTACAGAAGTAAAGATCGAGACAGGTACTCAAGACTTATAGTACACATTTAGGCTTTACCTACAGACCCAAACATTGTTAATTTATCTGTAATAACTTGACAAATAGCATCAAAACCATATTTAAACAATTTTCTAGGATCAAAACCTTTTTTAGACATATCTAAATCTTTTTGTTCTTCAATATATTTTCTAGTTGCTGAAGCAAAAGCTAATTGTAATTCAGTGTTCACATTAATTTTTGAGATACCTAAAGAAATAGCTTTCTTAATTTGATCTTCAGGAATTCCAGTACCACCATGTAGCACAAGAGGTTTACTTACTGCTTTTGAAATTTCTGACAATAACTCAAAATTAAGGCCTTTTCAGTTGGTTGGATAAGGACCATGTATATTACCAATGCCTGCAGCTAACATTGATAAATCAAGAGACCCCATTCTCACACATTCATCAACACTAGCATTTTCACCAGCACCCACTACACCATCTTCTTCGCCACCAATAGTTCCTACTTCCAATTCAACAGAAATACCCTTAGAGTTCGCTAAATCAACAATTTCTTTTGATTTAGCAAAATTCTCCTCAATAGGAAAATGGGAACCATCAAACATTACTGAACTAAATCCAGCTTCAATAGCTTTCTTACATCCCTCATAACTACCGTGGTCTAAGTGAAGTATTACAGGAACTTCAATATTTAAATCTTTAATCATAGCTTTAACTAAAGAAGCCACTACATTAAAGCCACCCATATATTTAATAGCCCCTTCAGAAGCTCCAATAATTACAGGAGATTTAAGAGACTGAGTAGTTAATAAAATAGCTTTAGTTCACTCAAGATTATTAGTATTTATTTGTGCAACAGCATATCCTTCTTTGTATGCCTTAAGAAGAATTTCTCTTGCGCTTACTAATGCCACTAATCTAATTTACCTACCTTAACGGAGGACAATTTAATAACTCTTTCATTTAATTTATAACCTTTTGAGAAAACCTGCAACACTTTATTTTCCAATTCTTCACTGTCAACCTTCTCCACCATTGTAGCTTCCATGCATGATGAATCAAATTCATCATATTTCTTAGGACTAAATTTAGAGATATTTAAATCACTTAGCAATGTTTCAAATTGAGAACTAAACATTTTAAAACCAGCTAAATATGCTGCTATTTCTGGGGCAGTAGCCATATCTATAGCAGTTTCAAAATTTGAAATAATTCCTACTAATTCAGAAAATTGTCTCTCGTACAAATAATCCTTAGCATTCTCTAGCTCTCTTTTAAATTTAAGCTTTAATTCCTCTTCTTTCTTGAGTATTATTTGCTCAGCTTCTTTGGATTTCTTATCAATAAAATCCATAATTTTTTGATTACTCTCTTTTTCCAGAGTAGCAATCTGTTCTTGTAACTCCTTTATTTGCTCTCTTAACTCCTCCTCTACTCTTTCTTCTTTTTCTATTTGTTTCCCTTCTTCTGTCATTAACTTATTATTTTTTTAGCTTTTGCAATTCATTTAGTTGTCTCTGAAGTCTCCTGTCCACTTAAAGATTTTAATATTTCCTTTTGTTCCTTAGTTAATTTTGGATAAGTAGTAAATTTAACTTCTCCAATTAAATCACCACTATTTCGATTAACAGTTATTCCTTCTCCTCTTAATTTAAGTTTATCGCCTGAATTAGTTCCTTCGGGGATCTTAATTGTTTTAATTCCTTTTGGAGTAGGTATTTCTGCTACTCCTCCAAATATAGCTGTGAAAGGATTAATATATATTCTTGTATATATATTTAAATCATCCGCTTTCTTTCTCTCAAAAATCTCAGACTCTTCCACTTTAATTTTCAAAGAAATCTTTACGTCTACTAAACCTGATTTATCTCAGAAAGACAATACTTGTTTATCAAAAATACCAGCGGGAATTGGAACAGTAACTGTTTTCTTTTGACTCTTGTAACCCTCCCCTTTACACTCCTTACATTTCTTAGAAATTACTTTACCATGCCCTTCACACTGGGAACAAGGTCTAGTACTATCAAATATTCCAAATAATGACTGTTTTCTTACTCTTTCTTGACCAGTACCTCTACATGCACCACAAACAACTACATATTTAGCATCTCCTAAGAAAGCTTTATTGCCTTTACACACTTCACATTTCTGTTTAGAAAAATAATCATATTTACGACTAGTACCTCTTACAGAATCTAAGAAAGAAATAGTTACTTTATCAGAATAGTGCTCATATTGTCTTTGATTGTGCATTCCTCCAAAAAAATCATTAAAAAATTCTGTGAAGTCTCCGCCTCCCGAAAAAGGATTCCCTTGCATTTGTTCATCAGCGCTCCCATAAGTGTCATAGTTCTGTCTCTTCTGAGCATCACTCAACACTTCATAAGCCTCATTAATATCTTTAAATTTATCTTCTGCTTCTGGAGATTTATTAACGTCTGGGTGATATTTCTTAGCTAGACTCCTATATGCCTTTTTTATTTCTGATTCTGTAGCATCATGGGAAACGCCTAATATCTGATAGTAATCTTTAGCCATCTACTGATTACTTTCGACTCTCTAATAATTCTTTAGTAATATATTGAGGTAATGGTTGATAGTGTGAAAATTGCATAGTGTAAACACCTCTACCTTGAGTTAAAGATCTAAGTGCTGTTGCATAACCAAACATCTCTTTAAGAGGTATTTTTGATTTAATAACTTTAGCATTTTCCACTTGCTCATCCCCTTCAATAGTTCCTCTTCTTGAAGATACATCACCCATTACAGTGCCAAAATATTGCATTGGTACTGTAATCTCTACATTCATAATAGGTTCTAATAATATAGAAGCGCACTTCTTGCTTGCATCTTTAAGTGAAAGAGAAGCAGCAATTCTAAAGGCCATCTCATTTGAGTCAACTTCATGGAAAGAACCATCAAATAATGTAGCTTTAATATCAATAATTGGATAACCTGCCAAAGGGCCTGACTTCATAGCATCTATTAATCCTTGTTTAATAGACTTAATATATTCTTTAGGAATCTTACCACCTACTATTTTGTCAACAAACTCAAATCCTTTATCTTTATTAGGCTCATATTTAATTCATACATGACCATAGTTACCTCTACCACCACTTTGTTTAATATATTTACCCTCTACTTCAGCTTCTTGAGTAAAGGTCTCTCTAAATGCTACCTGTGGCTGTCCAATATTTACTTGAAGTCCAAACTCTCTTCCCATACGATCAATAAGTATTTCCAAATGTAATTCTCCCATACCAGAAATAATAGTTTGGCCTGTTTCGATATTAGTAGATATTTTGAAAGTAGGATCTTCTTCTGATAATCTTGAAAGTACCATAGACATCTTCTCTTGATCTACTTTAGTTTTAGGTTCAATAGCTAATGAAATTACAGGCTCTGCAAAGTTCATAGATTCAAGCACTACTTGATTTCCCTTTACAGTAAGAGTATCTCCTGTCTTGGTATTCTTAAGTCCTACTATTGCACATATTTCGCCAGCCTGAATACTCTCAATTTCTGTTCTATGATTAGAGTGCATTTGTACTAATCTACCTGCTTTTTCTGGAACATCCTGAGTAGTATTGTAAATAGAACTACCTTTTTTCAGTACACCAGAATAAACCCTAATGAAAGTTAATCTACCAACAAACGGGTCTGCAGCTATCTTAAAAGCCATAGCTACAAAATCATTATCAGGAGAATTCTTTATTGAAATAGGATTTTGTTCTTTATCAAAAGCAGGCGTTTCAGGTAAATCTATAGGGCTTGGTAAATAATCAATTACTGCATCAAGTAAGAACTTAACTCCTTTATTCTTAAAAGAAGAACCACACAATACTGGAAATAACTTAGTTTGTATAGTTCCTATACGAATACAATGCTTTATCTCTTCAACAGTTATTTCTTCACCACCTAAATACTTTTCCATAATTTTCTCATCATAAGTAAGTACTTCATCTAATAATTCTTGATGTAATCTATCAACTTCTTCCTTTAATGCTTCAGGAATAGGAATTTCTTTGTATTCCTCTTCTTGTTTTCCATCGAATTCATAAGCTTTTTTAGTAATTAAATCTATTATTCCAATAAAGTCTCCTTCTTTGCCTATATTAAGTTGTATTAATACTGCATTTACTTTAAGCTTTTCTCTTAAAGATTGAACTGACTTAAAATAGTCAGCTCCAATCTTGTCCATCTTATTACAATAAACAATTCTTGGAACTAAATACTTAGTAGCTTGTCTTCAGACTGTTTCAGTTTGTGGCTCTACTCCCATTTGAGAGTCCAAAACAGCTACAGCACCATCTAATACTCTTAAAGATCTCTCAACTTCAACAGTAAAATCCACGTGTCCGGGAGTATCAATTAAATTAAGTTGATGATCTTTTCAAACTACAGATGTAGCTGCCGCAGTAATAGTAATTCCCTTCTCTTTTTCTTGTTCCATCCAGTCCATAGTTGCCGCACCATCATGAACCTCTCCAATTTTGTAAGTTTTCCCAGTATGGAATAGAATACGTTCACTAGTAGTAGTTTTCCCAGCATCAATATGGGCCATAATACCAAAATTACGTATAAATTTCAGATCTTTGGCCATCTAAAATCTAAAGTAAGCAAAAGCTTTATTACTTTCAGCTGTCTTAATTACTTCATTACGTTTCTTAATTGAAAGTCCTGTATTATTGTAAGCATCAATAATTTCATGCGCTAAAGCCTCAACCATAGTTCTTTCAGCTCTTTTTCTACTAAAGTTAATTAATCATCTAAGAGAAAGAGTTTCTTTTCTTTCGGCAGAAGCTTCAACAGGTACTTGATAATTAGATCCACCAATTTTCCTAGTTTTCAACTCAATAGTAGGAGCTATATTCTTTAAAGCCTCCATAAATACTTCAAGAGGCTCTCTCCCTATTTTTTTTTCAACTAATTTAAGAGATTTATAAAAAATTCTTTGAGCTAACTGTTTCTTACCATCTCACATAATCATATTGATAGCTTTTGAAACAAGCTGTGATTGGTATACAGGGTCTGGAGGTAATATTCTCTTTCTCAAACTCCTATCTTTACGCATTATTAACTTTTTTTAGGTTTTTTAGTTCCATATTTTGACCTCCTTTGTCGTCTAGCATCTACTCCGACTGTATCTAACTTACCCCTAACTATATGATATTTAACACCTGGTAAATCCTTAACTCTTCCCCCTCTAACCATTACTACATGGTGTTCTTGTAAATTATGTCCTTCTCCAGGAATATATGCTAGTACCTCATAGTTATTTGAAAGTCTCACTTTAGCATACTTCCTAAGTGCAGAGTTAGGCTTCTTAGGAGTCATAGTACCAACCCTAGTACATACTCCTCTTTTGAAAGGGCTAGATTGAAAAGTTACTTTCTTATCTAAAGAGTTCCAAGATTTTAAAAGAGCTTGTGATTTAGATTTCTTTATTTTCTTTTTTCTCTTACACTTAATTAACTGGGCAATTGTAGGCATAGTATCAACTAAATATTATATATTTTATGATTTTTTATATACTCTTTTACTTTATTATCTAGCATATCTAATTTCCCTTTATTTCTTACTTCTTTAGAAGAAAAATCCCACAATTCGTTATTCATCCAAATTAACTTTAAATTAAATTTATTATCAAAATTAGAACTGCTAAGCTTTCTTCTAAATACTACTAAATTTACTAATTTTTCTATATTTCTAAATCCTTCTCAAGTATGTATACCCAATAAAGAGTCCTCTCCTATTAAGAAAAAGAGTTCATCATTCTTATAAAGATCTCTAAAGTATTCAATAGTCTTAATACTTTGTACAGGCACTCCTAAATCTATTTCATAAGTAGAAACAATACACTTTTCTGGTAATACCAATTCGATCATCTTAACTCTATCTTTAGCGCTTTCATATTCACTAATTGGTTTATCTACTGATTGATAACAAGGAATGAAAATTAATAAATCAAGAGAAAGATTAGAGATAGCATATTCTGCAAGATTTATGTGTGCTATATGTATAGGGTTAAAAGAGCCCCCATATAAACCTATTCTCACTTAAATACTTTAAGTTTTGAATTTTCTTGATATTCTCTACCCGCTTTAGCTAGAGCTATTCCATCAATTTTCACAGCATCTGCAGAAAAAGTATTATTAACCTTTAATAATGCTTCTCCCACTCCATAAGCATCTACGGGTGTATTTTCATCTTCAAAATACTTTATCTTTTCTGCATCAAATCCAGAAGACACAAATATCTTCACATGTTTACCCCCATTATTATCTAAAGCTTCCCTAAGTTTTTTGATTTGAACAGGAGTAACTCCAAACTCCTCTTCTTTCTTATAAAACATATTGTCTTTCATATTCTTAGAAGTATCTACTCTAACTCCAAATAGTTTTTCTCCAAAAACTCTAAGCACTTTAAGAGAATCATCTATTACATCATTATGAAAATCTGCTAATAAAATAAGTGGTTCATTAGGAAAGAGAGTTAAATATAGTTCCATTACCTTAATTACATCGCCTTTAAAATTCTGTATTAATGCATGCGGTATAGATCCATATATTTTGCAACTTGCATTAGGTGCTTGCGCTAGAGAAGAGAAAGAAGTAATACCCCCTACATACATAGCTCTTCCATCTCTAATTTGATTACTATAGTGATCTGCTCTATCTGACATACATATTACTTCTTTCCCATTAGATGCCTCTAAACAAAGTTTTGCATTAGTAGCAATAGAAGTAGATCTAGCTAATATTCCATCAATTAATCCTTCATAAATGCCAAAGTCTTGATATCTTCCCTCTAACTCTAATACTACTTCTTTTTCGCCTATTTCAGTCCCCTCTGGTAAATACCTAATTTGAACATTCTTTCCTTTAAGCCATACTTTAAGTAACTCCAATACTTCATCCATCCCTGCCAATATAGCTCTTTCTTTTCGTTGAAAGAATTGAAGCAATACTTGATTATTCGGATTAAATTTTTCAACTATATCTTTGGCTCTAAAAAAATACTCCGAAATAAAGCTATAAATTGACATTGTTTTCTTTTACTTTTCCCCAAGGAAACATTGGTCAATCAGGCCTTGGTTCCTTGATTAATAAAGAGAATGCTCCATAAAGGAGCATAAACAACATAATTACAAAAGCAGAAGACATATATCCATAGTAAGGATGTGCATCAAATATCCTAGAAGTAATAAAGTAATAAATAGCAAACAGAATATATCCTATACCTCACAAACAGGAATAGAAGGTAGTTATTCTCTTAGGATTTTCATTACCAGAATATTCGTGAGGAATGTATAGAATTACTGTTTGAATTCCCATACCAAAGAAAGCTATTAGAGCAACACAAATATAAATTATTACTGTTGCCGCTATAGGATTTGAAATAGCTCTAGCGGCTACTAAAACTATAAACCACAGTAAACTTACTATTGTACAGGCCAATACTACTATAGGTTTCCTTTGAATTTTAGGTTTTGTGAACCGCCCTAAAAAGAAACCAAATAAACAAAATACATAAAAGATAATAGTATACAGAGATGCTCAATCTGCTTTTCCTACAGATCCCTTTAATTCACTATTAACATTTAATAATACCTTAGTTGCAAAAGAAGATACCATTACTGAAACAACTAACATAAAGCTGTAAAAGAAAATTCATAATCAACAATCTTTTTCTTTAAGCAAACCTAAATAACTGTCGGGTTTGTCAGAAACTATTTCTTTAGTCTGTGGAGAAGCATCAAAATTCTTACCAAATAAACAATAATACAGTACAGGAAAATAAGTCATAAGGCCCGCTACTCCAACACATATTTGCCACTTATCAGTTAAAATTTTTTTAACATCAGTAGAAATAAATAACAAATTTACTAATAAAGCTCCCAATACATAAGCCCAAGAACTAAATATTGTTAATACTCCTTTAGCACCTAAACTAAAGAATTTTGAAAGTACTGGCTGTATAAAAATAATTAACATTGTTCCTCCGCAAGCCATTAACACCCTTCCCACAATAAACAATGGTAATGATGAAGAAAATACTAATGGGAAAGCGGCAGTATTCAATACCATAGCCAAAATAACTGCATACTTGTGTGTCAACTTTACCATTAACCATGAGACACCAATTGTGGCTATACCCCTAGCCAAGTATAAGGAATAGTTAACAGATTCAAGTAAAGTTTGATTATCGTCCTTCAGACTAAATTTGCCTTTTCATCCATCCTCAACCTTTGACATAATCAGCCAATTTACACAAAAAAACATGTACCCAAAGAATAGAAGAAATCACATTATTAGTCCGCTCCTAAACTTCTGTTGTTCTGTAGCTGTCTCTAAAAAGTTAGTCTTTATTTGCATTAATTAAAGTGCTTAAAAATAGCATTTCGAGCAGCATCCTGCTCTGCCTCCTGTAATTTAGTTCCATTACCTGTAGCTTTAGTTTCTGACCCCCAAGCTACAGCAACTTTAAATACTGTATGTCCCCTATTATTAATTATTGAATTCTGTAATGAATAAGATGTAGTTAATTTATGTTTTTTATAAACAAGCTCCTGTAACTTGGTTTTATGATCTATAGAGAAAACTAATTCATTATTTAAAAAATCTCTTCAAAGAGTATTTAATATTATTTCTTTAGCTTTATCAATACCAAATTCATAATAAACAGCCCCTATAAAAGCTTCATATACATCCTCAATCATAGAATCACTAATACAATTACAACATTTACCTACTCTTATGTACTTATGCAAATTAATTTTTTTTGCTGAGTAAGTTAAACTAGATCCTCTTATTATTTGCTTTTTCAAAACTGATATAGTTTTAAGGTCCTCTTTAAATTTGAAAAGTTCATTGGTTATTACAAAACCAATAACACTATCTCCTAAAAATTCCAACCTTTCATAGTCCACTTTTGAAGCATTCTTATTTCCTTTAAAAGAAGAATGGGTAAAGGCAGTTACAAAAAGATCTCAACGATTTATTTTAAACTTAAAGAACGAGTTTAAGAAATCACTTAGCCTAGTGGCGAATTCCAAATAATTATATTAATCTAATGTTTACTCTTAATGAAAGAATTGAAAGAATAAGAGAAAAATACGCTCTACCAGAAGAAAAAAGCAACATTAAACCTAAAGATTTTATATTTTTAATTATTGGTATATTTATTAAAGAAATTATTGGATGTCTTTTAAATACATTTGATTCTAAAAAAAGAAATATTGGTAATCTCTTCTCAACACATCCCTTTACAGATGATATATTTTGGTTCTTAATTCTTAAATTTATTCTTGGAATACTAATAATTATCTATTTCATTTGTAAATATTCTGAAAGCTTTGAATTATGGTACATATTTATTTTTTGATTATTCACTGTCGGCAATAGTATTACTAATACATTCAAAAACTTAGGAAACATTTGAGAAGCATTATCTAGCTTAGTTCAACTAGGGAATCTATTCTTATGCATTGTATTTCTTTTCAGAATAGATTCAGCAAATTTAGACTCTTTAAAGTTAATGTTCTATGATGACTTAGTATGGGATGACTTCAGTAAGAGATATATTATTTCCCCCTATAGCAAGATATCTAGTAAAAAAATAGAGCACTTAATTTGTACTACTTTGGCTGTAGTGCTTGGTGCTATGTGGTCTTATGCTCTTATTGGTTATTTAGTAAAGGCAATATTTAACACTTCTGATGAAACTACTAAGAATCAAAAAGATTTAGAGGAACATGCAAAAACACATTTTTTTACAGTACTTCTTTCATCTGTAGTGCTAGCTCCTTTGCTAGAGGAATTAGTATTTAGGAGATGTCTTATGAAAATAGGGGGTATGGGTAAGCTTGCAGCTGGCTTTAGTATTTTTATTTTTGGACTAATGCACTTAAGAAATGAGAATTTAATTAAATTACTACCTTATTGTGTTCCTGCTACTTTCTTTGTAGGCACTTACTATGTAACTAGAAATATATGACATACAATATTTGCTCACTCACTATTCAATGTAATAGCTTTTGCGAGCTCTATTGGTTTTCGTTAGTTACTTCTTCCTCTTCTTCACCTCCTTCAAAATTCTTAGCAAAATAAACTAATTTCTCTTTACCATCTAAATTAAATAATTTAACTCCAGAAGTAACTCTATTTTGAACACTAATATCAGATACTCTAAATCTATTTAATTTATTACTATTAGTCATTAACAATATTTCATCACTAGTATTAACTATTGTACATGCCAATATATTTCCTGTTTTTTCATTGATTCTCTGAGCTTTAGTACCTACTTTTCTACCTAATTTAACTATATTAAAGTCATCAATATGTGTCAATTTACCTTTACCATTCTCGCTAATAGAAAGCACATATTCTCCTTCTGCTGTAGAAGAAGCAGACACTAATTCTTGATTTTCTTTAAGTCTTAACCCATAAACACCAAAGGTATTTCTTGATCTAGGCCTTAAATCTTTTGAATCAAATTTAACCATTCTTCCTGCAGAAGAAGCCAAACAAATTTGTGAATTCTCTTCAATTTTGATAACAAATTTAAGAGCATCCCCATCTTTCAATCTAATAGCTTTCTTACCAGAAACATTAATTCTGGCGAACATTGAAAGTTTAGTTTTCTTAACTATTCCATTCTTAGTTGCAAAGAAAAGATATTTATTCTCTAAGTAATCATCTCTCTCTAGAGAGATAATAGTAATAATCTTTTCATTCTTATCCATTCCTTGAAGGACATTGTAAGAAATGGAAGACTTATTCTTATTAGTGCTTAAATTCATCTCATAAGCTTTCTTCCTATAAACCTTACCAGCATCAGAAAAGAATAGAACATCATCACTTCCAAAACATACTAATAACATCTTGGGTGCATCATCTTTATGCACGAAAGCACCCTTGACTCCTATGCCCCCTCTTTTGTGCAATCTAAAGGTCTCTAGTGGTATTTGAGATAAGTATCCTTTCTTAGTCAAAGAAATAATAATTTTCTTGAAATGGAATAGTTGGTAAAAATCTATTCTTCCTGAGTTAGTTTCATTAATTCTAGTTCTTCTCTCATCTCCAAATTTCTCTCTTAATTCGAGAATATCTTGAGATAACTTCTCTTTCATTTTCTCTTCGCTTGCCAATAATTCTTCTTTTGAAATTTTACTTGCTGTCTTAGTAGTATGCTCTTCTTGAAGCTTATCTACTGATATTTTTTTAAGACTTCCAATAGTTAATTTAAAGATATCCTCTAATTGTTCCTGAGATAACTCATATTTTTTCTGTATCTCTTCTTCAGGATTATCAGAAGTATTAACAATTCTTATGGCCTCCATAATATCACTAGATATCTTTATTCTTCCCTCAAGAATATGTAATCGTTTAGCTAATACACCTAATTGATAAATAGTTCTTCTCTTGAGCATTTCCAATTGATGCTCAAGATAAAGCTTTAATAGCTCGAGAATAGAAATCTTTCTAGGCTCATTATTAATTAATACTGTTAAGTTAGGAGAATAAGAAGTCTGTAGTTGAGTAAATTTATAAAGATTATTAAGTATTACTTGCTTAGAGATATCATTCTTACACTCTACTACTAATCTAATGCCCTCTAAGTTAGATTCATCTCTAATATCAACAATATTCTCAGCTAATACAGGAACTAATACTTTACCACTCTTAGAAGGCTTTATTAAAGAAACTATCTTCCCTATTATCTTAGTTTTCTTAACACCATAAGGAATTTCTTTAATAATAAATAAATTCCTTTTTTGTTGCTCCTCTACCTCTATTTTTGATCTAAGTTTAAAGGTACCAGAACCAGTACTAAAGTAATCTCTTACACCTGAATATTTAAATATCTCTCCGCCAGTAGGAAAGTCTGGTCCTTTAATATAGTCAGAAATTTCACCTAAAGTTAAATCTGGATTCTTTATTAAAGCTAATATAGCATCAAATACTTCAGTAATATTATGGGGTGGAATATTAGTAGCTAATCCTACTGCAATACCAGTACTACCATTAATTAATATATTAGGAATAAGAGTAGGAAGTACTACAGGCTCTTTCCTGCTCTGATCATAGTTATCCATAAAATCAACACACTCTTCTTCGATCCCATCTAAGAAATATTTACCTAATTTACTTAATCTTGCTTCTGTATACCTCATAGCCGCTGGAGAGTCACCATCAATAGAACCAAAGTTACCTTGCCCCTCAATTAATGGATATCTAAGACTAAAGTCTTGTGCCATACGCACAAGAGCATCATAAATAGAGGAATCGCCATGGGGGTGATATGACCCCATCACAGTACCTACTAAAGAAGCAGATTTCTTAAATTTAGCATCATGGAATAATCTTTCCTGATAAGCAGCATAAATAATTCTTCTATGTACTGGTTTAAGCCCATCCTTTAAATCTGGTAATGCTCTGGCAGTAATAACTGACATAGCATAGTCTAAAAAGGACTGCTCTACTTCAGAAACAATATTTCTGTCTAAAACGGTATCTTTATCAAGAGATTTAATAATCTTCTCAATAGTTTTTTGGCGTGTAGAGGACATTAAATATCTAGATTCTTAGCATTAGCATAGTTCTCAAAAATAAATTCTGTTCTAGGCTGAACTTTCTTACCCATTAAATCATCAAAAGTAACTTTAGCTGCTTCAGCATCTTTAATAGTTACTTGAGAAATAGTTCTCTCTTCAGGATTCATAGTTGTTTGTCATAATTGCTCCGGAGACATCTCCCCTAACCCCTTAAATCTACTTATCTCTCAAGACTTAGGATTACTTAAATTTTTAAGAAATTCATCCTTTTTCTTATCATCAAATAAATATACTACTTCTTTATTAGTAAAGGCTCTGTAAAGAGGGGGTTGAGCTATATATACATATCCATGTTCAAGTAATGGTTTCATAAATTTATATATACAAGTAAGTAATAGTATACGTATATGAGATCCATCTACATCAGCATCGGTCATAATTATTAATTTATTGTACTTTAATTTAGAGATATCAAAAGTCTGACCATAAGAACATCCAACAGCAGATATTAAACTCTTTACTTCTTCGTTTTCTAAAATAGCAGTATATTTACTTCTTTTTCATACATTAATTAATTTACCTTTAATAGGGAGTATTGCTTGATATTCTCTATTTCTTGCGCTCTTTGCAGAGCCACCAGCTGAATCACCCTCTACTACATAAAGCTCAGAAAACTCAATACTCTTAGTAGTACAATCAGCTAACTTACCTGCAAAAGACATAAAGCCTTCCAGAGCCAATTTCCTATCAGCCTGTCTAGCCATCTCCAATTTAAGTCTAAAATTTCTCTCTTGATCAACACGTTGCAGAATTACTTTTCTCTGTTCTGGATTCTCCTCAAGAAAACGACCAAATATTAATTCAACTTCTCCTTTAATAAAGGGCTTAATTTCAATATTACTTAGTACTTCTTTAGTTTGTCCTGAATACTCCGGAGAAGAATAATTTAATGAAACAATAGCAGTAAGCCCAGCTAATACATCGCTCTTAGTTAACTCTATAGCTTCTTTAATAATCTTCGCTTCAATAGCTCTTTCTCTTATGCAAGAAAGTAATCCATCTTTAACTGACTCTAAATGTGTACCCCCAGAAGCAGTATCAATATTATTGCAAAAGCTATGTACTATTGAACTATCTTCAAAAGTGTATTGAAAAGCACAAGTAATAGAAATTGAATTTAATATTTCCGGCGCTCTCCTATTCTTTACTTTACCCTCGGAATGAATAAAGATAACATCATGAATTGATTTCCTATCTGCATTTAAATTAATTACTCAATCTTTAATTCCCTCTTCATAAAAGAACTCTTTCTCCTCCTTAGTTATTTCATTAACAAAAACAAATTTCTTACCTTTATTTAAATAAGCTAGTTTAGTTAATCTAGATTCAATTAAATTAGCATCATAATCAGCTTTTTCAAATATAGTAAAGTCCGGTTTCCAAGTTACTACAGTTCCTGTTTTATCCTCCTCGCATTTAGATACCATCTTAGGCTCATCTTTAATTTTTCCTCCATTCTCAAAAGAAACATAATGCTCTTCACCATTCCTATATACATTTACTTCTAGAAAAGAAGAAAGAGCATTTACACATGTAGAGCCTACGCCATGTAGTCCTCCAGATGTTTTGTAAGAATTATTATCAAATTTACCACCTGCATGAAGTACAGTAAAAACAGTAATTAAATTAGAGATATTAGTTTGTGGATTAATTCCTGTAGGAATTCCTCTCCCATTATCGCTTACAGAAATAACATGCCCCTTCTTAAGTGTTAATTTAATTTCATTAGCAAAACCCGCTAACACTTCATCTACTGAGTTATCTAATACCTCTCAAATCAAGTGATGTAGCCCCTTAGAATCTGTAGAGCCAATATACATACCTGGCCGTTCACGAACAGCCTCAAGACCCTCAAGAACACGAATAGAAGAGTCTGTATATTGTCCTCCTGAATCAGAAGAATCTCCCCCAGCTATTAAATAAAAAGACTTAGACAAATTTAAACTTTCTTGTAAACTATCCCTTTAAATTTAGTAAAGAAATAAAGGGAATTCTTTATCCCCTGCACTTCCATTCCCGAATCTTTAACCCCTAAGAAAGGAAGAATATCTGGCGATCTAGAAGGAGCAGAATTAATATTTATTCTACCACATTCTAAAGATAATGCTAATTGAGAAGAGTCTTCTATATTTTCAGAAAAGATAGATGCTTGAAGTCCATAATTAGATTTATTGCACAGAGAAATAGCTTCTTTAATATCTTTAAAAGTTCTTAAAGCTATTACAGGAGCAAATAATTCTTCACTAGAAATAAACATTTCATCAGTCACATTTTCAAATACTATTGGACTTACTAAATTATTCCTAATATTTAACTCTCCACTTAATAAATTAGCTCCTTTATTTAAAGCATCTTCATAAAAAAGTTTTGCTTTAGCTACTGCGCTCTCATTTATTAAGGGTTCTTGTAAAGGAGGAAAATCCTTTAATTCTTTCATAAATAATTCAATAAATCTTTCATAAATTTCACTACTTACAAATACTTTTTTAATAGCTGTACATCTTTGACCAGAAAAACCAAAAGCACCTTTAAGTATTTCTGAAATGGCTAAAGAAAGATCAGCATCTTTAAGTACTATTGCAGAATTATGCCCCCCTAACTCTAATTGCTTAGGAATATTTGCTAATTGACTACCTATTTCTTTACCTATTTCAGTACTTCCTGTAAATGAAAGTGCTTTAATATGAGGAGATTTAATTAATGCTTTACTAATTTCTGACCCTTTACCCGTAACATAATTCAATACTCCGGGAGTAATTAAATATTCATCTACTGTTAATTCATTAAATAATTTAGCTACATACCACCCACTCAATGAACCTTGCATAGCAGATTTATGTACTACAGTATTGCCTGCAAGAATAGCAGGTACTACTTTAGTAATCATTAAATTAACTGGATAATTAAAAGGAGAAATAGTTAATACAACACCTAAAGGAACTCTTAAATAAGTGGCTGTAATATTCTTAGGTATTAATACATTATTCTCATAGCTATATTCTTCAGGATTCTCTACTAAATCAGAATAGGCGTGTACAGACTCTACTATATAGTCTGCAGATCTAATTATTTCTTCCTTAGCACTCTCTAAACTCTTACCTGTCTCTCTATGCAAAATATTTTGTAATACGAAAGCATGCTCTCTAAGTTTGGCTGCAAAAGCTAAAAGATATTTAGATTTAGTTTTATGATCTACTTGACTTCAATTTTTAAATGCTTTATTAGCTACTTCAAAAGCCTCTAATATTTGCTCTTCATTAAGAGCGGGAATATAGCCTACTTCTGAATTATCTATAGGGCTTTTGATTAATATTTCTTTATCTGTAAGAATAGGAATACTATCAATAAATGCTGTAGCTTTGTACATACTTTATGTCTAAGAAAACAATTAAAGTTCTTTCTATTTACAAACGATTTAATGGAGAATATTTAAATCGTACTAAGGAAAATGAAGAAAGAGAAGTCCATTTCCCCGGATTTAATAGACTGGGAATGGAGTTAAATGGATGCTTTTTAAATGAAAACATATTATTTGTAGTTTGTTGAGGTAAACAAGAAAGCGCTTTTCTTAATCAGTTTAATGAAGAAAAACAAAATGAAATAATTTCAGAAATTTTAAAACGAAATCCACCTGTTTTTTTAATTAGTAATAACTTTCAACATACTGAACTGCTATGCAAACTTAATAAAGAATTAAATAATAATCGAAGTGCTCTAATCAGAATGGAATATAGCACTCTTGAAATTTTCTCACTTATTGGAACTTGAATAGCCAAAACATTCTTAACTTGAACTACTATTCATGGAACAGTCTTAAATATTTATGGAGAAGGAGTATTAATTGTTGGAGAAGCAGGAGTAGGTAAGTCAGAAATAGCTTCTGAACTTCTAAAAATGAATCATCTTTTTCTGGGAGATGATGCTATTGATATTTCAAGATTAGGTAATACTATTCTTGCAAGATCAAATGCAATAAGTGAAGGATTCATACATATTAGAGGATTAGGAATACTTAATATTAAAGAGATGTATGGTGGAGTGAAAATAATAGATGAAACAAAAATAACAATGATTATTGAATTAAGAGATCCTAACGATAGTAGTGATTTTGAAAATGTTGGAGAAGTTATTAATTACAGAGAATTACTAGGAATTAAATTACCTCTATACAAGATACCTGTTACTTCAGGTAGAAAAATTAGTGAAATAATTGAATTAGCTGTAGCAGACATGAAGCTTAAGAAAAGGGGCTACAATGCTGCTAAAGAAATGGATAAGAGATGTAAAAAATTAGTTAGTCAGTCTTAAATCAAGAATCTAATATTGCATTTAAATCAAATTCGTGTAAATCTTCTAATTGTTCTCCTGTACCAATAAATTTAACTGGCACATTAAGTCTTTCTTTAATGGCAAAAATAATACCTCCCCTGCTTAAACTATCCATTTTGCTCAGAATAATACCACTAATAGAAGCGCTATCTAAGAAGCTCTGAGCTTGTGTAAAGGCTAATTGTCCAACAGAAGAATCTAATACTAATAAGCTTTCATGTGGAGCACTCTCATCGAATTTCTTTATTGTTCTATATACCTTATTAAGCTCTTTAAGTAAATTCAAATTACTATGTTGTCTGCCCGAAGTATCACAAATTATTAAGTCATAATCTGAATATTCACTTAAAGACCTATATATTAAAGCCGAAGGATCTTCCCTATCTCTTAAAGGATTTACTATTTCAATTCCTATTTTCTTAGCCCAAACATTAAGTTGCTCTACTGCTCCGGCTCTAAATGTATCTCCTGCTGCTAATAATACTTTAAAGCCCTCTTTCTTAAATCTATAAGCTAACTTAGCTATGCTAGTAGTCTTTCCAGAGCCATTAGCCCCTACTACTAATAAAATATTTTTTCTGCCTTTTTGAATATTAAGGGTGGTATAACAATTTCCGTAAGCCCTTAATAAAGCCTCTTTAGCATCAACACTATTAAGTGTTATCTCTTTAGATAAATATTCAGCAAAAGAATATCCAAAATCTAACTCTATTAATTTCTCCTCTAACTCAGTCCTAAACTCTTCATTTACTACTCTCCTCTTAAAAAAATTAAGAAATATATTCTTAAAAGAACTACTACTTTTCTCTAGTGAAATACGTAATTGCTGTTGTTTATTCTGCTCAGTAAGAGCATCTATTAATGATCTCTTTTTCTTTAAAGAGAACTTAAGCAAAATTCTTTACTCTAGGGAATAAATTCTCTGATAATTCATTTATCTTTTTCTTAAACCAAAGTCTATCTTGCTTTAAATACTCTAATCCTATTCTTTTTGCTGAAATATTAAGTACACTATAAATTTTAGGAGCAGTGTCAATTAATATAGGTGATAAAGCTCAAGTGCCTATACATAGTAATTTGTATATGAACACCATTAAAGTATCTAATAATGAATCGCCTTTCTCTAATTCCCAAGCTTTAGTTTTTTCAATTAATTTACCTGCAGATCTAAAAAATTCAAATACTTTTTCAATCATTGACGAAATAGAATGATTGCGCACATCAACTTCATATTCTTGATCTAAGAAATCATCCAATTCAATATTTAATTGTTCAATCTCAACATAATCTTCAATGTATCAATTATCTGGTAATCTATATTCATATTTCCTACTCATTATTCCATAAAATCTAGAAATTAAATTACCAAAAGTATTAACTAAATAAGAGTTGTAAATATTAAAGATATCTTCAACACGTACACTACTATCTCCTAATCAATTTAATTTTGATAAATAGAATCTAAGTCCTTCTCTTGGTATTATTTCAAGAACAGCTTTAGGATCAATAACATTTTTTTTAGATTTAGACATCTTCTCATTATCCATTAATAATCAACCATGTATTAGTAAAGTATCAAAAGATCTAAGTCCTAAATTCTTAAGCATTATTGGTCAATAAATTCCATGAAATCTTGCAATTTCTTTACCTATTATTTGAATTATTTTGCAATCAGGATTGCCTCAATAATTTTCAAAAACACTAGTATTCGTCTTTCCATAATTACCGTAATTTAAAGCTGTAAGATAACTAATAAGTGCATCAAATCAAACATATATAGTATGATTTTCATCACCTGGTACTTTAATACCCCAATTTAATTTAAGTCTAGTAATTGAAAGATCATCTAAATCTTTAATAAAGTTATTAATTAATTCTTTTTTAAATTTATCGGGTTGAATCATTTCTGGTCTATCTTCATATTCCTTAATTAATCAATCTTTGAAAGCTCTGGTTCTTAAGAAATAAGTTCTTTCATTTCTTAGAGTCAAGGGATGTCCTAATTTACAAGTTACTTCTTTACCTATAGCTCTATCCGAAAAGCTCTCTTCGCAAGGAGTACAATACCATCCCTTTCAATCATCCATAAATACTTGGTTGATATCTTGATGTTGTAAGAATATTTGCTTTACTAAAGCTTTATGTTCGTAATCGCTAGTTCTTAAAAACCTGTTGTATTTAATGCCTAAATCAATTCATAAATTCCTAAAAAAAGCTACATTTCTATTAGTAAATTCTTCTGGTGTAAGTTTGGCTGACTTAGCTGCTTGTTGTATCTTATCTCCATGTTCATCAGTCCCTACCATTAAATGAACTGTATGTCCTAGATTGGTATAGTGCCTTTTGAGCACATCTGCCAATACTACTGTAAATGCATGTCCTAGATGGGGTTTATCGGAAGCATAAAATACAGGGGTAGTTATATATATGTTGCATTCCTTTGACATTGCTTAAATTTCTAAAGGAAATAAAATAGTAAAATATTTACTATGTTTAAGGAAAAGGCTATGAGAGCGAGTTTCGCCTCTTATGAACCTTTTATCAGTGGAGAAATAATGGATCTGCATTATACAAGACATTATCTAGGTTATCTTAATAATTTAAATAAAGCTCTCGAAAAATACCCAGAATTTTTTAATTTAAGTGTTAATGATATATTGCAGAAAATCAATAGCGTTCCTGATGATATTAAGACTGCTATAAGAAATAATGGAGGAGGTGTTTCAAATCACGAAATTTTTTGGGATATATTAGATACTAAAGAAACTACTATACATGATGGACAACTTAAGAGAGATATAATATCAACCTTTAGCTCTTGAGATAACTTTAGAGAATGATTTGAGAAAGTAGTAGCAAGTTCATTTGGTGCTGGATGAGTATGACTTGTGCTAAGTAAAGATAAAAAATTAAAGATTATTTTTTGTCAGAATCAAGATTCTCCTTATATGAGTGGTGATTTACCTATATTTGGTATAGATATATGAGAGCATGCTTATTACTTACAATACAAAAATGGAAAGATGGCTTATTTTAAAGAAGTTTGAAAAATTCTTGATTGAAAAGTAATTGAAAATAGATATTTATCCTTTATTTAACTTTAAATATTTCTTCTTTTATTTTTTCAAACAGAGCTGGATTATCTTGTAAATGCTTTCTTAATTGAACTATTCCTTGGGCTATATTCTTTTCTTTAAATTCAAACCAAGAACCCTTCTTATTAAGAATATTTAGATTAATAGCCTCTTGAATAATTTCATAAACATAATCAAATCCACTTTCAAAATAAAGAGCAGTATTAGCTACTGATAAAGGAGCACCATATTTATTCTTAATTACAGTAGCTTTAGTAATAAATCCAATTACTGTATTGTTGGCATCTTTAATAGATTCACATCTCTTAATTTCAACTCTTATGCAAGCTGAATATTTAAGTGCTCTGCCTCCTGTAGTTGTGGTAGTAGGAATATAGCTATTACCAATTTTGTCTCTAATTTGATTAATAAAGATAATAGTAGTTTTAGAGTTAATCATTTTGGATTGAATAATTCTCAATCCTTTACTCATCAATCTTGCATGTAAGCCCATTGTTTGATCTTGAATATTATTTTCAAATTCAAAATAAGGCACTAAAGCAGCAACAGAATCAACAATTATTAAATCTACATTATTAGTATCAATTAATTTAGCAATAAGTTCAAAAGTGTTCTCTCCACAAACTGGAGAAGCCACAAAAATATTGTTTAAATCTACCCCTATTTTCTTAGCTCAATTAGGGTTTAAAGTATTCTCAATATCTATATAGACAACACATTTATTAATTTTTTGTGCTTCAGCTACTGCATGAAGTGCTAAAGTAGATTTACCAGAAGAATCAGAACCAAAAATTTCAATTATTTTTCCAACTGGCCATCCCCCCACTCCTAATACTTTATTTAAAAAATATGAGCCTGTTGAGATTACTTCAATGCCTGAATTATCGTTAAAATTCTTACTTCATAGTTTGACTCCTAATTCCTCAAGACTTAGAAAAGAATCTTTAGACTCTGTATTGGGCTTCTTACCGTTTTTCATCTTTACACTTCCTTAATATGAAACAAAACAAACAATGGAAGAAAAATTAGGTTTATTTGTTGTTTTTGAAGGAGTAGATGGGGCTGGAAAAAGCACTTTAATAGAGGGTTTAAAACAGAAAATAAGGGAAGGAAATTATTTAAAAAAAAGTTACAAAAATGTCTTATTTACTAGAGAGCCTGGAGGCAAAAATCAAGAATTTGGAAAACATATTAGAGAGCTATTACTAAATGATGAATATACTCTTAATGACAAAACGAGAGCTCTATTATTCTTTGCAGCTAGATCAGAACATTTTGAAAAATTAATAGCCCCCGCCTTAGCAAATAATTCTCTAGTAATATGTGATAGATATTATTTATCTACTTTTGTTTATCAAGGCAAAGGAGATAATGAAAAAATTGCTTGAATTAGAGAAACACAAAAATACATTTCTCCTATAGCTCCTGATGTTACTTTCTTTATTAATATCTCTATAGAGGAATATAAAAAAAGATACGAAAACAGAAAGAATAGTGGGAATAATAATAAACTAGATGAAGAACATCATCAAAGTTATGCTCTTCTCTCTAAATGCTACTCAGCTTCATTACAAGAAGGAATATCTGGCAAAATAATACAATTAAATGGTAATGATCCAATTGATAAGCTACTTGAAATAGTTAAAGAAAATTTAGATCTATATGAATAATTCTTTACATTGAGATTTAGAGAGTATTCTAGAGAATTCAACTTTAGATGAACTTAAAGATAAATATTTTCAACAAAATGAAGAGATATTAAATCTCTTTAAAGAAAATATCTTTTCAAGTAAAGAAAAGCTAATATTCTTTCATGCACTAAGCCTTAGACAACAAATAACTTCCAATAGATTATTTAATTATTTATCCAATAAGCACAATGAAGACTTATCTAATAATCAATGATTTGGCCTTATGCAAGAAATTCAAACCAAATCAATACCTTTCATGCAAGCAATGTCAAGCTTTTCTGATCAAGCCATAAAGAATAAAGAGAATATTCTTGAATTTCTTAAAGATCCACAATTAGCACCTCATCAAAGAAGTTATGAATTAATTTTCAAATATGAAAAACATGACTTACCTCCAGATATCAAAAGCTTTTCTGCCACTTACTCTCCTTTATCTTCTTGTTTTAGCTCTATATTTACACTTATTCTAGATAAAGAACTTAAAGTCAAAACTGTTAAAGATTCAAATAATAATAAACATGAACTACCTAACTATGCTGCTTTCATCAAAACACAAACAGATAATGATAGGAAATTAAGAAAAAATGCTTATTTAGCTTGACACGAAGCAGTACATAGTTCTAGAGAAAGCTTAGCTAGACTTATGTACTACAATTTTCTAGAACAAAATATAGATGCTAAGAATAGTAACTTTCCAGGAGGCTATTACGAAGCTAGTGCTTATGCTGATGAAATTCCTTTAACTTTCATTCCTGCTCTATATGAAAGAGTAAAGGGCTTTAGTACTCTTTGAAGAAAATACAGAAGAATATTCAGAGAATTACTAAAGAAAAACTATCAATTAAAGCTACTTCAGCCTTGAGATTTAAGAATGCCTATTATTAAGAAAGAAGATCAAAATATTACTATTGAAGAAGCAAAAACTTTAACTCTAGAAGCACTCCAAATACTAGGACCTGAATACATAAATAATATCTCTAAAGCACTTAATGAGAGATGAATAGATTGAGAAGCAAGAAAAGATAAATTAAGTGGAGCTTATTGTATTAGTGGTTCTTATGGCTTAGAGAAGAAATATATTCTTATGAACTACAACTCTAAACTTGAAGATGTCTATACATTAGTACATGAATTAGGTCATGCTATGCATGCCTTAGAATATTGCAAATATCAATCACATTATGCGGGCACTACTATTTTCATAGCAGAAATACCATCCACTCTTAATGAACTATTACTAAGCTATCACTTAATTAAAAAATATCAGAATGATACTCATAAATTACTAGAGGTATACGATAATTTAATTTCTGGTTTCTTTAGTACTACTTTAAGCCAAATAATCTTTAGTGAATGAGAATATGAAGTTAATCAATTAATTAATAATGGCGCAGTGCTTGATGCTGATTTAGCTGAAAATATATTTAGAGAAAAACAAGAAAAGTATTATGGAAAAAAACCAAAACTTACTCCTTTAAGAAAAAAAGCTTTAACTTCCATCCTTACTGTTCCTCACTTCTATAGTGAAGAATTCTATGTTTACAAATACTCTGTAGGGCAAGTAGTCTCTCTACTAATAGCAGAAAAAATAAAAAATGATGCTGAATATATCTCTAAATTTTTTGAATTTCTTAGAGCCGGTAACTCTTTATCTAACTTAGATACCATAAAGATATTGGATATAGATTTAGAAAAAGCTACCACATGAAAAACCGTTAAGAAAGTAGTTAAAGAATGGCTTGAAGAATACGAACAATTATCTAAGAAAATTTAATGTCAAAAGAAAAGTTAGAGTTACTAATTAAAGAGAAATATCCTAATATAAAAATTGAAAACTCTTTCAGTGGTAATAATATCCTTACTTTCAATTTAAATAGTCAAGAAGAAATAAGTGACAAAAATTTTAAAGATATTGAACTTAAAGAAGGAAGATATATAGCTTTTTCTGAATTAAAGAAAAAAGAGAAGAATAAATATGCTCTATCATTCTTCTCTTTCCCTAATGAACATGAATATTTAAAGTACTTAGAGAATATTAATAAGAATGCTAATAATGACCATAGAGGTATAGGAAAAGAATTAAAGATATTTGATTTTGATCCTTTAATTGGAGCAGGAATGCCCATATGACTTGAAAAAGGTACTATTCTTAAAAAAGAAATTACTAATTACGTAAACCAAATACAAAAAAAACACGGCATACTACTGGTAACTACGCCAGAATTAGGAAGAAAAGAACTATATCAATGCTCGGGTCACTGAGACCACTACAAAGAGAATATGTTCCCCCCTCTTTCTCTAGATGAGAATGATGAATATGTGCTAAGACCAATGACTTGTCCTCACCACATCATTCTCTACAAAAAACAAAAATGAAGTGAAAAACAACTACCTATAGCTTACGGCGAAAATGCTAAGCTTTATAGATATGAATCTTCTGGCGGCTTATTTGGATTGGAAAGAAATAGATGTATGGAATTAATAGATACACATATTTTTTGTACTCAAAATCAAATAAATTTATGTCTTGAAAAAATATGAGGAATAATTCAAGATATTAAGAAAGCTTTTGAAATTGAATACGACTCTGTTATTCTTTCGCTTAGAGATATTCAAGATAAAAAGAAATTCTTTGATTGCGATGAACTTTGAAAAACAGCAGAAGGAGAATTAAGAAAATTCCTAGAAAATAAGCAAGTTAATTATCAAGAAGGTATAGGAGATGCTGCTTTCTATGGTCCTAAAATAGATTTTCAAATTAAGACATATATAGGAAAAATCATTACTATCTCAACAATACAATTAGATTTCTTACTCCCTAGAAGATTCAAGCTTAAATACTTAAATGAAGCACAACAAGAAGATACACCAATAATGATTCACCTAGGAATTGTTGGCACTTTGGAAAGATTTGTAGCTTACTTATTAGAGAGAGATAATGGATGATTACCTTTTTGATTAAGTCCTACTCAAATAACTCTAATTCCTTTAAATAAAGAAAAGCATTTAGAAGGCGCCCAAAAATTAGCAGACTACTACAGATTCAAAAATATTAGAGTTGAAATAGATTCAAGTGATCTTTCTTTAGCAAAAAAAATAGCTAAAGCCGTAGATAAGAAATCTTATGGCTTTATGGTTATTGGAGATAAAGAATTAGAAAAAATAAATGTTGCTAATGAAAAAGAATTAATTGAAATAGCTGAAAAACATTGAAAAGCACAAATGATTAATATTTCAAAATCAAGAAATAAAGAATTAAATAATAAATTATCAGAAGAAAGATATCCTATTGAACATATGGATTTCTTAAGGTGAGCTAGTGAAAAGTAAATCTATATATGATAAGAAAGCCATTATCCTAGATCTTGATTTTGCAGAGATAAACCAATACAATCTTGATGATATCCTTAGTACTAATAGATTACTTAATGAAATATCAGCTAACCAAACACTAATACTTCTTACTCAGAATACTATTCAGGATTCTGAAAAGATGTTAAATGATCTAAATATAAAGACTGGCTATTTAATTGCTGAATCAGGAGCTGTTACTCTTAATATAGCTACTAGAAAAGTAATATTTGAAAGCTTCTTAAGTTCTGAATTTACTCTAAGATTAACTAATAAATGTATTTGAAATAATTTAAATTTCTCAATTAATACTAAAGAAAATCATACCTTTCCTTGAATAATAAATAACTGAATAATAAGAAAATACAAGTCTAATTTAAGTAGACTATTTCACCTCAAAAAAAATGAACTCTTAAATACTACTAATATTAAGTCCTGTATAGAGAACAACCAAATATATAGTTGTGAAGTTTATTTCTTAGATAAGAAGGAAAGTGATAAAGAAGCTAATATTAAAAACTTAATTAAAGATCTCTCTTCTTTCGAAAAAGCTAACTACTTCACTTACAAATCTAGCCTATATATCTCTAATGCAAATGCTACTAAATATGACTCAATCAAAAAATTATTTAAACAAATAAATTTAGATCTAAATAAAGACACCATTTATTTAGGCATACATCAATTAACTCCAGAGTTATGTAAACATTGCTACTTTTCAGCTTTAACTAAATATGTAATTGATAGTAGTGATACTGAATTAACAAAAAACTCAGATACTATTTCTGGCGGTGAATCTTCCTGAATTAATTGACTTTATGATAACTCACACTTATGAATTGAAGATAACAATGAACATTTAAATAAATTACTATCAAGGGGTCTTACTACTTCTCTTAGTGCTAGGGATATTCAAGCAATAAGTGCAGGAATTACTAAGTATTTACGCGTAAGTTTAAGTAATAAAGATATATTTAGAGAGAGTTCTAGATCAGAAAAAATCTTTAAGTCACTATTTAAAAACAAAGGAAGAAATAATAATATATTAGTTATTGCCTTTTGACCGAGACAAATAAGTGCAGTATTAAAATATTTAGATAGATTAAAAAATGAATAACTTTAAAGTTGGCTCTCATCCTTATCAAGTAGTTGAACTTACTAAAAGAATTGAAAGATTAACAGCTCATTTGAAGAATTTCAGAAAAGATAATGTATCTAAATTATCTTTATTTAAATTAGTTTCAAAAAGAAAAAGGTTTCTTAAGTATATAAAAAGAAGAGATTTTGAAGCTTATCAAATATTAACCACTAAGAAAAAGAGTTAAAGTTGAGGCTCTATGATTCTTTAGAGCAAACTCTCAAAGAATTAAATAAGAATCCTAAGATTTATTTATGTGGTCCTACTGTCTATGACCACATACATATAGGTAATTTAGCTCCTGTAATAATATTTGACTTCTTAATAAGAATTCTTAAATATTCCAAAGAAAACTACGTTTACATACATAATATTACTGATATTGATGACAAAATAATTGCCAAAGCAAAAGAACTCTCTTTAAAGGAAGAAGAAGTGAGTGAAAAATATACCTCTCACTACTTAGAGATACTTAAAAAATTAAATATTACTCCCCCTACCCATATGCCCAAAGTAAGTGAGCATATTGGAGAGATACAAAATACAGTACAAGAACTACTCAATAAAGGCTATGCAGAAATTGAAAATGGAGATGTAATAATGAAAATTGAGAAGATTAGTAATTATGGAGAATTATCAAAACAGAAATTAAATATGCTTAAATCAAATGAAGATTTTTGCTTATGAAAAAAAATGGAAGATGGAAAGAGATGAGATAGTGCTTGAGGTAAGGGAAGGCCCGGATGACATACAGAATGTTTTACATTTATTTCAAAATATGCAAATTCAGAAGTAGATTTACATGGAGGAGGTATAGATCTTAAATTTCCTCACCACGAAAATGAAAATGCTCATTCTAGAGCATTAAATTCAAAATCCTTAGCAAAAATATGAATACATATAGGTCATTTACATACAGAAGATGGAAAGATTTCTAAGTCCTCTAATAAAAAATTCTTAGTTAAAGATTTACTTAAAGAATACTCTGCTAATACTCTAAGATACTTATTCCTTACTAATAAATATAGTCTTCCTCTATTAATTAATAAAGAAAAATTAAAAGAATTTAATAAAGAATTCGAAAGTTATTTATTAGCTTTAAATCAAGCTAAATCTTTATTATTTATTAATAATATTTCTTTAAATAGCTCTTCCGAAATTTCAAATGAATTTCTTGAAATACTTAATAATGATTTAAATTTACCTACAGCACTTACTTGACTACAAAAAATTAAGAAAGAACTACTTAGAGAGATAAAGAATAAGAACTTTAATGCAATTAATGAAAGCTATTCAATACTCTTAGAACATTTACTTTTTTTAGGCTTCCAAATACCTAATATTCATACTAAAGAAAACTTAAAGCTCTTAAATGAATGAAAAGAAGCACAGAATTTAAAGGAATATTCAAAAGCTGATGCAATAAGGTCTGAATTAATTAAGAGAAAACTAATTTAAGTGGGTAATTATTTAATACTTAGTGGAAGAAAAGGAATAACAGATTTAATAAATAATAATTTATTAAATTATTTAATTGAAATAGTATATCTATCTAGTAGCCAAAAGTATTTAATAGAGCTGTGCAGAAATAAGAAAATTAGATTTGAACTTAAAGAAAAGAATTTCTTTAAGAAATATAAATCTAAGCATAAATACCAATATGCTATTGCTTTAATTAAAGCAAAAAAGCCTCTTACTTTAGAAGAGTTAATTAATAAGTGTTCTTCAAAAGAAAGAGCATTAATAATTGCTCTAGATCACCTACAAGACCCTTTTAATGTTGGGGCTATTCTAAGAACTTGTTGTGCTGCTGGAGTTGATGGAATAATAATACCTAAGAATAAACAAGCACCTCTAAATCATGAATTAACAATTAAGGCTTCTCAGGGATATTCATTACATATAGATTTAGTAGAGGTCTCTAATTTAGCTACAGCTATTGAGAAGCTTAAGAATAATAATTTTTGAATTTATTCAGCTGATATTAATGAGAATGCTAAGAGTTACAGAGAAGTGAAGTATGCAAATAAATCAATATTAATAATGGGTTCAGAAGGAGAAGGAATATCTCCTTTAATTAGTAAAAAAACTGATGTAAATATCTATATTCCTATGGAAAATAAAGTTAATTCTCTTAATGTGTCTGTAGCTGCTGGGGTTCTTGTGTTTGAGATACTAAAAAAGGTACCCCATACTTTTTAAGATCCTGATCGCTCTTGGTTTCATCTTTATCTTGATCTTCAACAGGAATTAAACTCATACCTTTAACATTATTTAAATTCTCTAATATTCATTTAACAAATTTCTGTTTGTTAGACTTCTTAGTTCCATTATTATTTTCGATATTTCCACTTGAAGATTGAATTGTAGTTTCATCCTTAACAAATTTTTCTGTTGAATAAATCAGATTGTAAGTTCTTCCTCATTCATATCCACCTTTCTTAACTTCCTTACTAAAGTTACTTAAATTTATTTCTTTATTATTTAACTTTGCTATTTTCACACCATTTTCGTTAATTTCTTCCATATTGGTAAATACAAAAGAACTTGGTAAATAGATCATTGAACCTTCAACTAAATTGCTTACAAAACTATTTCAAGAAAGTAAATTAGATTCAGATGTATACTTAATATCTTGGAAATCATTTCCGTAATTTTCACGTACTTTCTTTAGTCAATCTTGATCTTGATTCTTTAATACAGGATTATCAACGAAAGCATAAGCTGTTCCAGATCTAGTTGGTCCTGAACTCTTTACTCAAGGAATTATCTTTCCACTACACCCACTAATTAAATGGCTTCAATCAAATCTTTGAACATCTTTATGCCTATGTCCTGAAAAAACTGAATAAATATATTTAACATTGCTTTCAGTAATATCTAACTCTTCAGAACAATTCCTAGGTGGTTTGTAAAGAAGCATCATTGCTTCTTTAGCTAAAGTAATAGTTCTTAATTTTCTCTTATGCCACTTATCTTGATGTTTCTTAGCTAATTCAGTAACATCTTGTGAAACTAATGCAAAATCTGCATATCCATCTAATAATCGCTCTAATCCTGAATTTGAACCTACTGCCTGTATATTTGAAAAAATTAAATGATCAGTTCTGCTATATTCATTTACTAAATAATCTATAACAGCCTTCATTGAAGAGCTACCTTCAAAACTATATATTTCCAAGTCTCTTAAAGTGCCTCAAGTGGACGCCACTAATGAGGCTGGTACAGAGAAAAATCCACATAAATAAAGTGGAACTTTTATGCTCACAATTTGTTCCCCCCCTGCTTAAGAATTCTAATTTAAATTATCTTTAACTTTAAAATTTCCACTTAATGACTTAATTGGAGATGCCACTATTAAACAATTAGGATCAATCTTTCTTGTATAGTCTTGAATATTCTTAAGCTCCAAAGCAAAACATATTACTTCAAATACATTCTGTTTTCTTAATAAATAACCTCCAGTAGCTGTGTTAATAGTAAAACTATGGGGGAAATCAGAAGCTAATAAAATCTCCCTTAATTCCAGAGCTTTGTTAGTAAATATCTTTACATTTACTAATTTGAAGTGGGGATAGAAAAGATTAAATAATATTTTTTTAGTAAAGGCAGCTATGAAAGTAGCAAATAATATAGGTCCTACTATATTAGGTATTAAGAGTTTATGTAACTTTTCGCCATTTAAAGCTCCCTGTCCATTGCATCCATTACTCCTATGATCCGACATATGTGATAAGTAAGGAATATAGGTACCTACTAAATAAGAAAATAAAGTTATTAATAAGCTAAAGTAAAGAATTACATTATTAGTTGAATTCATTTTCTTTTTGGATAAATAAAAAACTAATCAATCAATACCACCTGTAGAGCCTCCTAATGCATAAATAACTAGAGAAGTAAAAGTATTTAAGAGTCCAAATATAAAGCCATAGAAAAAAATAAGTGAGATGTTGGAACTATCATTTAATACATAATTCTTCCCCCCTTTATCTAGGGGTGTAACATATTGCCACTGCAATATATTTATTTTTTGATCCTTTAGGCATTTATTGAAAGTTCTGGGGTCTGAAAAGATATAGAAATCTTTAAGCCCTAAAGGATCTGATACTGAAGAAAGTATTAGTGAAGTAATAGTCGAAACAGTAATAAATAAGAGGGTGAAAATAGTGAAGTTCTTTCCTATTCTTGTGTAACCTAGTACTGCTAAAGGTATATTAAATATCAATACCATCCCTCAAAAGAGGAAGGCATGTACTTTAGGATAATTCTTTCCTCAAAAAAATGTAATGCATCTTGCTATGGCTTGAAAAACAGAATTTATTCCTAAGCTATATAGTCCTGTACGCTCAAGTAAAAAAAAATTATAAATGCCTACGAATATTGATACAGCTGTAATTATTCAAATTTTCTGAGAAAATTTCTCTATATCAAATAGAAATTGAAGTTTGAGAATTCCTATAGATAAGCGAGAAGATTTTATTTCTTTAGGATTAAGTTGATAAACATAATTCGCTGTCACACTCACTTTGCTTCTAATATTTTAAAAAATGCTTAAAATAAAAATAGTTTGGCCACATAGCTCAGCGATTAGAGCAACCGGCTGTTAACCGGTAGGTCGTAGGTTTGAATCCTTCTGTGGCCGCCATTTATTGGTCTGTTGGTGAAGTGAACGAACACACATGCCTTTCACGCATGCATTCACGGGTTTGAATCCCGTACAGATCGCCATTTGGATTGTTAGCTCAGATGGGAGAGCATCTGCCTTACAAGCAGGAGGTCAGGGGTTCAAGTCCCTTACAATCCACCATGCCGCTATAGCTTAGCTGGTAGAGCAACCGCCTTGTAAGCGGTAGGTCGTAGGTTCGAATCCTATTAGCGGCACCATTTTTAAGCACTCGTGGCGGAACTGGCAGACGCGCTAGACTTAGGATCTAGTATCTTTTGATGTGTGGGTTCGATTCCCTCCGAGTGCACCAAATTAATTAGCAAGTTTGTATAGTCCCCTAGACTTATCAAACTTGAATTCCACATTCCCTACGGGACCATGTCTATTCTTAGCAATTTTTAATATAGTATTGGGTATCTCTTCTTGCTCCTCCCCAGAAGACTTCTCTTCATAAAGAAACATAACTATATCTGCATCCTGCTCTATAGAACCAGACTCTCTCAAGTCAGAAAGAATAGGTATTTTCTCAGAACCCTTCCTCTCCTCTGACTTCCTATTTAATTGTGCTAAAGCAACTATACATATATTCAATTCCATTGACAGAATTTTCAAACTCCTAGAAATAACACCAATCTTTTGATATTGGTTCATATTAGAGTTATTCCTATCATCAGGCACATTAATTAATTGCAAATAATCAATTATTACAAACTTAAGATCATGTAACTTAGCTCACGTCTTAATAGTAGATACTATCTTACCTATAGTAATATTAGCTTCATCACAGAATAATAAATTACACTTAGCTATCTTTTCTTGACTTAATGTAATTAATTCTTTATCTAAATCAGAAATACTTAAGCCCTCTAAAATCTTCTGCACTGTATTTAGTTCTAAAGAAGCGTCAATAGCTATTAATTTCTCTAGTAAAGAAGGGGTAGTCATTTCTAAAGAGAATACTCCTATTGCTGCTTCTTTAGTTGCTCCAAAAGATTCAATATTAGCCAAGTTATTGCATATTAAATTAATGCCAAAAGTAGTCTTACCTACTCCCGGCCTAGAAGCTACTACTACTAACTGTCCGGCACATAAAGCTTTAATTTTCTTATCTAAATCTCTGTAACAAGTCTTTAAATAACTAACTTTTGTAGACTTAGAGGCTTCTGAAGCCAAATCTTTAAAGTTCTGTATAGCTTGCTTAGAATCAGAGTAATTAGTAGAAGAACTCTGACCTATTATTTTTTCAAAATTAAACTTTCAACTCTCTACTTTATCACTAAAATTATCTGAGTTTAAACTAGTGCTTAATATTCTCTTAGCTAAAGCATCTAATTCTTTCTTTATTTTGTTTTCTTGAAGTAAATTTAAATATTTCGAAATAGAGAAGTAATGTATATCTCTTGGTAAATTAGCTAAATAATTAGAGCAATCATTTAATTCTTTATCATTTAAGCAAGAGTTCTTTAAATTATCGTAAACAATTATGGGATCATAATTGCCTCCTGTGGGAGGTGTAGTTTTAAGAGTGGTAAAAATTCTTTTTGTGGGAAGAGTTACAAAAATATCTACTGGTATTGAATCTATATTTACTAAGTCAGAAACTTCTGAGAAATAATAAAAAATTGAGGCGATTATTCCTTTTTCCGCCTCTAGAATATCCTTGTTATATCTAAAAACATTATTCTCCAACAAAAGGCAATAGAGCTACTATTCTCGCTCTTTTTATTGCTGTAGCTATTTGATGTTGATGCTTCAAGCAATTACCAGTAATTTTATGAGTAATAATTCTATTATTTCTTAAATACCTTTCTAAAAAAACAACATCCTTATAGTCTACATGCAAACAACCTCACCTACAAAGCCTGCAAACCTTCTTAACTTTTCTCTTTTTTTTCTTAAGAAGAGAGGCCTCCGTACCAACCTCAGTATTATTACTTTCGAATTCTGCCATTAATCTTTAGAGTATATATCGTCTATAGAAATATTATCTTCTTCCTCCACTTTTATTTCATCTTTATTAATTCCTCTAGAATTAAGAGACTCAATAGTTGATATTACTAAATCAAAAGTTCTTATCTCTCTTCCTTCTGCATTAGTATAGGAACCAGTAGTAATAGAATACTCTGCAAATATTTTATCTCCCTTTTTTAAGAAGTTTTGTACAAATTGAGCTGTCTTCCCTCAAGCCACACAATTAAAGAAATGTGACTTAGGAGCTGTATTTACTTTTGCAAAATTATCATTACATACAACAGAGAATCTAGCATATGAATTTTGCCCTGCATTACCAGCTTTAGGATCAACAGTTAATACACCAATCAAATAACCCTTAGGAGTCACTACTGATTAGTCATATCTTTATTCTTTCCCTTTTCTAGTCATGCTTGATATTTTTCTTGACGAATTTCATAATCTCTTATTTTTTTAGGATTATTTAAAGCTCTAAATCCCCTATCTTTAGATTCATTTATTACTAATGATCTAAGAATATATTTATTAAGTAGTGCTAACCTATTAAATTCAATTAATAAAGAAGGCTCATCCAACACAAAATTAAGAATGAATCTATGTCCTGTTTTTTTCTTCTTAATTTCATAAGCCAAACTATCACTAAAAATAACCCTCTCTTGATAAGAAGAAAGACCTTCAAATAAAGCTAATAAATTAGAGATGTTACTACGAGCACTAGCTTCACTTAAATCCCCATCCACCACTAACATTATCTCGTAACTAGGCACTTTAAAATTATAAACTGGCACATCAGAGAGGATTCGAACCTCTGACCCTAAGCTTAGAAGGCTTATGCTCTGTCCAGCTGAGCTACTGATGCATATCTCCTCAAATTTTACTTGAAAAAAGAGGCAAATGGATTCTTTCCCTTTTTAAAAGAAGAAGATAATTCTTCTATTTTCTTTCTAGATTCTTCTCATTTCTTTAATAATTTATTTAATTCATCTGGCTTTCTTCCCGAACCCTTAATTACTCTGACTTTCCTATTTGGTTGTTTCTTAAAAAGTCTAGGATTTCTCCTCTCTTTAAGAGTCATTGAATTAATCAAAATTTCTCAAATATGAAGTTGAGATTCAGCCGCCTCTATCATAGGTAATTTCTTATCAAAATTACCTGGCAAAAACTTAACAATATTTCTTAAAGATCCCATTTTCTTCATATCTTTAATTTGCTTAACTAAATCATCCAAATCAAACTTACCACTAAACATCCTAGTAACAAGTTTCTGAGAAATATCTAAATTTGCTTCAGACTCTATCTTCTCAGCTAAAGAAAGAATATCTCCCTCTCCTAGAATTAAATTAGCTATTCGACCTGGATGAAAGGGTGATAAATTAGAGATCTTCTCCCCATCTCCTAAGAATTTAATAGGTAAATTTAATAAATAAGCAATTGAAAAGGCAGCTCCCATTGAACTTCCTGAATCAGCTTTACTTACTATTAAACCAGTAAGATCTAAATGTTCATGAAAAACCTTTACTGTATTTAATAATTCTTGTCCAGAAACAGCATCAGCTACAAATAATACTTCAGAAGGATTAATATATTTCTTAATTTGTGTAATTTCCTCTATTAATTTATTATTATCAGGCAATAATCCAAAACTATCAAAAAGCAATACATCTAACTCATTATCCTTAATACATTCCTTTATTTCATTCTTAAAATCCTTAATATGAAAAGAAGGAATATCTACCGAATCAGATAAAGTCTTAAGTTGTTCAAAAGCCCCAGGTCTATAAATATCTAAACTAAAATTCTTTACTTTACTACCCTTCTTCTTTAAGTAATAACTAAGCTTTCCTACAGTAGTAGTTTTCCCAGAACCATTTAAACCTACTACTAATATTTTTGAAAACTTATTCTGTACATTTAATGGCTTATTCTCTGAACCTAGAATATTAATAAGCTTAGACTTTAGAGTTGAAAATACAACAATATCTAATTCTTCATGTTTAGCTAAAGATCTATTAATTAAATCTTTCTTAACTTCCTCTAAAAAAGACTTTACCACTCCTAAATTAACATCTGAATTTAAGAGTGCTATTCTTATTTCTCTTAATATAGGAGAAAGATCTTGCTCCGTTATTTCAGAATAATTAAATTTATTTTTTACAAATTTAGAGATTATTCCTCTAGCAGCTATTTTCAGCATGTAAAGTGTACTAAAGCGTAATTCTTCTTACCTTTTCTAAGTAAAAAATAACCTTTATTGGAGCTCTCACTAGTAAGAACTAAATCAGAAGTGGTTACTACTTCTTCAAATAGGAATAGTCCTTTTGAACTAACTAATCTATTAATTTCAGAATTAGAACTAACTAATCCTAAAGCCCTTAAAGCTTGTGCAAAAGTAATAGCTTCAGTAACTTCAATAGTAGGAATAGCTCCCTTTATTAAATCAAAATCTTCTTCAAGTTTTCCCGAAAACAACTTACTAGAAATGCTCTCCATTTTCTTAGCAATCCGAATACCATAAATATCTTTACATATTTCAAAAGCTAAAGTATTCTTCATTACTATTACACCTTTCAGTTTCTCTATTTCCTTTAACTCTAAAAAAGTTAATTGTTTAAGTAAATTAGGAACTAATGAATCATCTAAATTTAATAAGTATTGATAAATGGAGTAAGGGCTAGTCAATTCTTTATTAAGAAATAAAGCATTATTCTCGCTCTTTCCAAATTTCTTACCAGAAGAATCTAATAATAAAGGAAAGGTTAAACCTGAAGCAATATGATTGCTTCCTACTTTTTTCCTAATTAAATCTATTCCTACAGTAATATTCCCCCATTGATCACTTCCCCCTAACTGTACTGCTACATCTTTCATAGAATAAAGTACTAAGAAATCTCAAGATTGAAATAAAGGATATACAAACTCAGCTAAAGTAATACCTTTATTCAATCTATCTTTAAGAAATTCTTTGGCTAATAAATGATTAACATTAATACAACTACACATCTCTTTAACAAAGTTCAAAATAGATAATTGTTCATAAAATGAATAATTATTAATTATTTCTGCTTCTGGTAATAAATACTTAACTTCTCTTTCAATAGACTTCAAATTCTCTTTAATTTTTTCACTACTTAAACTAACTCTTTCATTAACTCTAAAAGAAGGATCTCCTATAGCAGAAGTCATCTCTCCTAGAAGTACTACTACTTCATAACCAGCTTTAATAAATCTCTTTAAGAGTGTTATTCCTAAGTAATTACCTAAATGTAAAGAAGGAGCAGTAGGATCTATTCCTAAATAAATCTTTTTCTTATTCCTAAGTGCAAATAAGAATTTCTCTTCGTCTGAAAGATCAAATACTAATTTTCTTTCTCTAAGCTCCTCTAAAAAATCCAAACTAACTTAATATTTGTTTTATATTTTTCTCATATTCTTGATATATTTCCTCTAAAGAGCCTTTATTCTTCATATACATATTTATTACTTTAGACAAAAACTCAGAAATTGAAATTACTTCAATAAAGGGACAATCACTATTAAATTCTAAGGTATTAGTAATATATATTTTTTCCACTATTTTCCTTTCTCAAGCTACTTTAAAATTCTCTAAAGCATTCCTACTAAATAAAGCGTGTGATACTACTATCATTACTTTATTAGCTCCTTTTTCTTTAAGTATTTTTGCTGCAACTAATAAAGTTCCTCCTGTATCCAAAATATCATCTATTATTAAACAATTCTTACCTTTAACTTCTCCTAATACATGGACTGCTTTACATTCATTAGCTGTCTCTCTCTCTTTATCAATTATTAATAAATCAGTATTAAGTAATTTATTAAGTGCTTTTGCTCTCTTTAATCCACCAAAATCAGGAGAAACAATACTTAAATCCTTTACTGAAATATTTCTTACTATATGCTCTGCTATAGGATAAATGGTAGTGACAGTATCTGCCGGAATATTAAAAAAGCCTTGTATTTGATTGGAATGTATCTCTACTAGCAATACTCTAGTAGCTCCTGCTGTTGTTAATAAATCTGCTACTAATCTTGAAGTAATAGGCTCCCTACCTTGCAACTTTCTATCTTGTCTAGCGTAACATAAATAGGGAAAAACAACATTTATCTCCTTAGCCAAAGCTCTCTTAAAGGAATCTAAAGCAATTAATAAAGCCATTAAATTTTCATTTATTGGCTTAGTGGTAGAATGAATTATGAATACATTCTTATTTCTTACAGATACTAAAGGTTTAGCAAAAGTCTCTCCATCTGCAAAATTCATTATTTGAATTTCAGATAATTTAAGTCCTAAATGCTTAACTACTTCTTCAGCTAATTTATTATCTTTGCTTAAAGAAAAAAAAAGATTAGACATTATAGGAAGGGTTTAAATATTCTTATGAACACTCCATGCGAAAAAGCAACAAATGACTTCATTTTTTTCAAATCAGAGAGAACAATTTTGTGGCTATTTTTGAATTGATTTTCAACAAACTTAGTTATTAAAGAAGTAAACTTCTTACATTTAACTAATAAAGCATTTTCAAAATTTAGATAAAGAGCTCTATAGTCTCAATTGTAAGAACCAAAGTAAGTGGTTTCATCATCTACTATCATTATTTTCTCATGATTAAATCCAAAATATTCATATATCTCTATATTCTCTGGAATTAAAGAGGTAAATAGTTGTCTATTTAAACTCCTAAAGAAATTCCTAAAATCCGTTTGTTTAGGTACTAATATTTTTATAGATACCCCTGATACACTAGCTTGTTTAAGAGCATTTATTAAATCTTTAGGGGGGTAAAAATAAGGAGTAGATATCAATATAGATTTCTTAGCATTTGAGACTAACTGTACTAAATTATCTTTAATAATTAATTCTGGCGAAAGAGGTGAAGCATTTAATACTTGAATTACTGTATTAGTATTTTCAGAAATATTAGATTCTCTGAAGTAGTTAAGTCCATCTAACATTAAAGGATCTCCTTTAACTGGTTTAATACAACACATCTCTCAGTGTGAACAGAATAAAGCATTAATAGAGTTAACTACAGTACCTTCAACAATTACTCCTAATTCAGTAGTTTGAAAATAGAATTGAGTAATATTGAAGTACTCGTCTGCAATATTACTACTACCACAAAAAGCATATTTATTATCAACTACTATTATTTTGTTATGGTTCCTATATTGTCACCAAAGACTATCAAATCTAAAGAAATGATTAAATATTCTTAATTCAATTCCATATTTCTTTATTTTCTTCCTAGTCTTAGAACTAAGTCTTCTAAAACTACCATGGTAATCAACCATTAATCTAACCTCTACTCCCTCTTCTGTTTTTTTTCTTAATAAGTCAAGAATATGATCAGAAACTAAGCCATCTCCAAAAATATAGAACTCCAAATGAATAAATTGCTTAGCTTTCTTTATTAAAGATGTTATTTCTTGAAGTATTTCAATAGGTGTTGAAAGAAGAGTTATTTTACTATTCCCACATATATTTGCATCATGTTTAATTAAGTTGTAAAAAAAAACTTTATGAGAGAGATGACTTAAATTCTTAATTTTTTTATTTTCAATATATCTACTATAGTTCTTGTATTTTTGAAGTATCTTTAAGTATTTAGGATTGTTCTGAATATGTACAGAATCAAATCCTAGTAAGAAATAAACAAAGGGACTAATGAATGGAACTAGTAAGAATGAGAATAAGTAAAGTACAACAAAGAGATCACTTCTTCTATGAGAATTAATAATTCTTAGGGATAGGACTACACTTACTAAATAATTAAATACTAATGCTCATATGAATTTTGAAGATTCTGAAGATGCTATTCCAACAATAGCAAAAATCAGTATTGTTGTGGTTATTGTAATACCAACAATTCTTGTTAAACTCCTTCATTTAGAAAAGGAAAGATCCATTAAACATTAAGGCTTTCCTAATAGACCAAACATACGTTTTTTGTAAGTTTCAACACCTGGTTGATCAAATGGATTAACTTCAAATAAATAAGCTGAAAACATAGCTACTAATGATAATCAGAAATAAAAATAACCAAACACTTCTGGAGCTCAAGAATCTAATTCAATAACTAAATTATTAATCTTGCCTACTTTAGAATGTGCATCTATAGTTCCACTAAAAGCACAATTATTAATTTCCTTTAAAGTTCTTCCTGCTAACCAATCTAAATTATCATCATTATCAAATTTAGATTTATTAAGTGAAATCTCATATTTAGGCTTATTTACTAATACTATAGTTTCAAAAAAACTCTTAAATCCATCTTGTAGTAGTTGCCCTACTGAATGCAAATCTGGAGTAAAGTTAAATAATACAGGCATCAAACCTTTATTATCCTTACCTTCAGATTCAGCAAATAATTGTTTCATTTTTTCCAAAGTGAAAGATAATTGAGGATCATAAGAAGCAATACATTCAGAAACTAATCCTTTTTCATCAAATAAATAATGTCTTATGGAAGCATAAGTAGCAGCGCTACTTCCTTCTTTAAAGTTCTCTTCTTTTGATTTCTTGGCCCCTGCTAATACTTTTTCAGCATCTACTCCAGCCAATACCATTGGCACTAATCCAACTGCTGTTAAAGTAGAATATCTTCCGCCAATATCATCTTCAATAACAAAGCTTACTATACTTCTCTTATTTACTAACTCTCTTAATATTCCTTTTGATTTATCAGTAACAGCTACTATATAGTCAGCATATGCTTCTCCTTCTTTTTCAGCCAGTAAATCCCTTAATACTCTAAAAGATACTGAACTTTCAAGAGTAGTACCAGACTTAGAAATAACTACTACTGAAAACTTCTTATTCTTTAAATAATCTAATAATTCACCTAAATATCTCTCTGAAAAAGAAGGTAAATAAATAAATTCAAAATTACTTTTCTCAAAGGCGCTATTACAGAAATTTAAGGCAGCTCTACAACCAATATAAGAACCCCCAGTTCCAACAATAACTACAACCTCTACTCCTTTACTTAATCATTTCTCTCTTAAAACAACAATATCTTTAATAAGTCCAGAATGATCTTTATCAACTCAAGTCATTCAACCCAGCATTTCAGCGCCAGCCAATGACTTATTCTTAACTCCCTCTATTATTTTTCCAATTCTCTCTCTATATTGATTAATTACTTGTTCTTCCTTAATATCAACAAGAAAAGAAGTATTTAATTTAAGTGACATAACTAATAGCTTCTTCCAAAATAAGCGTAGACGGTAGCTATTTTACCACTATAAAAACAAAATTCTTTAGAATTGATTAAACGAGATTCAATACACCTAGGCGAAAAACCTCATTGTTCATTCTTAAAATTAATTTCATTTTCTTCATCATCAAACCAAGGAACTAAAGCAATTTTCTTATTTTCTAATATTTCTTTCTTTACTTCCTCTAAAGTGTTACACTTAACTATAGAATTCTTTAAATTACTTTTTGAAGCTTCAAGAAGTTTATTCTTGTATTCTTTAATTTCTTCTTTAAAGTAATTACTCAAATTTTCAAAAGATACTTCTTTTTTCTCACTATCTAATCTAGATTTAATTAATAATACTTTATTCTCTAATTCTTTAGCTCCTAAAAGTATCACAAAAGGAGTGCCATTTAATTCTTCATTCTTAATTTTTCAACCAAATGACTTATTAGAAAAATCTCACTCTACTAAATAATCTTTAAGTGCATTATTAATAATATTAAATAGCTCTGAATTTTCATTAACTACACCATTAATTACTAATACCTTGATTTGTACATCTGCAAGATCAAAGGGTAATACTAATCCTTCATCATCAGAATGTGAAAGTATTAAAGCACCAATAAGTCTTGTTGAAGAACCAGCAGATAATTGATGTGGATAATCTTTTTGATTATTACTATTAGTAAATTTAATTTCAAACATCTTACTAAAGTTTTGTCCTAAGTAATGGGAAGTAGCTATTTGTAAAGCCTGCCCATCAGGCATTACAGCTTCTAAAGTTAAAGTCTTTAGAGCTCCTTGAAATCTCTCATTTACTGTTTTCTCTCCCTCCAAAAAAGCAATATTTAATAGCTCTTTAACTAGCTTCTTGTAGATTTCATGAAATAAATTTAAATATTCAAATGCTTCTTCTTTAGTTAAATGTAAAGTATGCGCTTCTTGCCAATGAAATTCACAACTTCTTAAAAAAGCTTTTGTATTTTTCTCAGATCTAAAGACATTACATCATTGATTGTAAAGTAAAGGTAAATCTTCATAACTATTAAGAATGCTTCTGAAAAAGTGTGAAAAAAGTATTTCTGAAGTAGGTCTCAAAAAAGTATTTTTTGTATCTGGATCAGTAGACTTAGAAATTAAATAAAGTTCTGGAATAAAACCAGTAAGACTTGCTTTCTCTTTTTCAATTTCAGATAATGGAATAAAGGATGGTAAAGAAATATTCTTAAGTCCTATTTTCTTAAATTCTTTATTTACAAAAGCTTGAATTCTTTCTCATATATTTCAACCTTTTGAATTAATAAATAAAGTACCCTTAACTATTCCTGGTAAAGCTATCCCAGAAATTTTGACAATATTTTCGTACCACCTAGCTGTGTTCTCTTTCTTAGAAAACAAACTAAGCGGGAACTATAGACATTATTAATTCTCCCTTTTTAACTTCCCCAAGGGATTTATGAATTAATACTTTCTTACCATTAAGATCTTCTTTCATAGCTAACAAAGCTGAAACAATACTTTTTTCTTGTTGTTGAACAACCTCTAAATTCATTTCACATAAAGGTGTGTTAGCTTCTAAGTTGTCACCCTCTGATCTGTTAGTGGTGAAAGCTTTAAGTTCTTCAGGAATCTCAACAGTATTAATTCCTAAATGTAACATAACACTAACTCCAATATCTTCGTCTTTAATTATGTAAGCGTGTTTAGTTTTAAATAAAGTAACTAATTTACCAGTCATAAATGAAACAATCTCCGAATTAGACGGCTTAATACCAACACCTTCACCCATGTGAGGTTCTGAAAAACCTTCATCAGGAATATCTTTTTGTGCCACCAACTCACCATCACAAGGAGAAAAAACATCTACTCTAAAATCTGGTTTAGGAGGCTCTTGCTTAGCTTTAAATTTATTAAAAAAATTCTTAAACATACAACTATATTTCACTTATCTCTGAAATTTTACAACTAACCGGCTGTCTTCTACCAAACATTTGCACTCCAACAACTACAATATCCTTTTCGTAATCTATTTCTTGAATAACACCTTTAAATCCTAGCTTACTTATAAACACAAAATCATTTACTTTAAACTTATTTTCATTTTTCTTAGATTTTCCTTTACTTCTTGGAACAATATCAAAATTATCTTCATACTCTTTAATTTTTAAATCTGAATATATTTCTGCTTTTTTTGCCTCTAATATTTCTTGTTCAGTAGGTACATATTTATTCTCTAGAATTGCTTCTCCAACTTCCTCTACCGGTTCCTCGCCCTTAACGCCTTCAACTTTAACATCTTTGAAAGAAGAAACACTTCCCTCTACCAACATATATCCCTTAGATTCAGCATATTCTTTAATAGATGGAATACTCTTATCTAAAGAATCTTCAGTTTTTTTCAATTGAAAACTTGATATTGGAGCTGGATTAGGTGCACCTAAAAAGAATGAATTAGCATCTCAGAATTTTGAAAGTTTAAATAAATCAAAGTCATAATCCATATTTATGAAAATCATACCTTTGAAAGGTCTCTTTTCAACTAATTTAAGTCTTTTGTAATTTCCATTACTTAATTTCACCCAAGCAGATGTCTTGCTTGCTTTGAAACCTCTCTTAGGTAATAAATCAGAACTAGGTGAAAACTCTTCTGATTCAATTATTTTGTGCTCCCTAAAGAATTTAACTTCTCTAATACGATCACTTAATTTATGATGACCAATAAATTCATTTATTGAGTTAATTAACTTTTCTTCATCTAATAAAGTTCTTAATGTGTACCAACTAAATTCTTGATTTTCCATAGTTACCTAATATTTTACTGTTGTATTAAAGAAATAAACTTGTATATTACATAAAAAAAGATTGCAAGAAAAAACAAAATACCTATTACTTGTATATATTCATTAGTTAAATTCTTCTTATTATGCCAAGATATTCTTCTAAAATTTTTAACAACTCCGGCAATTAATATTTGCGTTTCTCTTTTTATGTTTTTTAAATGTACTTTAAATCAAGAATAATCATCAGGACTACTTAATTCCTTAATATTATTTGTTTCCATTATGAATAGTATTTTTCTTACAATTAGAACAGTACTTATTTAAATTTTCTATAAATTTAGTAGTTTTGTAAGTGTAATTTCTAGAATTACATTTAGAGCAAACTAGTATTATTTTATATTTCATTAGGCTCTACAAATATAATTAGATAGATTTTGCAAAATTAGTTTAATGATAAAACATGTCCTTGCCAAGGACAAGACACGGGTTTGATTCCCGTATTTTGCTCCATTTTGTTTAAATTCTTAATTAATAAAATTAAGAAAGGTAAGCCTATAGTAATAAATACAGGAACTGTTTTTGGACTCCTTTCTACTAAAGAAAATAATATTTACAAATTGAAGAATAGAGAAAAAAATAAAAAAAATATTCTATTAATTAGTGATATTGGTCAAATAGGAAAGAAGTTACCAGAAGAATTTAAGAAATTAGCTAAAGAATTTTGACCTGGTTCTCTTACTTTAATTTATGAAAAGCAAGGATATAGAATTCCTAAGAACAAAATACTATTAAAGATATTAAGAAGTACCGGTCCTTTATGATCTTCAAGTGCTAATATGTCCGGTCAAAATCCAATAAAGAATCTTAAAGAAGCAAAAAGAATATTTAAGGATAAAGTACTTTATGTAAGTGCTAGTAATAAATTAAGTAATGAACCTTCAACTATTTATGACTTTGATGAAAAGAAAATAGTAAGAGAAGGAAAATTAGCTTTAAAACTTACTTCACTATACTAGGAAATAAATTACTCTTCTTTTTTCAAAATCCAAATCAACCATAGCCCTCAGGAAGGGTTACTAAAAAAATAATAAAAAATATTACTGAAAGTATTCCACAAACAGAACAAAGTATCTTAAGAGTTCGATCCATTTGTTTTCTTACTACTATTGGAATTACTACAGATATTGAAAATGTCCATACGAATAAAGTAAAAAAAAAGCAAGAAATTAGTAGAGGATCTAAACCAAATACTCCATCAAATAATAGCAATTACTATTTAGGAGTGAAATATCTCTTCGTATTTATATCTTTAATAGCCTGTCTATTTCCTACCTTAACTAATACAGGATAAAGATCATTAATATTAGTTTCAATTGGTCTAATTTCTTGAATAATTATATTTTTTTGAACACATTCTTTTTGAAACAAAAGCAAATTAAGTTTTCCATCAAACTTAACATAAATAGTATCAATTATTTCATTGTAAGAAAAATTACATTTAATTTTTGAAAGAATAGCTAATGCTGCTTTATTATCCATAGTTGAAATTGAATATTTATTTTGCTGAGTTAAGAACAAATTCTCAACTAGTCCTGTGTAATAAATCTTTCCTTTTGAAAGGATCGAAATAGTATTAGAGAATTTAGGAAAGTTATCAAATGAATGTGATAAGAAAAGGATTGCTCTATTGTCCCTTTTTAATTTAGAAAAAATAACAAGTAAATCTAAACATTCATATTGTTGTAAACCTAAAAAGGTTTCATCAAATACTATTAAGCTAGGATCAGTAGCTAAAGCAAACATTATTTGTATTTTTCTTTTCTCTAATAAAGTAAGATCAATTACTAAATGATTTCTTAAATAAGTTAAATTAAACTGTTCTAAAGCACTCCTCATATAGTTTTGTGCTTCAATTTCAGTCATTCCTAAATCTTGAAATTTCTTTAAGAATACTTCTTCAACTGTTGAATAAATATTTCATTCAATATCATGAGATACAAAACTTACTAAATTTTTAGGAAAGGTCTCTAATTTAAGTTCTCTACCATCAATAATAATTTCACCTTCATAGTTTTCAATACCCTTAATACAATTAAATAAAGTTGTTTTTCCTGATCCACTAACTCCAACAATTACATGTAAATCACCTAAATAAATCTTTAGATTTAAATTTAATAAAGAAGGTATTTTTTTACTTGCGTAGTATTTTGTTAAATGGTTAATTTCAAGTATTGGAATATTTACATTATTTTCTCTCGAAAGTACTAAAGAAGAATTTCTTATTTCAAAAATATCCTCTAAATTTTCTTTATTTTGTGCATAACTAAAAACATTTACATTTAAATATTCTTTAAGTTCTTTCTCTCTAGTCTCTAATTCTTTAAAAGTTTTCTTTAAATTTTCATACTCATTTAATTTTTCAGAATTTGAAATAATATCTTTAGACATAATTTCTTAGGATTTTTTCAAAAAGTTTAATTTTTCATTAATAAATTCAAATAAATATTTAATCAAAGCATAGTTCATTCTTATGGGTCCAACAACAGATAACTCGTGAGTAGTCAAATTTATATCTATTGTTGTTGTAGCTATTGATAAGCCTTCAACCTCATTTTCTAAATTTATTAATGTATTACCTGTCCTTAAAAAATTGTAATTGAAAGGTGAAAAAGTTGAATAATTCTCTAATAATTTAAATATATCAACAATATCTATTTGATTCCTTTTTATCTCAGGTTGAAAAATAATAGATTTAGTATTGTATATTTTTGAAACAGGTTTTATTTTTTGAAGGAAATTATTAATCATTTGAAAAATAATATTTTCATAAACAAATTCAAATTGATGTATTTTTCCCTTTAAATTTGGTACTATTGAATTCAATTTAGTATTAATTTCAGTTATTTTACAATTACTTAACTTTTCATTTAATAATCTTATTGAAGCAATAACATCACTAACTTCTTCACTATTTAAATCTTTAATTTCAACAGTATTCTTAATTATTTTTCCATGTGAAGTAACTATAAAAATAAGATAAGAATTTCTATCTATATTTACAATATCTATTTTCTTTAAATATTCATTTTCTATTTTTTTTGTTCTTGTAAGAATTAAAGGAAGATTTAAAAATTCTGATATTAAGAAAGAACATTTATCGATCATTTCATCAATTGATAAATGTCTATTACTAAATACTTCAATTAATTTATCTTTAATTTCAAAATTATTTTTTGAACAAAAGTTTTTCATAAGAAATTCAATATAGAATTCATACCCTAGTTTTGTTGGTATCTTTCCAGATGAATAATGTTCTTTCTTAAGATATCCCTTTTCTTCCAAAACTAACATATCATTTCTTATTGTTGCAGAAGATCAAGACTTTAATTCCTTAGTTTTTGCAAGACTTAATGAACTAATTAAATCAATTTCAACAATATATTTTTCAATTAATGTCTTTAGTATAAATTTCTGTCTTTGATTTAGATTACCATCTTTCTTAGACATTTCTTATTGGAAGAATAAATTGTTTAAAGTTATCTTTTTCATTTTTGTAAGGAAGAATAAGTATAGGTTTAAATGAATCAAAAATACTAAATAATATTCTTTCTGAATCGATATTTTTTATTAAAGGTTTTAATAAGGTATTATTTATTGAAAATTCAATATTATTATCTGATAAATTCTTTACAAAAATAAACTCTTTACAGAATCCTTTTTCTAAATCATCATATTCAATTCATAATTTATCACCATCTAATTTGTAAATAGTAGTCTTTAAATTTTTATTTACTATTAATAATAAATTCCTATCTATGGCTTCTAATAATTCAGTTTTTGAAAGTATAAATTCTATATTTGGTTTAGATTTAAATCAATTTGAAAATTCTGGAAAGTTATCAGCATCAACATTAACTTTCATAAATAAATTATCTTTTCTACAAATAAATTCATTATTAGTTATTCAAATATCTAAATCTTCCTTTAAATAGTTCGAAAATAAAGTTAATAAGGTATTTAATAACAGAGGTCTAATATTTAATTCAAATTTAATATTTTTTTCATATTCAAATTTACCAAATACTGTTCTGTAATTATCTGAAGATCAAACTTCAATTAAATTTTCATCAAGTTTCTTTTTGAAATGAATGTTTTTAAGTATGTCATTATTATGAAATGTATTATCTTGTCCTTTACAGAAATTTTTTAATTTTGAATAAGAAATATTAAATAATGAATAAGAAATATTAATTTTTTTATTTTCAATTAAATTAAAATTAATTAAATTATTATTCTTATTATTAATTTTTTTAGATATTAAATTACATTCAAAATTACCTGATAAAAATTGCAAATAATTATCTTCGACTTTAAAAATTTCAAGAATATTATCTGATTTAAGATTATCAATTAAAGAATTAAGTAATTTAATCTCTAATAAAAAATTGCCAGTTTTGTAAATATTTAAATTTTCTCCTTTATTAAGATTTAATTTAAATAAATTCTTACTATTACTTATTATTAATATTACTTCTTCAGAGTTACAATTAATTTCAATATTTTTTATTTTTTCTTCAAATGATTCATAAGGTATTGAAATAAAGTTCTTTATTGATTTAATGTAATCATTTTTGAAAATTAAATGCATTAATTAAGAGAAGTTATCTAAGTATTTCTTAAAGTCTTTATTTTCAAGCTTTTTCTCTATTTTTTTTAAAGAATGTATTATTGTTGAATGATTTTTATTAAACATCTTACCAATGTTAGTAATACTAATATTTAATCTTTTCTTAAGTATGTAAATAACTATATCTCTCTTTAGTACAATATCTTTTTTTCTATTATTTTCAAGTAATTCCTCAGGTTTAAAGTTTAATTTTTTACAAATAATTTTGATTTGTTGATTATTATGAAAATTTAATAATTTTTCATTATTATTAAATATTTCTGACTTTATTGAAGGTTTATTTAAATCATCAATATCTATTATTTTTGTCGTTTCAAATTTACCTAAAATAAGAATTATCTTTAATAATTTATCTATTAATACCTGTATATTGTTTCCTAATACTTCAGTTAAGTAAGATATAGCTTCCTTAGAAAAAATTAAGTTCTTGTCGTAATTTTTTAAAAAATTATTTATTATATTTTTTGTATCTTCCTCTTCTGGTTCATTAATTTTAAAAATAGATACAGAATTTAAGTCTTTTTGAATATCTTGTTTAATATTTGAAATAAATATAAATTTATTATTAGCACTATCTTTAAAAAATAAATTAAATATTTCATTTATTTTTTTCTTATTTTTTGTACTTTGAAAGTTATCAAAAATTATTAATTCATAAGTAAGAAATATTCTTATTAAATTTAGAAAATTCTTTTTTAATTTTGTAAATTCATAATATTTCTTAATGAATTCATTAGTATCTAAATAGATTATTTTTTTAGTATGAATGTATTTATTAATAAAGTAAGCTATTAAATAACTCTTACCTATTCCAGAATTACCTCAAAAATAAAAAAATTTGTCTTCTTTATTATTTAAAAAAGAATCTAGTTTATTGATTATTTCTGAGTTGTATTTAAAAATATAAAAGTTATCAACATTGTGTTTTTTTAAGAAATATTCTTGATTTTTTAGAAAATAGTATTCATTATTTTGAATTTCAAAATCTAATAATAATTCTTTATTGGTTGTTTCAAATATAGATTTCTTTAAAGGAATTAAGAAATTGTTTTTTAAATAATTAATATTTTCTAAGTCTAAGTAAATAATTATTTTTTTATTATTAATTATCTCTACTTTTCCTAATAATAGTGATTTAGTTACATTAAATAAAGAATTATTTTTTTTTAAATTATTTAAAATACTCTTTCATATATTCATTTAACTTATGAAAAGGACTTATCAACCAAATAATAGAAAAAGAAACAAAACACATGGTTTTTTAATAAGAATGAGTACTAGCAATGGAAGAAAAATAATCAATAATAGGAGAAGAAAAGGTAGAAGGTATTTAACTGTTTCTAGTGAATAATTGCAAAAAAAATACAGGCTTTTAAAAAATAAGGATTTTAAATCAATATTATCAAAAGGAAATAAGATTTTTTCAAAGAACTTAGTTTGTTATTACAGAAAAGATAAAGAACTATTAAATATTAAAATAGGTGTAATAATTCCAAAAAAAAAAATAAAGTCTTCTCCAAGAAGGAAATATTTAAAGAGATTATTTTGAGCTTTAAATACTAAGAATAGCATTATTTATCTACCAAAAATAAAATGTGTTTTTTTTTATAGGAATAGTTTTTTTGAAGATTTCTTGAGAAAAGATATTTCTTTTGAAAAAATTAAAGAGGAATTTTTAAATATTATGTTTCAAATAAATGATAAGTAATGAAAAAAAACTAACGCCTTTTTGAGATAAGAAAAAAGAGCAAGAGAAAACTTTTAAGACTGAAAATATTTTATTTTATGTAAAGATAGTTTGTTATTCATTTAGCTTATTAATGATCTTATGATCATTTATTCAATCTTTTGCAGCTCCCTATACTAATTATGATCCTTCACCTGGAGTAGGTTTAGAATTTGGTTTCTTACCAGGAGAACAAGGAGTAGATGATATTAAATTTGTATTAGGAAGTTGAAGTATAGCAGGTCCTAAATATCACGCATTCTTTAAACCAACATTTATTTACGGTCCATTTCTCTCATGATTTGTTTATCCAGTAGCAAGAGTATTCATGCTATTGATGTGAACTTTTCACAAGAATTTTCCTTCTTTACAAGAGAATGGACTTTATGTAATTTTTTCAATGCTAATTATTATGTTTTTCATGAGATTTATTACTTTTTGAACAACTCTTAGATCATCTATATATCAAGAAAAACAAGCTTTACATCAACCATTCTTAGATGCTATTCAAAGTAAATATGATAAGTATGATTTTGCAGATAAACAAGCTAAATTAAGAAAACATCAAGAATTATCTAATTACTACAAAAAACATGATCTTAGACCTTTAATAGTACTTGAAAATTTCTTTATCAATACTCCTATATTTCTTATTGTATTTAGATTAATAACTATTTGTAGACCTATCAAATTTACTACCCTCTTTAGCATTTGAGATTTATCAAAAAAACCATCAGATATGGTTTTCTTTCATTTTTTAGAAAATAAAGGATGAGCTTATTTATTACTTTGCTTAGTAATTATTCCAGTTAACTTTTCAAGTCAAAAAATTACTTCTTGATTAGCTAAATTAAGAAATGATTCTACAAAGAAAGAAGTAATAGACAAGAACTCTCAAACTTACAGAATGCAGAGAATTCAAAAGATAATGTCAATAATGTTTTTGTTATTTACTTTCTTTTGATCTACTAGTTTAGCTATTTATTATTTCTTTAACTCTATATTTACTATATTTCAGAGCTTAATAATTCATGAGATATTAAAGAGTAGAAAGAAAAAAAGAAATCTATTTGAAATTAAACTTAAGAAGCTTGGTGTTTAATGCATAGACATATAAAGAAATGAGGTCAAGTTTTTTTAAAGAATAAATTAATTCAAGAGAAAATAGGAAAATACATAAATTCTTTAAACTTTGATAATTTACTTGAAGTAGGAGGGGGAGAAGGAGCACTTACTCAATATATTCAATCTAATAATTTAGTTATTGTTGAAATAGATAAGAAATTAGCTTATTTTTTGCAAGAAAAGTTTCCTACTTCAAGAGTAATAGTTGAAGACTTTTTAGAACTTAAAATTAATAATATTTTTGAATCTAACCAAAAAGCTTTAATTGTAGGTAATATTCCTTACTACATAACTTCTCCAATAATTTCTAAATTCTTATTTGAACCCATTTTTAAAGAAGCAGTATTTATGGTTCAAAAAGAAGTATTTGAATCTATTACTTCTCCTCATTCAAATAAGAATTACACTTCTTTTTCTGCCTTTCTTCAAACTATTAGCACTATTAAGAAAGTATTAAATGTAGGAAGAAATAATTTCTTTCCTATTCCAAAAGTAGATTCAGTAGTAATACATTTCAAAAAGAAAGAGAGTGAAATATTTAATTCAATAAAGCAATACTCTTTATTTTTAAAAAAATCATTCTTTATGCCTAGAAAAACACTCGTTAATAATTGAAAGAAATTTTTAAATTTAGAGCAAATCGAAGAACTTGTTTCTGAGAACGAGATAGATATTAAAGTAAGACCAGATTGAATATCTCCTCAATTATTTGAAAAAATATTCTTAAGTAAATCTGGAAAAAAACATTTGCATAGTATTCTCTAGTGCTGAGAGCTTTTGTTTATTAATTTCTTTTGATATCTCATTTTTGTAATTAGTTCTTATGTAGGATCTAATTAGGTCTCACTTAATTGAAGTAATAATATGTGTTTTCTTATTCTTTTCACTCCTACTAGAGAGAAAATCAGGAAATAAGTCTAAGTAGTAATATATTTTTTGTAATTCGTTCTCTAATCCAAAATCAATAATTATTAAATTCTTTACATTTATTAATTCTTCATATTTTTCAATATCCTCCTCTTTCTTATCAAAATTGTAAGAATATCTAATACATATCTCTTTAAGTTCAGAACTTTTAAGTATTGTTACTTTTTCTCCTGAGAGAACTAAATGATAAGCATAAATAAGTACAAAATCTTTCTTACTTTCTAAATTATCAGTCGAAATACACATATTTTCGATCGGATAATTACAGTTTCCTATATTTTCTACTAATGACTTAATTATTTCTGAATCTGATAGGTTTTCAATACTTTTTTTTACATCTTCATTATTAAAGGTAATAAATGTAGAGGTAACTAATTTATTTATTTCTTTATTAATGCTTTCAGAAGTAATATTTTGATAGTTCTTAGATTTAGTACATTTGTATTCTTTAATTATTAATTTACCATCTACATTCTTCTTTAAAGTGAAGTGAGGTTCTAATGAAAAACATAACCTTTTGCTCTCTCCACACTTATTGTAATTCTCTAATACCTTATTTATCTCTACCCTCCCTTTAATTATTTCTTCATCTTCAAGCTCTAAGTCTTTAAGTAAAGGGTGTTTCTTTATTTCTGAAAACTTTTTCTTAAAAAAACTCTTCTCTAATTCTCGCTTTAAAGAAATCATTAATAATGAAACATAAATGATTTCTTCTTATTCTTAATATTAAGTCTATCTTTATTATCAGCATCATGAGATATTACATCTTTAATATGACTAATAAATGATTCAAAATCAGTAGCATTATTTTCATATAGAGTATCTGATAATTTAATTAAGTAATTAACAGGTATTTTGTGAAGTAATGTCTTTACAAAAGACATTGTTGCATTAATAATAGGAAACGAGAAATTCTTGTTTTGTATACAGTCTCTTATTCATTTATTAAGCCCTATAGGTGTTTTTGGTTTATTAGTTAATTTCTTGTAAAGAGTTTCACAATCATATTTAGAGAATAAAGATTTAAATATTTTTTTACTCTTGCTATCTGGGTTATCTAATAAGCCTTTTCAAAACAAATCATATTGGAAAGAATCAAATTTCTCATCACTATTATTATTTATCTTTTGTTCAATAAGAAATTGAAAGTGATTGTGGGAGATGTGGTACTTTCCATCTAATTCTTTAATAGCTTGATAAGCAAAATTTTGAAATTCTTCCATAGTAATAACTTTTTCATATTCTTTAATTAGACTTAATGTTTCATCATTAACAGAGAATTCTTCATTTAAGCGTTTGAAAACACCATTGTAGAATTCACAATAAATATCTTTATTTAATACCTCTTTTTCTACTATTGGCTCTTCTTCAAATTCCTCTACTTCTTCTGTTATTAACTTAAGTTCTGAAAATTTTTCTTTAGTTAAAGTAGCCTTTAATTTTCCTTTAATTTTTTCTATCTTTAAAGCTTCTTTAATATCTAAAGCTCTTTTAAGTTTTATTAATACTTCAGAAGCAGTATTAATATTTGATTTAATTTTTTTTTTTGCTAATCCTAACTCATTTAATTCTTGAAAAACTTCTTCAAATTCTTCCTCTTTAATTTTTGAATTTTTTAAGAATGATTTGAAAGAATAAGCATGAATATTTAATCGTTCATTAATGCTTTGTTGGTAGTAGAAATTAATGTACAAATTTTTAGCTTTTTCACTTAATAAAGGAGCATAAATTTGGTGGAAAGAAAACCAATTTTCTTCTAGGAGTTCAGTAAGTATTCTTATTGTTAAATTGGACACAAATTTAAAGTCGAAAAGTATTCTTAAAATTTAAACTGAAATTATTTTCATTTTAAAATTATTTGAGTTATGAACAATTCAAACGTGTCTAAGTTCCCTTTGGATGCTATTTTTTTGAATTAAAAGAATTATTTTGTTAACAACTGTCAAAACTATTGACTTCTAATAAGGGTTAGACTTTAAAAAAATTAAGTTTCTTCCAATTTAATGAATCTTACTTGAAAATGGATTCAATGATTGGATTTATTATCAGACATAGATTCAGAAGAATCTAAGAATAAGAAGCCTTCTAAGTTCATAAAGAGTCTATCTGGTGGCGATCCTAATCCATCCAGAACATGATTAATTAGAGGAGTAATTGGTGCTACTACACTAGCCATTCTTTATTTCATATTTTTTCATGGACAACCTAAGAATATTGAAGTTACAAAAATAGGATGTAATGGGGGTGGTGGCTTAAAGTTAACTCCAAAAAATGGAAGCGGAAGCGATGAAACAGTTGAAACAGATTGAAATTCAGAAAATACTTATTCCGAAAAATTATCTCAAGGGCAAGGAGGAGATGTTTATAGGATAATAACGAAGGAAAAAGGAAAAGGAAGAAAAGTTGCATTTACTGTTACTGTTAACAAAAACAACGGAACAGAAATAATTTACTCTTTACCTAATTCTTGTTCTTTCAAAAAAAAAGTAGATGGATGTTGTTCAAAAGGAACAGACTGTAATTGCTGTGAAAAAGGTTGTTCTGATGATTGTTGTAAAGATTGTTCAGGAGACTGTTGCAAGGATAAATGCTGTGAGAACGGTAAGTGTTGTGCTTGTTGTTGCTTTATTAGATTAGTTCATTATGCAATTTCTAATCCTGCTGATCCCCATAGAGTTACACCAGCTTCAGTATTCTTTTCTCTATTACCAACATTAGTTTATTTAGGCTTTTTCTTATTCATGGCCAGATCAGCCATGAAATCTCAAAGTATGGGTATGTATGGGGGTGGTTCTATATTCAAAATTGGACAATCTTTAAGCAAGACAGCTAAGTCCAAAATTACTTTCAAAGATGTTGCGGGTATTGAAGAAGAAAAAGAAGAATTACAAGAAATTGTTGATTATTTGAAAAATCCATCCAAATACAACTCTATGGGTGCAAGAACACCTAGAGGTGTAATTCTTTATGGTCCTCCAGGTACCGGTAAGACTTTATTAGCTAAAGCAGTATCAGGAGAAGCAGATGTACCTTTCTTAGAGGTAGCTGGTTCTAGCTTTGATGATATGTTTGTAGGTGTTGGGGCTAAGAGAGTTAGAGAGCTATTTAATAAAGCTAAGAAATTAGCTCCATGTATTATTTTCATTGATGAAATAGATGCTGTTGCTGCCAAAAGAGGCAATAAATTTATGGGTGGCGGAGTCAATGATCAAACAATTAACCAATTACTTAGCGAAATGGATGGATTCAATACTATGACAGGTATTGTTATTATGGCGGCAACTAATAAACTAGACTCTATAGATGAAGCTATTTTAAGACCAGGTAGATTTGATAGACATATTCAAGTAAGTCTTCCAGACATTAAAGAAAGAACAGCTATCCTTAAAATTCATGCAAGAAATAAGAATATCTCTTCTTCAGTTAACTTGGAAGATGTAGCTAGAAAAACACCAGGATTCTCTGGTGCTCAACTAGAAAATGTACTTAACGAAGCCACTTTATTAGCAGTAAGACATAACAAAAGAGTTATTGGTAATGCCGAAGTTAATGAAGCTATTGATAGAGTTATTGCAGGACCAGCAAAAAGAAATAGGAAGATATCATTTAATGAGAAAAAACAAATTGCTTATCATGAAGCAGGACATGCTATTGCAGGACTTTACAGCAAGGAAGGAGAGGTAGTGGAGAAAATAACTATAATCCCTAGAGGAAAAGCGGCTGGTTATGTTCTTTCCGCTCCCGAAAAACAAGAATCCTTCATAAAACGTAAAGATGAATTACTCTCAATTATTCTTACTGCTTTAGCTGGCAGAGCTGCAGAAGAGATATTCTTTGGAGAAGACCAAATTAGTTCAGGAGCTGCTAACGACCTTTACAAAGTAACTAATTTAGTGCGTAATATGGTAACTAAATTAGGTATGTCTAAGAAATTAGGATTAATGCAATATGAACCTTCAGAAGGTGCTGAAAATCCATATAAATCAGCTTATTCTGATAAATATTCAGAAGAAATAGATAAAGAGATTAATGCTATTATTAATCAACAATATGCTAAAGCTAAATCAATAATAATAGCTAATAGAGATGAATTTTTATTAATAGTAGAAACATTACTATTAATAGAAACCATAGATAAGAAACAAATAGACTTTATTCATAACAATAAAAAACTACCTAAAGAAGCTCAAGATATGAAAGACAGATTGATTAGGAGAAGTAAAACTTAATGTATAGCTACAAAGAATTAAGCCAAAACTTTGAAGAAATAAAGAAATCATTCAAACTAAGGGGTGTAGAGGAGAAAGAATTAGATGAAGCAAGGTTATTAGCAGAAGAACTTAATAATTTAAGTAATAAATTGGTTGAATTAAATACCAAGAAGAATTCTTTAGTAAAGGATAATTTAGATAGGAATGAAATTAGGAATTTAAAGAATGAAATTGGAACTCTTTCCGTTCAAGAAAAAGAATTATCAGAAAGGGTACATATGGCTTTGGCTAAACTTCCTAATATTCCTGATGATTCTTTAACTGATAAAGAAGAATTAATTAAAGAATGAGGAGTAATAAAGCAGTATTCATTTAAGCCTCTTTCTCATAAAGAATTAGCAATAAAGAATAATTTATTTGATTTATCTTTAGGAGCAGATATTGCAGGTTCTGGTTATGTTGTTTATACTGACTTTGGTGCCAAGCTCTTTAGAGCTTTAATGCAGTTCACTATTGATCATAATGAGAGTAAAGGATACAAACAAAAATATATTCCAGTGGTGGTAAATCAAAATACTCTTTTTGGTACAGCACAATTACCAAAATTTGAAAAAGATTTATTTAAAGTTTCAGACTCTAAATATTTATCTCCTACTGCTGAAACACAATTAGTTAATCTTTACAAAAATAAAATAATTACTGCTTCTGATTTACCCATTAAAGTAACTGCTAACTCTAATTGTTTTAGATTGGAGGCTGGTGCAGCAGGTGTTGAGAGTTCTGGAATAATAAGACTACATCAATTTAATAAAACTGAGATAGTAGTATTCTGTGAACCTAAAGACTCTTTTGAATGACTTGAAACTATGGTTAGAGATGCCTCAGGAATTTTAGAGAGACTTAATTTACCTTACAGAGTGATACAGCTTCCTTACAATGATATGAGTTTTGCTTCAACTAAAACTTATGATATAGAGGTTTGATTTCCTTCTGAGAATAGGTATAGAGAGATATCTTCCGTGTCTAATACATTAGCTTTTCAAGCCAAAAGAGCGAAAATAAGGTACAAAGAAGATATTTTTTCTAAAAGTGAAAAGACTAAGTTTCCTCATATATTAAATGGTTCTTCCCTGGCTATAGATAGACTTTTTGCAGCTTTGATAGAAAATTATCAGTGTGAAGATGGAACAATATCTATACCAGAGGAACTTAGTCGTTACATAATGTGTCAAAAATAAATTATTTTTCGTTAGGAGGTCAAGACGAGAAAGGAAGATATTCTGGGGTTCTCGAAATTAATGGAGATATCTTCATTCTTAATACTGGAATAGGTGCAGAACTTTCAAATCAATTAGGTATTAAGAGAGTAATTCCAGATTTACGTTATTTATCAGAGCAAAAAAATAGAGTTAAAGCTATATTTATTGGTTGTCCTAGAAATATTAATATTGGTTCCCTTCCCTACTTCCTAGAAGTATTCAAAGATATTCCAGTTTACACAAGTCCAGGGGGAAAGTTAATAATTGATTCTTTTTTAGAAAGATTTCAAAAAGAGAATAACAAAACCATTAGTACTAATGTTATTGCTGTTAATCCCTCTAATGATTTAAGTATTGGTAGTTTAAAGATATGTGGCGTTAAGACAGCCAGTTCTGTACCTAACTCATATGCTTGAATATTTAAATTGGTTACAGGTCAAGTAGTAGTATTCTTAGATGAATTCTTAATTGCTAATGAAAATAAACCTTGTTGTGAGAGTCAATTACATGTAATTGCTCAACAAGCTAAGAATAAGACGACATTACTCTTAGTAGGAGCTCAAAGCGCAGGTAAGATGATGGGCTTTGCTTTCCCTAATGCTCAAAACTTCTCCTTCTTAAAAAAATCAATAGCTTCAACAAAAAACAGAACTATAGTTAGTGTTTATGAAGATGACTGGAATACTTTATTTAATTTAAGTAAGATCTCTAAGATTTACCACATGAACTTTCACATTTCAGATTCTTACATATCTGAACTCTTTAATAAGCATGTTGAAGTTTTCAAGAGTGAAGAATATTCTTTATCTGCTCCTTTAATAAATAGCGAAAATTCACTTATTGCTATAGTAGGAGATGGAGAAACTTTATTTAAGACTCTTTCAAGTATTAATGATGGAGAACATGAAATTAAATTCCAAAAAGGAGATTTATTCTTAATGGCTACTATTACTCTTCCTGAAAATGAATTTGAAGAAATAACACTATTGAACGAAATATCAAAGCATGATATTTTGTTAATTAAACAACCTAAATCTATAGTTCCTTATTGTGCTGGTAATGAAGATATTAAATTTATAGTTAACTTCTTATCTCCATACAATATAGTTCCTATAGATGGATATTACAAAGATTTTGTAAATGTTCATAAAGCATTAGAGAATACTATAGATCCTAAGAGAATTAGATTTCTTTCAAGTGGTGAAAAAATAGAGATAGACGATAGGAATATTAATTTAACTACTGTGCCTATAGCTAAACAATATATTAGTAATGAAGGCGTATTAGATATTAATAGTAGTACTGTATTAGAGAGACAATTATTAGAAAAAAATGGATTAATAATGGTCTCTCTAATTTACAGTGTAAAGCAACATTGCTTTTCTAAACCTTCCCTTTCCACAAGAGCTTTTTTAACTGAAGACTATTCTAAAAAAGATGAGATACATGAAGCCATAACACAGCAATTAACTGAAGAACTGGCAAAATATTTATCTTTAAATAAAACATTAGATATTAAGGAAGCTAAATCTTTCATTAAAGATGCTATTTGAAAAGCAATTAAACCAAAAACTCAGAAAAAACCGTTAATTCTTCCATTAATAACAAAGCATTCTTAGATGAAAAATGAGTTAATGCTCATTGAGTCACCTAACAAAATAGCCACTATTGAGAAATATATAAAGAATAAGGGCATTAAAGTGATGGCCACAGTTGGCCATTTCAGAGAAATAGATGAAAAATCATTTCCACCTTTAGGCTTTGATCTAAAGTCTTTTGAAACTACATGAAAGAGTATTGCTAGATCAGAAAACATAATAGATAAGATAAATAAAGCTGCTGATAATTCTAGTAAGATTTATTTATCCACTGACCCAGATAGAGAAGGAGAAGCTATATCTTGACATATATATTCAATATTAAGCGAGAAGAATAGAAAGAAGTGTTCAAGAGTAGTATTTAATGAGATAACCAAGAGAGCTATAGAAGAAGCTCTTTTAAAGCCTAGGAATTTAGATCAGAATCAAATTAATTCTTATTTAGCAAGAAAATTTTTAGATAGGGGATTAGGCTTTAAGCTCTCAAATTTTGTTAACAAAAGTATAGGAGGAATATCTGCAGGAAGAGTTCAATCTATAGCACTTAAATTTCTTAGAGATAAACATGAAGAAATAAAGAGATTTGTTCCAGAACACTGATTTAATTTAAAGATAACTCTAAAGAATACACTTGAATTAACCCTAAGAAAGGTTTCTCCAGATATTGAAGTAGAGTTACATAAAGAGTTAAAGAATGGATTAGTTAATTTTCTTAAAGAAGAGGATGCTGGGAAAGTAAAGGCTTCTTTACTTCCCGAATACACTTTACTTTCAATAGATGATCCTAAGAAAGAAGTACAAAAAGCACCTAGAGCTTTAAAGACTTCTTCTATGCAGAAGAATGCTATTAATAAATTAGGAATGAGCTCTAATGCCACAGAAAGAACAGCTCAAAAACTTTATGAAGGAGTAAATATAGATGGTGAATCTATTTCTTTAATTACTTATCCAAGAACTGATAGAGAAGATCTTTCTGAGAGCTTTGTTAAAGAAGCTAACGAATTCATCATTAATACTTACTCTAAAGCTTATTTAGGAAGTAGTAAGAGTGTTAAAGCTCCTAAAAAAGAAGAATTAGTACAAGGAGCTCACGAAGGAATAAGGCCTACAGATATTAAATTAACTCCTGAGAGCTTAGAGAATAAATTAGAGCCTAATGAATTTAAACTTTACAAATTAATTTGAACTTACGCAGTAGCTTCTTTAATGAAAGAAGCTACTTATGAGAATACTACTTACAGATTTGAGAATAATAAGAATCAATTAACAGCTAACTTTAGAAAAGAGATTTTTGAAGGCTTTAAAGTATTATTCAAAAAATACTTTGCTCTGACTGAAGATTTTTCTTTCCCAGAAGACTTAAAAATTAATAATAAATATCCTGTTGGTAATGTTGAAATTAAGAGAGTAGATAAGAGACCTCCTGCTCCACATACAGAAGCTTCACTTATTGACTCTTTAGACGAAGAAGGAATAGGTAGACCCTCTACTTACTCCCATATTATTAATATAGTACTTAAACGTGAATATGCAGTACTTGAAAAAGGAAAAATAAATATTACTGATTTTGGATTAGTAGTTGCAGCTTTATTAGAGAAGCACTTTCCAGAAATAATGAAATATGACTACACTCGTAATATGGAGAAAGAATTAGACAATATTTCTGAGAATAAGACTGAGTGAAAGCTATTCTTAAGAAAAGTATTTGATTCTTTCTTTAAAGAGTTTGCAAAAGCATCAGAAAGTATTACTCATGAAAAAGTAGGAAGGAATTGTAGTCAGTGTAATAGTGATTTAGTTTTTAAATTTGCTAAGAAAACAGGTAAGAAGTTTATTTCTTGCTCTGCTTTTCCTAAATGTAAATACGTAGAGTTTATAGAGGAGAAGAAAGAATTATTAGAGGAGTTATGTCCTGAGTGTTCTGCGCCTTTAACTAAAAAAATAAGTAAATTAAAGAAAGTTTTTGTTGGTTGCTCTGCTTTTCCTAAATGTAAATACGTAAAGAGCGATAGAGTTCCTGATGAAGTATTAGATAGACAATGCCCTCAATGTAATAGTGTTTTAGTTAAGAAACAAAGCAAATACAAAACATTCTTTATTTCTTGTTCTGGATTTCCTAAATGTAAATATATTGAGGACTTAAGTCTTGAGGGTAAGAAATGTCCTGAATGCCAATCAGATTTAGTAAAGAAAAAAGGTAAGAAATCCTATTTCATATCTTGCTCTAAATATCCAAAATGTAAATATTCTGCCAATATGAAAGATTTAAAGAATGAATAATAAATATGATGTGGCTGTTATTGGTGCAGGCCACGCAGGATTAGAGGCCGCTTTTATTGTTAGTAAATTTAATTTAAAGGTAGCTTTATTCAATTTAAATGAAGCTAGTATTGCTAATTTACCTTGCAATCCCTCTATAGGGGGGCCTGCTAAAGGAGTAGTTACTAGAGAAATAGATGCATTAGGAGGAATACAAGCAATAGCAGCTGATGCCAATAAGATTCAAATTAAGAAATTAAATTATTCAAAAGGACCTGGTGTTTGGGCTTACAGAGCTCAAATAGATAAAGAAACATTTCATTCTTGATTTCTCAATGAAATTAAGAATAATCCTAATATTGAACTAATTACAGAAGAAGTAATTGAATTAATTAATAAAGAGAATGAAATAGTAGGACTAAGAACTAGAGAAGAAGAGTATGCATTTAAAACAGTAATAATAACTACAGGCACTTATTTAAAGTCTGAACTATATAGAGAGAAAAGATATGCTATTTCTGGTCCTGATGGAAACCCCTCTAGTAATTACTTATCTGATGCTCTTAAAGCGCTAGGACTTAAATTAATAAGACTTAAAACAGGTACACCCCCTAGAGTTTACAAAGACTCTATTAATTTCTCATTAATGGAAAGAGATGAGAGTAATAATGAGAATATCTCTTTCTCCTTTAGGAAACCTAAGAAATTACCACTTCAAGAACAACTCTATTGCTACTTAACTGAAACTACTCAATCAACTAAAGAATTTATGCTAGCTAATATTAAGGAATGTGGTACTTACAATGGTACTGTATGTGGTAAAGGCCCTCGTTATTGTCCTAGTATAGAGGATAAATATATGAAGTTTCCTAATCGAGAAAAACACTATATATTTGTAGAACCAGTAGCAAGAAATTATGACTATTACTACTTATCAGGTCTCTCTACTTCTTTAAATAAAGAACTCCAAGAACAACTACTAAAGACTATTAAAGGACTAGAGAATGCAAGAATTAAGAGTTATGCATATGCTATAGTTTATGATGCTATTGACCCTATACAGCTACATAAGACACTTGAAACTAAGAAAATAAAGAATTTATTTTTTGCTGGTCAAATTAATGGTACTTCTGGCTATGAAGAAGCAGCAGCTCAAGGACTTATTGCAGGAATAAATGCTGCTCTTAAAGCATTAAATAAAGAACCCTTTATTCTAAGAAGAGATGAAGCATATATAGGTGTATTAATAGATGATTTAACTACTAGAGGAGTTACAGAACCCTATAGACTTCTTACTTCAAGAGCGGAACATAGATTATTCTTGAGAAATGATAATGCCGATGAGAGATTATTAAAGAAAGGATATGAATTAGGTTTAATAGAACAAGAAGTATATGATTCTTTTATTAAAGCACAAGAAGATATAGCTTTCAATATAGAGTTACTTAAATCTTCTTATGCTGCCAAATACAAATTAGGAGAAGGTAATTTAACTCTCTTTTCTTGATTATCAGGAGACACCACTAAATATTCTAAACTTAAAGACTTATTAAATCTAAGAGAGTTAAGTATAGAGAATGAGGAGAAGTTAATGATTAGAGTTAAATACGAAGGTTATATTAAAGCTCAAGAAACAAGAATTAATAAATTAGAGAAGTGAAAGAGGCTTTCACTTCTCAAAATAAAAGATTACAAAGAAATACAGAATTTATCTCTTGAAGCTATAGAAAAACTAAATAATGAAAGGCCAATAACAATAAATGATGCTCTGAAAATATCAGGAATAAATATTAATGATATCTTTTGAATTAAAGCTTATTTAGATTCCGTAAATAGCCTCAATAAATAAGAGCAATAATTTAGAATCAAAATAGTAATTATCTCTTTCTCTTAATTCAATTACTTTATTCTTTATTTTTCAATTAGTTGTATTAATAATTAAACAATCTAAGAAAGCTTTAATATCCTTTAATCCTAAGAATATACTTCTCTCTTCTTTACCTCAATCCCCCTTTAATAATTTATTTTGTACCAAATATTCTATCTCCTGCATCACCTACTCCTGGAACTATATATGCATGATCATTCAATTCTTTATCTACAACTCCTACATATACTTTTATTTCAGGATGTTCAGTATTAATATTTTTAATTCCTTCTTCAGAAGCTATTATTGACAATATAGTAATAGATGCTACTTTATATTTTGATTTAATTAAATCAACAGCTTTACTAATTGATCTTCCCGTAGCTAATATAGGATCGCAAATAATTACTTGACTACCTTCAATAGTTAAAGGCATCTTCAAATAATATTCAATAGGTTTTACTGTTTCTGGATCTCTATATAGACCAATATGTCCAATTTTTGATTGATCTAATATTCAGTGTACCGCTTCAGCCATAGGAAGTCCTGCTCTTAATATTGGTACTATAGTAAATGTATCTTTAAGCACTTTAGTTACACAAGGAGCAATGGGAGTCTCTATACTCACCTCTTTGAGCTCAAAATCCTTTAAAGCTTCATTAACTAATAAACAAGCAATTCTCTTAATATTTTCAGTAAATTCTCTTGAATTAGTTTCTCTATCTCTTAATTTTGAAATAATATGTTTGGATAAAGAGCTATCTAGGACAAAAAACACATTTTAATTATAACGAAATTAAGCATTAACATACACCTTGTATCCTTTACCCCAGTGTAAGCATATTATCTTAGCTGGAGAAAACTTTAAATTACCTTTAATTTCCTTCTTTCCATCCAATATTTTTTGATAATTATTAAATTCATCTAATACCACAAAAGCTAATAAGTATTTATGTTTAACTACCATAAATTCAGTTCTTGGATCTTTAAGAGCAAAATCAAAATGTCTATGGTCATATCAATGAGGATTAAAGACTATATCTTTGAAAGTATTTTTCTTTTTGTTTTGCCTCAAAGCTTCAGATAAAGCCATTAATAAAAATTGGCTTTTGTTATCAAGGGAAGTTACTTCTTCTGGAGTAATATTTCATAAATCATCTAATAATTTCTGAGTTTCATTTGGAAATCTCTTCAGTAAATATTCCATAGATGAAGTTAAATTCTTTGAAAGATCTACACATGAATTACCAAATGAGTGTAATAATGATTTATTAGTTTCTTTAGTAAGTGTTTCTTCTGGATAATTCCATAAATCAGGATTTTTGCACATAAATAATAATACTATCCCTAAAGGAGAAACAAATATTACTGTGAGCCATGCTCACATTATTCATTTAGCTCCTTCATATGGTAGAGATCAATTAAGGAATAAGAAAGCTAAGTAAAAATGAATAATTATTTGGAGAATTAATAAATAAGTAATAGCACTTACATATGTGTCATTACTATGAAGTATGAATCATAAGTAAAATACAGTACAAGTAAAGATATTAGAGAATGAAAAAGCTATTCCTAATTTCTTTAAATTAGTTAAAGTTTTGTATTTTTCTAGTAGGAAATTTTGCTTTATGTTTATAAGGATTCATTCTTTATTCATATAATATTTAAGTATTATGAAAAGTTTTACTTACACAGTTCAAGACAAGGTAGGCATTCATGCAAGACCTGCTAACAAATTAGTGCAAGCTCTTAACGCTTATAAGTCTAAAGTGACTATCAAGTTTGGAGAAAAAGAAGCTAATGCTAAATCTTTAATTAATTTAATGGCATTAGGACTACAATATCAATCTCAAGTTGAATTTGTTATTGAAGGAGAGGATGAAGAAAAAGTTTTAAATGAACTACCTGCAATTTTAGATAGAGAAAAAATATAAAAGCTACCTCACACAAACCCTTTCTTAAAGCTGCTTTATTTCTAACCTGACTTGGTTCGAAATTGATTGCTGAGATAGCAGTTAAATTTTAAATATATTCTTAAAGTATTTCTTTAATTTATTAATCTGCCCATTAACTCACTCTTCGTTCTCTCCATACAAGTTGTAATAAATCTTAAATTTAGGCTCAGTCCCAGAAGCTCTAAATTTAATTCACCCCCCTTTCTTAAAATACCAAGCTAATATTTCATCCTTTAACTCAATATTCTCACATTCATATGAACATATCTCACTTACTTTAGTCTCAGAAAACACTTTAATATACTCTTCATGATTATTAACTCTATAAAATTCAGTAAATGCTTTCCAATAACCATATTTAGTTCTTAAATAATCTAATACATCTTTGAGACCCCCTTGTTTTAAGGATGCTAATATCCTTAAAATGTAAGCTAATTGTTGATAGCCATCTTTCTCTCTAAAATCAGGTAATAGTAATATGCCTATTGCTTCTTCAAAAGCTATTATTAAATCTTTTCCTTCTTGTTGTTTTTCTTCAACTATTTTTGAAATATTCTTAAAGCCAGTTAAAGTAGTATAGACAGGAACTTCAGGAAAGATTCTACTAATAAAGTCACTGGTTACATTAGTACTAACTATGTAAGGATTATCAAATTTAGTAGTACTAAGCTTAAAATAAGCTAATATTACTCCAATTTCATTTCCATTAAAGTAATACCAACTCCCATCTTTCTGTTTTTCAACTATTGCTACTCTATCCCCATCTGGATCATGAGCACATACATAATTAATATCATTCTCATTAGCATATTCAATCATTGCTTTAAATGATTCCTTTTCTTCAGGATTAGCTATCTCTCCTTTATTTAATTTATAAGTTACATTACATTCGGGAGCATATTCCATGAAGTTCTCAAAACCTAGCATATTAGCTAGCTTTAGCATATGGTAAGAAGAAGTACCATGATGACTACTAAAGAGTACTTTAGTTTTGTGATTTAGATACTCTCCAACATGAGGTAATTTAGTAATAATTTCTTTGAAATAATCAACCATAAAGCTTTCAGGTAAATACTCAAAGTCACTTCTGTCCTCTAAATCCAATTTAAAGATATTTGAAATGCACGGTATATTATTCTTTATTATTTCCTCTTCTTGAATATTAGTTTGACATCCAGAATAATTGTAAGTCTTAAAGCCATTGTAATTAGGGGGATTATGAGAAGCAGAGATATTTATCCCTCCTGTAAGCCCTAACTTTCTTATGTAATAAGAGAGTACTGGAGTAGGAATATGTACATTATGAGGAGTTAAATAAACTTTAATATTAAAGTTTCTTAGAACACTAGCTACTATTACAGAGTAATAAATACCATTCTCTCTATTATCATGACCTACTATAGCACTAGGACTTTCTGATTTACTCTTTAAATACTTCGCATATCCAACAGCCAACAATCTATAGCTATATTTATTTAATTTCTGAGGAGCTATTCCTGTCTCTCTTCTTATGCCAGCAGTACTAAATTTAAATGGTTCATAACTAAAATACTTCTCAATTTCTTCTTCACTACACCTCTCTAATTCTTCTTTTTCAGTATCAGTTAAGATACTTGAATTTTTTCACTCTTCATAAATCTCTCTAGATGTTTTCATAAATGTAGCTTAGTTTAGCTTTAGTAAGCTTTCGACAATAATCATTATTTTCTTGAATAACTTTCTCTAACTCTGCTCTATTAATGGCTTTATGTTTTTCTTGAATTAATGCTATTTCTTGAACTACTACTTCTGCCACTCCCTCTTTAAGTTCTTTGTAATTCTTATCTTTAAATAACTCATATGCTTCGTTTAATTCTATATCTTTAATGGAAGCATATATCTCTAGTAAATTAACTACTCCTGTTTGATTTTCTCTATCTAAAGAAATTTTTCCTATTGAATCAGTTTTGGCTTTCATTATTTTTGATTTAATATCCTCAAGACTATCATCCATAAAAATAACACCTTCATAAGACTTGCTAGTCTTAGACATTTTCTTGGTAGGATCTTGTAAATCCCTTATTCGTAATCCTTTCTTATCTCCTAAGCTTTTTGGAAGAGTAAATAACTTCTTTTTGTATCTTTCATTAATTCTTTCAGCTATATCTATAGTAAGTTCTAAGTGTTGTGTTTGATCTTCTCCTATAGAGACATATTCTGAATCATAAATTAAGATATCCGCTGCCATAAGTACTGGATATAGTAATATTCCCATAAGAGCGGCCTCAGTACCATTAGGCTCTTTAAATTGCTGAGATAAGTGTTTGTATTGAGTCATTCTCTTTAGCTCTCCTAAAAAAGAATGAGTTATTAAGAAGTAGAAGAGCTCTAAATGTTCTTTAATTTCTGATTGTATGAATATTCTTGTGCTATTTAAATCTATTCCACAAGCTACATACATTTCAACTACTTTTCATTTAAATTCTTTAAGTTCTTGATAATTAAATTTATGATGGCTTAAAGGAATAGTAATAGAATGAAGATCGGCTACAAATAGTAAACATTCATATTCTTTCTGAAGCTTTATTATTTTCTTAATTGCTCCTAAATAATTTCCTAAAGTTAATCTATTAGTGGGCTGTATTCCCGAAATAAGAATAGGTTTTTTCATTTAAATGTCTTTAGTTATAGGCATAGTTGGTTTACCTAATGTTGGTAAATCATCTTTATTTAATGCTTTAACAAAAGGAAATGCATTAGTAGAAAATCGTCCTTTTGCCACAATAGAGCCTAATTTAGGTATTGTTAAGCTCTTAGATCCACGAGTAACATATATTTCTAAAGTGGTAAATCCTGAAGTTACTACATATTCCATAGTTAAATTTTTAGATATTGCTGGATTAGTTAAAGGTGCTTCTAAGGGCGAAGGACTTGGAAATAAATTTCTTGAACATATTCGAAGCGTTAATGCCATTTGTTTAGTAGTTAGAGCATTTGATGATCCTTCTGTATTAAGTGTTAATAATACTACAGATCCTATATTTGAAGCAGAAATAGTACTGTGTGAACTTATTTATGCTGACTTAGAGATGGTAGATAATATTCTAAGAAAACTAAAGAGTAATGATAGCAAAATAACTTTATTAAAGAGAATTAAGGAGCATTTAGAGAATAATAAATTAGTTAAGAATTTGAATTTATCTGAAGAAGAAAAAGAAGAGTTAAAAATTTATTCTTTTTTAACTTCAAAATCAATAATACTCTTAGCTAATACTGATGATAGTGAGAATTCTAAGAAGTATTTAGAGAAAATAAAGGAATATGCCAGCAATATTAATGCTTCTTATTTAGAACTAAATATTAAATTAGAGAATGAAATTAGTGAATTATCAGAAGAAGAACAAAAAGAATTTCTTGAGAATTTAAGAGAAAATAAGAGTTGTTTAGATGATCTTATTTCTTTAGCTTTTAGAGCACTTAAATTAAAGACTTTTTTTACTGTTGGAAAAAAAGAAGTTAGGTCTTGAACATTTAAAGAAAATTCTTATGCACCTCAGTGTGCAGGCCTTATTCATTCAGATATAGAGAGAGGATTCATAAAAGCAAAAGTAATAAAATATGAGGACTTCTTAAAGTGTGGAGATCTGAAAATTCTTAAACAAAAAGGAAAGGTTTCACTAGAGGGAAAAAAGTATTTAATGCAAGACGGAGATATCGTCGAATTCGAGTTTAACGTTTAAAGGTGTCATACTTTAATTCCCAAATAGTGGTTATTTGTGGGCCTATGAAATCTGGAAAGAGTAAAGAGCTCTTAGTACAAATAGATAAGCTTAGATATTCTCAAATTCCTTTTCTATTATTTAAACCTAGTGTTGACTCTAGGAGCTTTGGAAAAGTGGTTTCTAGGTATATGAATAATCATTCAGAAGAAGCTATTGAGATAGATTCCAAAAAACCCTCTGATATTCTCACTCATTTAGATATAAAAAAAATAAAAACTCCATTCTATATAGTTATTGATGAAGCGCAATTTTTTGATAAGTCTTTAGTTGAATTAGTTATTTATTTAAATTCATTAGGTATTAGTTTCATTCTTTCAGGCTTAGATTTAGACGCTAAATCAAAGCCTTTTGGACCTATGGGAGAATTACTGTCTATTTCAACAAAAGTATTAAAGATGACTGCTGTTTGTGAGCAGTGTTATTCAGTGGCTACTAGGAGCTCTTTAAGGGATAATGATCCTAATTTTGCCAAGAATAATATCAAAATAGGAGATGGAGACATTTATGAAGTGCTTTGTTTAAAGTGTTATTATGCTAAATTTAAGCGAGAAAATGATGAGTAAATGAAGTACAAAATAGTTTCATTTTCTAATTTTTTTTTTCTGAACTTAAAGAATTACTTTCAAAACATGAATATTCAGAAAATGATTTTGAATATTTATTCATTCTAGGAGGGGATGGTAGTTTCTTACACTATGCCAAAGAATATGCTTTTGAAAATAAAAAAATAATTGGTTTTAGGCAAGATAAACAATCATTCTTTCCCCACCCCCTTGAAAAGCTTAAAGAGTTAAATAATTTAATATTCAAACCTCTAGATTTAATTGAAATTAATAGTAATTTAATAGCTTTGAATGAACTCTATATTTCAGGCACTCCTTTATTAAATACTGAAATATATTTGAATAATATTCATTTAGAGAACTTTAGAGGTACAGCATTATTATTTTCTACTCAAGCAGGAAGTACTGCCCATAATAAATCAGCCGGAGGGGCTATACTTTTTCCAGAAAGTAATGTTTGAACTATGAGAGAGATAGCTCCTCAAAGTTCAAATAGTTTAAGAAGTCCTTTAGTATTGCCTAATAATTATTTAGTTAAGCTAGCAATTAATAAAGAGTATTCTTGCTATATTGATGGCATTAGCACTTCTTTAAAAGGAAATTTAAATATACGTCTAATAAAATCTAGCTCTCAATATTGTTTATTTGACTCTTTAGAAAGCTATATTACTAAACTAAAGCATATTTTGCTCTAATGATTAGTCGTTTTCAGCGTACTTTAGTTCGAAAACTAAGAACTATTAAATTAAGAATAATTTATTCTCTAAAGAAAATTAAAGTAGTCGCTTTCTATTTAAGTAGGAAAAGAGCTAAAGCTGAATACACTGAAATAGTAAGTAAGAATTGTATTCATGCTTTAGAAAAAATATTAGAGGGTACTGGGGGAGTAAAGAATATAGCTAAAGTAAAGAGTACTCAAAGTAATTGCAAGATTTGAGTTAAATTTAAACCTTTATTGAATAGAGAGGCTTTAGAGAAGTCTGGAGGAATAGGTTTAGAGATAGATGAGAAATTAATCTCTCTTACTTTCTGTTCTGTTGAATGTAAAGATATTTCTAAGAGTATTAAAGTGGAAATGGATAGGCAACAATTAGTTCCATTAGATATGGAATAGATGGGGATTAAGAATTTTTGCATAATTGCCCATATTGATCACGGTAAATCAACTCTTTCTGACAGACTTATTGAACTTACTTCTGCTGTTCCAGAAAGAGAGATGAAACCTCAAATTCTGGATTCAATGGAACTCGAAAGAGAGAGAGGAATAACAATTAAGTTAAATGCTGTAAGACTTATTCATAAAGATATTCAGTTAAATTTAATTGATACTCCAGGCCATGCAGACTTTAGTTATGAAGTTTCAAGAAGTTTATCTGCCTGCGAAGGAGCTATCTTAGTAATAGATGCTTCCAAAGGGATACAGGCCCAAACTATTTCTAATTTTTTCTTAGCTAAAGAAGCTAATTTGAAAATAATAGTAGCTATTAATAAGATAGATATGCCCTCTATTGATTTAGAGAGTGTTAATGCTCAAATTAAGAATAAATTAGGAATGGATCCTACTAAGGCCATTCATATTTCAGCAAAAACAGGACTAGGTACAGATATTCTTCTTGAAGAAATAACCAAACAAATACCTTCTGCACCTTTAAGTAATAAGCCTCTTAAAGCCCTAATATTTGATTCTTATTATGATCCCTTTAAAGGCGCAATAGTATTCATAAGAATATTTGATGGTTCTTTAAAGAAAGGAGACAAAATATTATTTATTCAGACTGGTAAAGTAGCAGACGTTATTGAATTAGGTATTAAATTACCTAAATTAGTAACAGTTCAAGAATTAAAGTGCGGGGAAGTAGGTTGGGTTAATGCAAATATTAAGAATTTAAAGGAAATTAAAGTAGGAGATACTATTACTTTAGCTAATGCTCCTTGCGAAGTAGCTTGCGAAGGATATGAAGAAATATTGCCTATGGTATATTCTTCATTCTTTGCAGTGGAGAGCGAAAAACAGAATGTATTTAAACAGGCTATAGAGAAGCTATCTCTTTCTGATGGTTCTTTTGTATTTCAACCAGAAAGTTCAGCCTCTTTAGGCTTTGGTTATAGATGTGGATTCTTAGGCTTATTACACTTAGAAATAATTAAAGAAAGACTCTTTAGAGAATATAGTATTTCTGTAATTGTTACTAATCCTACCGTAAAGTATGAAGTACAGTTAACTAACGGTACTTCTATTTATTTAACTTCTCCTTCTGACCTGCCAGAAATAACCAAAATAAAGTGTATTAAAGAACCTTATGTATTAGCACAACTTAATATCCCTAAAGAATATATAGGAAAGATAACTGAGCTAATGGAAAAATATAGAGCACAATATATTGAGCTTGATTACTTGAGTGATGAGCAAGTAGTACTTAAATATGACTTACCTTTAAGTGAAATAATTCAAGATTTTTATGATGCTCTTAAGACTCTAACTCATGGATATGGCTCTATGGATTATGAGTTATTAGACTATAGAGAGAATAAACTAGTTAAAGTGGATATTCTTTTAAATGGTGTGATAGCTCCTACTTTTTCTTTCATTTCTGATACTTCTCAGAGCTATAGAAAAGCAAAACAAATAGTAGAGAAATTAAAAGAACATATCTCGCCACACTTATTTGAAATATCTATTCAAGCGGCTATTAATAACAAAGTTATTTCTAGGGAAAATATAAAAGCACTAAGGAAGAATGTCACTGCTAAGTGTTATGGCGGAGATATTACTAGAAAGAAGAAGCTTTGAGAACAACAAAAGAAAGGTAAGAAGAAAATGAGACAAATTGGTAAAGTAAGTTTACCGCCTGATATATTTGAGAAGATATTAGGACATTAATGGTTAACATAATTGAAAAACCAGATAAATTAAAGCAATTCACAGATAGGAATACCCCTATTGAAGAGAGAGTATCTAAGCTTATTCATACTATGGGTGGACTTAATCCTAATCCGGAATTACAAAAAATTCTAGATTCAATTAATTCAGAGGAATTCTTATTAATAAATGCTTATCGAGAGCTCTCTCTAGAAATTAAAGAAACATTACACAAAACTCTATTAAGTATTAATTCTTTAAAGGCAGAAGCACTAAAGATTGATATTAGTTTAGTTAAAGAAGGAGAGAGATTAAATAAATATTGCACTATATATTCCAATCTTCCCCCACTTAAAGAAAGCCAAAATGTCGAAGAATATCAATTTTTTAAGAAAAGTTATGAAAGAACTAATGAGATAGCTCAAGAGCTTGCACAATTAAATGTGAAAGCTATGAATTTACTTGAAGTACAAAAAATTCTAGATTCTTCTTTCTCTCTTGAAATTATTGAATTCAGAAGTTTAGTAGAGAAATTGCATGGAGTTATTAAGAGTTTTGGAGTTATGAAAACTCCTGAGTTAATAGAGGAATATAGACAGAAATTTAATCATTTAGGAGAATTACATTCGCTGGTAGAGGATAAGAATAAAGAATTTGAAGAGCTACGTAAACATCTTGAAATAGCTCATTTAGATACTAAGATAGTGAATAAGTATGATAAGTTTGCTACTGATTACTTAACAGATAGTAACTCAGTAGAAGTAAGTAAGAATTTGTTTGTCTATAAAAAATAGTGGTTGATACACAGATATTAGATCAAGATTTCTTAGATAAAGATCAAATATTTGCTGGAGGGGAAGAAGAGGAAGCAAGTAGTGAGTACTTCTACAATCAAGCTAGTAAGGCCTATAAGTGCTGTCATGCTGCGCTTAAGAGACAAACACAAATGGCTACTTTTTGATTATTATTTCTTGTTCTTTTTTTAGGGGCAATAGGGGCATTGTATGGAAAAAGCTATTTAGACTTTAGTAATAAAAAAACAGAAGCCATAACGGTCATACCATTTGCCGCCGCGGCAGCTGGTGCAATAATTGCAAAGATAGTTACTCTTAAGAAACAGAATAAATATTATTCTTATGAAAAACCAAACTTTGTTGATGCATTACCAGAACAACCTAATAAGTTGATGCAAGAATTTTATGTACTTCAACAATGCAGGAAGTGTTCACAATATTGAATAACACTAGTACTTGTTTGTCTTTCTTTTACTACAAGTGTATATGGCGTAATAGCATCAGGTATTCTTAGAGCCGCACAACAACAACAATCAAAATTGTTTGAGAGTGGTCCAGATAAATGATTTGGCACAGATACTTGCACTACAGTAACTCATGTGTCCTGAATGTTAATTCCTATCTGATTTGCTCTTTATTCTTTGGCTACTATCAGAACTAATAAAATCATTAAATCTCTAGAAGAACTTTATCCTTCAGACCAAATTATTGATATAGCCTTGTGCAATCATAGATTAGCATTACTTAATAGAAAATTAAAGATCTTCTCTTTTGCCACAATAGCTCTATTAGGATGCGTTATCTTCTTATTTACAAAAAAATTTCTTTGCACACTCTTTAGAAGAAGTTTTCATCTATAGGTTATGGCGGATAATCAAGAGGAAGAGTTTTTAGATAAGGACGAGATACTTGCCGAGGATGAAGAAGAGGAAGAAATAGTTGAGGAACCAGAGGAGGAAAAACAAGAGGAAGAAGAATTAAAGAAAGAGGAGGAATTTGTTTGTGTCTATGATCCTAGTAGTAAGGCTTACAAGTGCTGTCATGAAGCACTTAAACGACAAACTAGCTTAATATTCTTATGAGTTCTATTTCTCTTGGTATTCTTGGGAGGAATAGCAACTCTTTTTGCTACTAAAGCTTTAGATTTCGATAGCAAAAAAAGACCTACTATAACTGCTATACCTTTTGCTTCTGTTGCGGCTATTGCTATAGTTGCTAAGATAGTAGCACTTAAGATGCAAAATGGTTTTTTCTTATCTGAAAAACATAATTACACAATTGCTTTACCTGAAAAACCAAATAAATTAATTCAAGAATTTTATGTACTTCAACAATGCAGGAAGTGTTCGCAATATTGAATTTTCATAATACTTACAGTACTTTCGATTATTACTGGAATTTATTGTGTAATAGTTTCGGCTATTTTGAAAGCATGCGGACAAACAGGACACTCAGGTTTATTTGAGATGTCTAGTAATTTAGGATTTGGGCAGGATACAGTAGCGGCAGTAACTACTCTTTCTTGAATGACCTTACCTATTTGAGCTTTATGTTATGGTGTTGCTTCTTTAAGAACAGACAAAATTATTAAGTCTCTAGAGAGAACTTATCCAAAGGCAGAAATAATTGATTGTTCTTTATGTAATCACAAATTAGAGGCAAGTAATAAGAGAAAGAAACTTATTGCTTTTGCTATAGTATGTTCATTAGGATTCTTTATTTATTTTTTCTTTAAGCGATTTACTTGTACTATATTTGAAAGGAGCTTTCAAGTATAAAAAATAAGCAACAGTTATGGAAGATAATACACAGCAACAAGAGCAACAACCCGAAAAGGAAGAAGGAGAGTTCTTAGATACAGAACGAATACTTTCTGAAGAGGATGAAAGATTAATTGATGAGTTAGCTGGGGATGAAGAAGTAGATGATGACTACTTTTACAATCCTACAAGTAAAGCCTATAGATGTTGTCATACAGCTCTGAAAAGACAAACTCAAATGACTCTATTTTGAGTCTTATTTCTCTTAGCTTTTTTAGGGGCAATAGGAGCCCTATATGCTACTAAGGTTTTAGATTTCAGCAACAGCAACAGTAAATGTAGTCAAAAAGAAGCCATTCTCGTTATTCCTTTTGCTTCAATGGCAACATTGGGATTAATGGCAAAGATTATTGCTGTAAAGAGACAAAATAGATATTACTCGGTAGAGAAGAAAAGATTTCTTAAAGGACTTCCCGACAAGCCTAATGAACTTGTTCAAGAATTTTATGTGTTACAGTATTGCAGAAGAAGTTCTCAATTCTGAATAATGATTACTTTAGTAGGTCTTTCAATAGTAACTGGTGTATATTGTGTGATAGTTTCTGGAATACTAAAGGCAGCGGGCATTGAGGGCAAATCAAGATTATTTAACATGACTGGTAAATTAGGTTTTGGAGAAGATACTGTTGCCGGATTAACTAGTCTCTCTTGAATGGTTATTCCATTTTGGTTACTATGTTATGCTATTGCTAGATCTCGTTCTACAAAAATTATTAAAGCTTTAGAGGAAGTCTATCCACCTGATAAGATTATGGACGAATGTCTATGTAACCATAGACTATCTGTAAACAACAGAAAACAAAAGCTTATTGCTTTTGCTATAGTATGTTGATTAGGATGCGTGGTTTATTTACTTTTTAAAAAATTAATATGCAACATTTTTGAAAAAAGTTTCTATATTTAAGTTTAAAATAGCAATTACTTATGAAAATCATATTTGGTAATCTTAAAATGAATTTCCTTTTCAGGGATTTTCAAGATTATCTTGAAACTATTTCTGCGAAATTAGTGAATGGAGCTCCTAAAGTTGATTTGGGTTTGGCTATTCCTTACATTTATTTAAAGAGTGCGGCAGATTCATTAGGTTCAAAGATTAAAGTATTAGCGCAAGATTTACATCCTGCTGATTCTGGTGCTTACACTTCTTCAATTTCAGGAGCACAAATACGTTCTCTTGGTGTTCCTGCCACACTTATTGGTCATTCTGAATGTAGAGCAATGAGCCAAAGATCTTTCATAATTACTAGCAAAGTTAAATCTGCTATGAATCATGGCTTGGAAGTTATTTATTGTTGTGGTGAAGATCCAGCTAAAGAAATTCCAGAAGAGCTATTTTTTTTAGATAATGAAGGTATTAAAAAAATTATTATTGCTTATGAACCAATTGCTTCAATTGGTACTGGTAAACCTATGGATGCAGAAAGTGCTGATAGAGAATTAGCAAAAATAAGAGACTTAGTTGCTGAAAAATATGGAAGAGATACTGCAACAAATATGAGATTACTATATGGGGGTTCAGTTAATTTAAATAATTACAAAGATTATTTAGCTAAGAGTAATATAGATGGAGTATTAGTAGGAGGGGCTTCACTTAATGTTGAAGATTTATGAAAAATGGCCACTCTACAATAAATGAGTAAACCAGTTGTTCTATGCATAATGGACGGCTGGGGACTTACTTCTAATGTTGATGGTAACGCGCCTTATTTAGCCAAAACACCTATATTAGATGGTTTATTAAAGAGATATCCTAATTCAACTCTTTCAGCTTCTGGGGAGGCTGTAGGATTGCCTGATGGACAAATGGGTAATTCAGAAGTTGGCCATATAAATTTAGGAGCAGGAAGAGTAGTTTACACCGGCCTTTCTCTTATTAATAAATGTATTAATGATGGTCAATTAGATAAGCAAGAAGCTGTTGTTGAGTTCTTTAATTTAGTAAAGGAAAGAGGATCTAAATTACATTTCTTATCTTTAATTTCAGAAGGAGGAGTTCACTCTAATATGAACCACTTTTTAGCGTTTGCAGATTTAGCATTTAAACAAAATCAACCATATATTCTTCATGCCTTTACTGATGGTAGAGATGTATCTCCACATTCAGCAAAAACAGATTTCATAAAGATTATTGATAAGCTTGAAAAGACTAATGGTAAGTTAGGTGTAATATCTGGAAGATATTTTGCTATGGATAGAGATAAGAACTGAGATAGAGGCGAAAAAGTATTTGCTTATTTAGTTGGTAAGAATAAAGAAAAACAATTTGATTCTGCTATTAATTACATAGAGTCTTCTTATGTTGCTGGAGTTACTGATGAATTTATTGAACCAGCTGTTTGTTCTTCATCTTTAGATTGTACTATTGCAGATAATGATGTGGTAGTATTTCTTAACTTTAGACCAGATAGAGCAAGACAACTCTCACACTTATTAGTGGGCTCTAATAATCTATATGATTACAAACCCTCTTTCAAACTTAATGATATTGCTCTATATGCTTTAATGGATTATGAAAAAATTAATTTAACTAAGACTTTATTCCCTCCTTTTGATTTAAAGAATACTTTAGGAGAGGTATTGTCTAAGAATGGTATTTCTCAGTTAAGAATTGCAGAAACCGAGAAATATCCACATGTTACTCACTTTTTTGATGGAGGTAAGACTATAGATTATCCAAAAATGACTAAGATCTTAATTCCTTCTCCAAAAGTAGCTACTTATGATTTGAAACCGGAAATGTCTGCTCCTGAGATTACTGTTGCTTTATTGCCTGAATTAAAGAGATTTGATGTAGTTATTCTTAATTATGCTAATCCAGATATGGTTGGACATACAGGCTCATTAGAGGCTACTATTAAAGCTTGTGAAACTGTTGATATTCAAATAGGTAAAGTACATGCAGAAGTCCAAAGATTAGGAGGTACTTTAATTATTATTGCAGATCATGGAAATGCAGAAGTAATGATTGCTAGTGATGGTTCACCTCATACAGCCCACACAACTAACTTAGTTCCTTTCATTATTTGTAAAGAAGGAATTAAATTAAGAGATGACGGGGTATTAGGGGATATAGCTCCTACAATATTATCCTTTCTTAAAGTTCCTCAACCTCCAGAGATGACAGGCAAAGTGCTTTGACAAAGTTAGTTGTTTGTAATAAAGATTTTTTCTTAAATTCTCCAGAGTTATTTAGGCAGTATAAGGATGCTTATTTTTTAACTTCGGAATTTAAACTTTACAAACTACTAGATCCTTTACTCCTAAGAATAGAATCTCACAGAACATTTAAGAGCAAAACTATATTTAAATTAGACGAAGGAATTTACTTCAGTTGTTCTAATAAAGCTTCTGATCCCATATGTAACTTAATCTTCCATAAAGATCGCTCTATTAAGAATAGATTTAATGGAAGAGAATTTATTTTCTCAATTGAATCTTTAGAGCCTGATCAAATACTTGAAATAGAACTTCTTCCTTCTTATTTAAAGTCTGCTAGTTTAATTACTTTAGCTACTTGAATAACTGCTTGAGATTTAAATATTACTTCTTATTTCTATGTACACAAAATACAAAAATATTTATTAGAGAGTGGTTTATTAACTACTAGCTTTACACATTTACCAATGGTAACTAATTCAAAAAAAATTAATGATATGCCTTCCTTCAAGAATTTCTTAAATACCTTTAAAGAAGAATCAGATATTTTTGGAGATCTTTCATTAGATGCTTTTGATTTCCTATACAAAAAGAAAACAAAAGCCAACAGGAACTCTAATCATTTTTTTGATGAAAATGAAGAGATAGATTTTGATTATTTAGAATTATTATTTGAAGATGATTCCTTCATAAAAGAAATAGCAAAAGCAAAGCGTAGACAGCGAAAAAAAGAAGCAGAAAGTTATGTATCTCAAATTGAAAGAAATATAGCAAGATCTAGTGCTTTTTCTTTCCCTAAAGAAATTGAAGTAATTCCAAAAGCTATTCCTGAACTACCAGCAGTTGATTTTCATTATTTAAATGGGGAAAATAAATATTCAGAAGATAGTTATGCTGATATTGTTAAATTAGAGGTAGAAGTAAAATCTGAAGTTCCTCAAAATATAGAAGGTGTATATTTATTTTTTGATTTAGAAGAAATATTTGAACCAGCCTTCAATTTAATTAAGATACCAGACTTAGAGGATGAAATTAAAACAATAAATGCTTATGTGGATGAAGCAATAGAATTCTACTTTAAAAAAGAACATACCGAACCTCCTTTCTTTTCTTGAGAGAAATAATGGAAATAACTTTACAAGAGATATACTCTACTCCTACTCCCCCCCGTTTCAAAAGCTATTTTTCTGTAAGAGATATAGTTGTTTTTGATCTTCAAAATTTAAAGAGAACTGCTACTTCTTTCTTTAGATTCTTAAAGTATGAATTTTTGCATAAGCTTAAAGTTGGAAGAGCTACTAATTTCTTCGAAGAAGAATTATTTGATAGTGGTACTATTGCTAGAAAATATGAAGCAGACTATTTATTCCTAGAAAAAGTACAAAGATATACTTTATTTCCTAAATATGATGGTGTAATATTTCCTTTTGATAATACTTATGAAAAACTATATTTTGGTATTAGTTTATTTGAAAAATTTATTTTCAAATTTAGACAAAAAATAGAATTCTTTCCTAGTGATCCTTTTGAAGATGCAGGACACTCACATTTTTTTGAAGTATCAGAATTATGAAGGCCCGAAAAGTGCCCTCATTATTTAAACTTAATAACAGAAGAAGTAAAAAGAAAGTTTAGTGCTTTAGAAAAAGCAGTTCTTAGATTTAATGCAGATATATTTGAAACTTATGACGGTGATTTCGTTGTTGTAGACAATGATGAAATAAGATTAGGTAAGTTAAATAAGAAGTTAAGAAAAGAAGATATATATGAAAAAGGAATACCTAAAGTAGAGATTGAATATGAAGAACCTAGGAATAAAGTTGCTTAATGGATAATAATCAACAGGAACAAGAGTCACTTCAGCTCGAGAGGAGAAAGCTCGAAATTCCTGATTTATCATCTCACCCTTCTTACAAAGAGCATGGGGATGATGCTATAGTTGACTTCTCAGTTGATGATATTTATGATGCCTTTAATCCTCATGTAGCTGTAGTAGTTAAACAAACAACCAAAGCTGGTAAGGTAGTCTTTGAATGTGATGATGTAATAAATATAGCTTCTGTTAAATTAGCCAAAAAAGAAGAGAAAAAACTACATATAGATTTTGATGGTGATGAAATTATTACAGTTATTAATAAGAATGATTTTGAAAAACAAGTAGCAGAAAGAGGTAAAGCAGTATTTGATAAGCCAGTAGTAACAAGTACTAAAGTAGAGAAGAAAGAAGAAGAGAAAGAGTTTGTATTCAATACACTACCTAAAGCTCTATTTAAAGGTAAATTAAGTGAAGTAGATGAAGCTATTTATGACTCTGCCTTTGGTAGTGATAATGAGATTGCACTTATTGAAAGAAGAGAAAGAGCAGAAGTAATTCAGAGCTTAATAGAGTTTAAAAAAGAACAAGCACCAATACCCGAACCAGCCCCAGATACTCCTGAATTATCTGAAGTTAAGAGTTACTTATCTACATATCCAGTTCATAAAGTATATAGAGGCATAATAACTGAGGCAGATGATGATTACATACCTAAGGATGCTTACCAAGATGCTGAAGTATTAGATGAAATTTTAGGAAGATCAAAAGAAGCTGCTATTGAAAAAGCTAAGAGAGAAGTAGCATTAGAATTTGGTAAAGATGTTGAAGATGAAGAATTATTTAATTATGCTAGAGCTCCTTTAGCTTCAGAAGAAGAAATAGCAGAATTAGAAAGTAAACACATGGCTTTGTATTCCTCACTTTCTAGAATACAAGAAATACAATCAGCTAATGATTTTAAATCTGCTTACCAAATACAAGATAGAATCTCTTATTTATTAAACCACAGAACTTTGCTATACAAGTCCCTAACTATAGAATTAATTAAATTTATTGATTCTATAATTAAAAAGCTTGATTCTTATTATGAACAAGCTTCAGCTAAATATGAAGAATTGAAGAAATACAATGAGAAGATTTCTGGTATTAAAAGCTACAAATGAAAAGCTGATGAATCTATGAAAATAATACAAGAAAATAAAGAAGCCGCTGAAAGGGAGTTTGGAAATCTTTAATTGTCTGAAAAGGTTTTTATTTCTCTTCGTTCAATAAACAAAACTTACGATAGGAAAAATAGAGTTCTTTCAAATTTTGATTTAGATATCGAAGAAGGTTCATTCGTTTCAATATTAGGCTCTTCTGGCTCCGGAAAATCCACGATTCTTAACTTAATTTCGGGATTTATTAAACCAGATTCAGGCAAAATACTTTTAAATGGCATAGATATTAAAGATATTCCTCCATACCACAGACCTACAGCCACAGTATTCCAAGACTATGCTTTATTCCCACATATGAATGTATTTGAAAATATCTCTTTTGGACTCAAAAAGATGTTTACTAATAAATCAAATGTAACTAAAGAAGTACTAGATAACACTAAGAGATTACATAACTTAGCAATAGAGAAGTCAAATAAGAAATTAGAGAAACTTAATGTACAAATTAAATACTTATCAAATAAAGCTCTTAAATTAAAGAAGAGTATTAGGGAATTAGATAAAGAGAGTGTATTCTATAAATTAAAGCTTTGATATCTTAAGAGTTACATATTCAGAATTAATGATTTAGATTATTGAAAATCTTATTGAGAATACTACCCTATACTTCAACAGAAAAAACTCTCAAATAAGTATTTACAAAGACCTTTAAATCAAAAGGAAATTAATGATAGAGTAAGAAATATTATTTCTTTAGTTGGTTTAGAGGGAAAAGAGAAAGTTAAACATTCTTCTCTTTCTGGTGGACAACAACAAAGAGTAGCTTTAGCAAGAGCAATTATTACTAAACCTAAAATACTCTTATTAGATGAGCCTTTATCGGCTTTAGATGAAGAAGTAAGAGAGAAGTTGCAATTAGAGTTAAAGAGATTACATAAACAATTGAAAATCACCTTTGTTCTTATTACTCATAATCAAAAAGAGGCTCTACTACTCTCAGACAAGATTGTAGTTATGAGAAAGGGTAATGTAGAGCAAATAGGTACTCCTTCTGAACTTTATGACTCTCCTACTAATAAATGAGTTGCTTCTTTTATGGGTAAAGCAAATATATTTAATGGTGTTTATTTAAGACCAGGAGCGGTATTAGTAGGAGATAAAGAATTTATTACTGATGTTAGGGAGGGATTTACAGCCAATGAAAAAGTATATGTAATGATTAGACCAGAAGATTACGATGTAGTAGATAGTTCTAGAGGTATAGTAAGTGTCCAAGTAATAGATGCTATTTACAAAGGACAGTTATGAGAATTAAGATGTCAGTTGTTTGAAGAGATTATTTATGTTGAGGCTATTAATGAAGTAATGATAGGTAAGACAGTAGGATTAGTGTGAGATGCAATGGATGTGCATGTTATGAAATTAGATGCTTAACTTATTTTTTGTTGGGATTGACAGAACAAAGAAATTAAATAATGGAATTAATATCTTTAATTTCTTTGCTTTCTTTTTCATAATACTTCCAATATTTATTGTTATTTATCATGCATTTAACCAAGCAAATGGAATAGAGAATAATGTTGCTGCCGTAAATATGAGTAATGTCAAAATAACAATAAAGAGTCTCTATGTAGCTTTCGTAACAGTATTATTTGTTTTTCTATTAGGTTATCCTTTTGCATATTTTGTATCTGAAGTTGAATCAAAGAAAGTAAAGAGCCTATTAATTCTCTTAATATCCTCTCCATTGTGGAGTAGTTATTTTGTAAAGTTATTGGGATTAAAGACTTTTTTTGATTTACTTTATGGAAGTAGCAATAGTACTTCAGGAATTATCTATGTGATTATAGGGCTAGTTTATATACACTTGCCCATTGCAATACTTTCTTTTTACAATGTATTAACTCAATTACCTAGGAATCTAATTAATGCTTCTTATGATTTGGGTTCAACTCCCCCCGAGACCTTTTCACAAATAATTCTTCCCTATACCAAAGAGGCACTTCTTTCAGCAATATTTCTAGTATTTCTTCCAGCTTTCACTACAGTTACTGTAGCAGATTTTATGGATAGGAGTCCAGGTGGTTCAATGATCGGACAAGTAATCAATAACTTTATTATTGTTGATATTAGTGGCTCTCTACCAAAATCAAGAGCTTCTTTCTTGACTCTATTTGTATCTTCAATAGTATTCTTAGTTTATTTCTTAGTTAAGTTCCTTCCTAAATTTCTACAACAAAAGAAAGACAATGATTAGCCTTGCTATTGACGGTCAAAAATGAAAACAAAGATTCCAATCTTCATTCATATTGCTTATTTTTTTATTTCTCTATGTTCCTTTAGCAGTTTTCATGCTACTTTCATTTAATAATGCCCATGATAAGAAGGATAATGTTGTAACTAAACTTCAATTTAATCAATTTAATTTTGAAAACTATCGTAAATTTTTTACTGATGAAGAAGGCTTTAATGGGGGTATGTTTAATGCTCTCACTAACTCCTTTACTATTGCTTTCGTAGCTACACCTATCGCTGTATTTATTGGTTTATTAACAGCAGTAAATATTTGAAGACATAATGAAAGAAATAAGAATTATGTCTTTGCTACTAGTAATTTCTCTATTTCTTGCCCAGATATTATTCAAGGAATAGCTTTTTCAATATTATTCTATGCACTTCTTGTTCCATTAGGAATTGACTTAGGCTTTTTTACCATAATATTAGCTCATGTTGCTTTCTCTATTCCTTATGTGATTGTCTTTATTTATCCTAAGTTATCAAAAATAAGCAAGTCTGTTCTCTATGCTTCTTATGATTTAAATTATGGTTTTTTCGAATGTTTATTTGAAATACTAGTTCCTATGCTACTCCCTAACTTAGCAGGGGCAGCATTATTAGTATTTTCTATTTCTTTTGATGACTTTATTATTACTAATTTAGTTAAAGGTAGTGTCTCAACAATAACAACTGAACTTTACAACATGAAACAAGGTGTTAAAGCTTGATCTACAGTATTTGGAACACTAATGATTTTAGGTATTACTGGAGTATTCTTAGTAAACTGGGCAATTAAATCATGAAGATCTAATGATTAAGAAATTAGTAATTGGTATTTCTGCCTGAGCTACAGCTGCTTCTGGTTTATTAATAGGCAGGTCATGAAGCAGTAATGACATAGTATTTGGTAACTATAGTGATTACATCTCTTCAGATGTAGCTCAAGAGCTCAGAGAAAAATATCAACTAAGAGTTGATTTATTTGATTATGACCATTTAGTTAAAGAGAGATTCCAGAAAGGAATCTATGATATGGCTATTGTAAGTACTTCTGTACTTTCAGAACTAAAGAGCTCTAATGCAGCTATGAAGCTAGATTGGAGTAAGTTACTTAAGAAAGAAGACGTTACTAATAGTGGCAACGGTCAATTAGATTCAAATACTGCTCTTTCTAAGGCTAGAGAATTATTTACAGATATTGTTAAGGATATGTCACATGATTTATTGGAATATGGAATACCTTACTTTGTTCAGAAGTTAAGTTTTTACTATATAGGAGATCCTATTGAAGGCTTAAGGGATGGGCAGAAAGTATCCTTTAAAGATTTAGTAAATAAAGTTTCAAATGAACCAAGATTCAAAAGTCAAGGAGGTAAGCCTCAATTAGGATTAATAGATGACCCTAGAACTGTTCTTTCTTTTGCTAGGAAAGTGGCAGGCAAACAAGATGTAAATCCTAAAGAGAATGACTATCCTGACTCTAATTCAATTTTGAAGGACTATAGGTCTTTAATTGATAATGGATTAAGTAGAGATAAGTTAGGTAAAGATTTTTTACTAATGAGTCCAGACTCAGGCACTTTAGTTGATGCATTAAGTGGTGGAGATATCAAAGGAGCATTTATGTACAACGGTGATGGTTTATTTGCTGCTTATGGAGGTAACGCCAAAAAAGAACCAGAGAAATTCCATACTGTTGAATTGTCAGAAAATATTTTCTTTTTGGATTTCTTAACTTTCTCAGAGAAAATGCCAAAGCATAAATTAGAGAATGCTTACAAGTTGGCAAAAGATTTGTTATTTATTACAGAGGCAAATAAAGAAAATCCTTTCAAAAGAAAAGGGGGAGATGGATCTAGCAAGGAAGAAGAGAATGATGAAGAAGATTCAACAGATGCAAGTAATAATGGTGAAGATGACGATGAACCGCCTTACGAAGAAATGGCAATTAGGAATTTTGATGAGGTTGGATACACTCCAACATTGAAATCTGTATATGAGAAATTAGATAAAGATTATTTTGATATTAATGATGAACCTGCAAAACCTGCAACTGAGGGTACAGAAAAAATCAAAAGCAAACTAAAAAGCAAAATTATTAAAGTTGAAAAAACAGTTGGAGGTAAGTTAGAGCATGAATATGAAAAACAAATATCTGCCCAACAAAAGAGTGATATGTTGATTGCCTATAGTAACTTTAAGTTACTAATTTAACAATGTTTTCTTCATATATCAATGATTAAGAAGTTGGTGGCCGGACTTTCAGTCTGGGTTACAGCTTCTTCAGGATTACTTTTAGGAAAAGCTGGAAGTAGTAATGATTTAGTATTTGGAAATTACAGTGATTATATTTCTTCTGATGTAGCTCAAGAATTAAGAAAGAAATACAAATTAAGAGTTGATTTATTTGACTACGACCATTTAGTTAAAGAAAGATTCCAAAAAGGAATCTATGATATAGCAATAACAAGTACTTCAGTACTCTCTGAATTAAAGAGTTCTGGAGCTGCCTTGAAGCTTGACTGAAGTAAGTTACTTACAAAAGAAAATGACAGCACAAGTAGTATAGACAATAACACCCCAAAAACTGTTGAAGATGCAAGAAAGTTATTTACAGAGATTGTTCAAGATATGTCTCAAGATCTTTTGGAGTATGGAATACCCTACTTTATTCAAAAGTTGGGATTCTATTATCGAGGAAATGAAATTGAGAACTTGAAAAAAGATCAACCAGTGACTTTCAAGAAATTAATTGAAGTAATTTCTAGCGATAATAGATTTCATAGTAAAGATGGAAAACCTAAATTAGGCTTAATAGATGATCCAAGAACTGTACTCTCTTTAGCTAGAAAAGTAGGAAATAAACAAGACGTAAATCCAAGCAAAGAAGAATACAAAAATTCTCAATTAATACTTGACGATTATAGGCAACTAATTAATGCGGGTCTAGATAAGAATAAATTAGGAGAAAACTTCTTATATATGACTCCAGATTCTGGCCCTCTTGTTGATGCCTTGAGTAGCGGAGATATCAAAGGAGCATTTATGTACAACGGTGATGGCTTATTTGCCGCTAGTGGCGGCAATGCTTCAAAAGAAATAAATGCTAATGATTTTCATTATGTTGAATTGTCAGAAAATATATTTTTCCTAGATTTCTTAACTTTATCAGCGAATATGTCAGATAGCAAAAAAGAAAAAGCCTATGGGCTTGCTAAAGATCTTTTGTTTCTTAAAAACGATAAGGAAGATGTATTAAGAAAGCAAAATAAGAAATCAAAAGGAGAAAATGGTTTAAGTAATTCTGTAGCGGCAGCAGAGGATAGTGAGGATGATGAAGAGTCACCTTACGAAGAAATGGTTGTTAGAAATTTTGATGAAGTTCAATACACTCCAACGCTTAAGTCTGTATATGACAAATTAGAAGAGTATTTCAAAGATGAAAAAGATGAATTAATTAAGGGTACTACAAAACATGAAATTATTAAAGTAGAAAAACCAAAAACTGGCACATTATCGCAAGAATATGAAAGACAATTAGATTCTCGACAAAAGAATGATATGTTAATTGCCTATAGTAATTTCAAATTGCTAGTTTAATTTTATGATTAAGAAATTAACAATAAGTCTTACAACTTGAGTTGCGGCTTCTTCAGGATTACTTCTAGGAAAATCAAGTAACAGTAATGATTTAGTATTTGGTAACTATAGTGATTACATCTCTTCAAATGTAGCTCAAGAGCTCAGAGAAAAATATCAACTAAGAGTTGATTTATTTGATTATGACCATTTAGTTAAAGAGAGATTCCAGAAAGGAATCTATGATATAGCAATAACAAGCACTTCAGTACTTTCTGAATTAAAGAGTTCTGGAGCTGCCTTGAAGCTTGACTGAAGCAGGTTATTAGGAAACGGCACTAATGATGGAAATGTAGGCAGAACAGAAAGTAATGTTTCTGAAACAGGAAATTCAAAAACCGTTGAAGACGCAAGAAAGTTATTTACAGAGATTGTTCAAGATATGTCTCAAGATCTTTTGGAGTATGGAATACCCTACTTTATTCAAAAGTTGGGATTCTATTATCGAGGCGAAGAAATTGCCGGTTTAAAGGATCAACAGCCGGTTACTTTTTCAAAATTAATTGAAGAGATTTCTAAAGATGATAGATTCAAAAGTAAAGATGGAAAACCCAAAATAGGCTTAATAGACGATCCTAGAACAGTACTGTCTTTAGCTAGAAAAGTTGCAGGCAAACAAGATGTAAACCCTAAGGAAAGTGAGTACAGTAGTTCTGAAGCGATACTCAAGGATTACAGAACTTTAATAAATAAAGGTTTAAGTATAGAAAATTTAGGCAATAACTTCTTATTAATGAGTCCTGACTCAGGAACTCTAGTAGACGCCCTTAGTTCTAAAAGTATTGAGGGTGCTTTCATGTACAATGGAGACGGCTATTTTGCATCTGAAGGAGGCAATGCAAAGGAAGAAATAAATGAAAAAGATTTTCATTATGTTAATCTTTCCGAAAACATTTATTTTTTAGATTTCCTAACATTTTCTTCAAAAATGTCCCCTGATAAGCAAGAGAAAGCCTATGGCTTAGCAAAAAAATTAATATTTATTGGTAATACAGAAGAGCCATTTAAGAAACAAGCAAAACAAGAAGGAGAAGAAGAGGCAAAATATGAAGAAATGGCAATCAGAAATTTTGACTATGTAGGATATACACCAACACTTCAGTCTGTATATGGTAAATTATATAAATACCTTAATGATGAAGATGATACATCTGAAACAGAAGATACTTTATCATCCACAGAGGATGAATCAGTTAAGTGAACTAAAAAACATGAAATTCTTAAAGTAGAAAAACCAAAAACTGGCACATTATCGCAAGAATATGAAAGACAATTAGATTCACAACAAAAAAACGACATGTTAATTGCCTATAGTAATTTCAAATTGCTAGTTTAGTTAATGAATATTTTTCAATATTACCATGCTTAAGAAGCTTGGTATTGGGTTTGCGACATGAGTCACAGCCGCCTCTGGCTTATTAATAGGAAAATCAAGTAACAGTAATGATTTAGTATTTGGTAACTATAGTGATTACATCTCTTCAGATGTAGCTCAAGAGCTCAGAGAAAAATATCAACTAAGAGTTGATTTATTTGATTATGACCATTTAGTTAAAGAGAGATTCCAGAAAGGAATCTACGATATAGCTATCACAAGCACTTCAGTACTCTTTGAATTAAAGAGTTCTAATGCAGTTTTGAAATTAGATTGGAGTAAATTATTAGGAAAAAGCAATGAACAAACTCAGAACTCAGAAAGTAAGACTGTTGAAGATGCAAGAAAATTATTTACTGAAATAGTTAGAGATATGTCACATGATTTATTGGAATATGGAATACCTTACTTTGTACAAAAACTGAGTTTCTACTATACAGGAAAACCAATTGAAGCATTGGGAAAAGGAAAGAAGGTTAAGTTTAAAGATTTAGTTGAAATAGTTTCAAGTGATAGTAGATTTCACAGCAAAAATGGCAAAGCTCAATTAGGCTTAATAGACGATCCTAGAACAGTACTGTCTTTAGCTAGAAAAGTTGTAGGCAAACAAGATGTAAACCCTAAAGAACATGAATATCGAACTTCACAAGAGATTTTGTCTGATTATAGATATTTGATAGATAGTGGTTTAAATAAGGATCGAATGGGCGAAAATTTCTTGTATATGACTCCAGATTCTGGACCTATGGTTGATGCATTAAGTGGAGGAGATATCAAAGGAGCATTTATGTACAATGGTGATGGATTATTCGCTTCAGCTGGCGGAAATGCCAAAAAGAAAATTAAAGACGGTGAATTTCATACAGTTGAGTTAGCTGAGAACATATTTTTCTTAGATTTCTTGACATTTTCTTCCAAAATGTCAAAAGAAAAACAAGAAAAAGCTTACGAAATGGCCAAGAAATTACTGTTTATTAGCGATGAAAACAAGGATGATCCTTTTAAGGAGGATGAAAATGAAAAGTATGTAGAGATGATGGCCAGAAATTTTGACGACGTTTGATACACCCCGACCCTTGACTCTGTATATAGAAAACTTGAAAAGTATTTTGAAGATGAAGATGAAGATGCAAAGGGATTAGTGAAGGGCAAAACAAAACACGAAATTATTAAGGTCGAAAAAACAGAAGGAGGTAACTTAGAACATGATTACGAAAAACAACTTTCTTCCCAAAAGAAAAGCGACATGTTAATTGCCTATAGTAATTTCAAATTGCTAGTTTAGTTAATGAATATTTTTTATTATCAAAATGATTAAGAAGTTGGTGGCCGGACTTTCAGTCTGGGTTACAGCTTCTTCAGGATTACTTTTAGGAAAAGCTGGAAGTAGTAATGATTTAGTATTTGGAAATTACAGTGACTATATTTCCTCCGATGTAGCTCAAGAATTAAGAAAGAAATACAAATTAAGAGTTGATTTATTTGACTACGACCATTTAGTTAAAGAAAGATTCCAAAAAGGCATTTACGATATTGCAGTTGTAAGTACATCTGTGCTTTCAGAGCTCAAGAGCTCTGGAGTAGCAATGAAATTAGATTGAAGTATATTACTTAAAGAAGAAGATAACGTTGGCGGATCTGGAAATACAAGTTCAGAACAAAAAACTTCTAAAGATGCTGTTGGATTGTTTACTGATATTGTTCAATATATGTCAAAAGATCTATTAGATTATGGAATACCTTACTTTGTTCAAAAATTGGGATTCTATTATCGAGGAGAAAAAATTAAAGACTTACAAGAACCAGTGACATTTAAGACTTTAATTGAAAAAATTTCTAACGATAATAGATTTCACAGCAAAAATGGCAAAGCTCAATTAGGCTTAATAGACGATCCTAGAACAGTACTTTCACTAGCCAGAAAAGTTAAAGGACATGAAGATGTAAATCCTTCTGATAATGAATACAAAACTTCTGACTCAATTTTGAATGATTACAAAACATTAATAACAAGTGGCTTAAGTAGGAATAAATTAGGAGAAAATTTCTTGTATATGACTCCAGATTCTGGTCCTCTTGTTGATGCCTTGAGTAGCGGAGATATTCAAGGCGCCTTTATGTATAATGGCGACGGTTTATTTGCTGCAGAAGGTGGAAATGCAGAATTAGATATGGAAGGAGATAAATTTCATTATGTTAAATTGTCAGAAAATATATTCTTTTTAGATTTCTTAACTTTTTCAGCAAAAATGACAGAACATAAGAAAACAAACGCTTACAAAATGGCAAAAGAGTTATTATTTATTACTAACAAAAACAAAGATAATCCATTTAAAGAAAAATCTAAATTAAGTTCCGAAAGTGAAGGTGATGATGGAAAAGAATATGAAGAAATGGCAGTTAGAAATTTTAATGATGTCTTGTATACTCCAACATTGAAATCTGTATATGAAAAATTAAAAAATTGTTACTTTAAAGACGAAGACGAAAAAAAGTCAATCAATGCCACTACAAAACATGAAATTCTTAAAGTAGAAAAATCCGAAAATCATTCCATTGATAAAGAATTTGAAAAACAATTAGATGCTCAAAAGAAAAGCGACATGTTAATTGCCTATAGTAATTTCAAATTGCTAGTTTAGTTAATGAATATTTTTCAATATTACCATGCTTAAGAAGCTTGGTATTGGGTTTGCGACATGAGTCACAGCCGCCTCTGGCTTATTAATAGGAAAATCAAGTAACAGTAATGATTTAGTATTTGGTAACTATAGTGATTACATCTCTTCAGATGTGGCTCAGAAACTCAGAGAAAAATATCAATTAAGGGTAGACCTTTTTGACTATGACCATTTAGTTAAAGAGAGATTCCAGAAAGGAATCTATGATATAGCTATCACAAGTACATCTGTTCTTTCAGAGCTCAAGAGCTCTGGCGTAGCAATGAAATTAGATTGAAGTAAATTGCTTGGAGATGAAACTATTTCTCAAGGTAATGAAGTAAATAATGGGCAACAATTAAATAAACCAAAGAAAACTATTGAAGATGCAAGGGCCTTATTTACAGATATTGTTAAGGATATGTCACATGATTTATTGGAGTATGGAATCCCTTACTTTGTTCAAAAATTGGGATTCTATTATCGAGGAGAAAAAATTAAAGACTTACAAGAACCAGTGACATTTAAGACTTTAATTGAAAAAATTTCTAACGATAATAGATTTCACAGCAAAAATGGCAAGCCTCAGTTAGGTTTAATAGATGATCCAAGAACTGTACTCTCTTTAGCTAGAAAAGTAGGAAATAAACAAGACGTAAATCCAAACGAAGATGAATACAAAAATTCTGAATCAATACTTAACGACTACAAAAAATTAATTAGTGCTGGATTAGACAAAAAAGTGATGGGAGACAATTTCTTATACATGACTCCTGATTCTGGTCCTATGGTTGATGCCCTAAGTAATAAAGACATTCAAGGCGCTTTTATGTACAACGGTGATGGTTTATTTGCTGCTAATGGAGGAAACGCAGAGTTAAAGATAAAGGAAACTGATTTTCATCATGTTGAGTTATCTGAGAATATATTCTTCTTAGATTTCTTAACTTTTTCAAACAAAATGTCCGAAGAGAAGAAAGATAAAGCTTACAAATTAGCAAAAGATTTACTCTTTCTTAAAGACGAGGTAAAAAATCCATTTAGAAAAGAAGGAGAAGATTCTGGGGATGTCGATTCAGTTGTTAGTTCTGTAGGTAGTGAAGAAGAGGAAGGCGACAAACCATATGAAGAAATAGTAGCGCAAAATTTTGATGAAGTTCAATATACTCCAACTTTGGAGAAGGTTTATTCAGCTTTAAATAAATATTTTAAAGATGATTCAGATGATTCAGATGATGAAGAATTAGTTAAGGAAAGTACTAAGCATGAAATTATTAAAGTAGATAAGCCCGCAAATGGAAAGTTATCACAAGACTACGAAAGACAATTGGATTCACAACAAAAAAGCGATATGTTAATTGCTTACAGTAACTTTAAATTATTGATTTAGTGCTGATATTAGGCATTGAGACCAGTTGTGATGATACTTCTCTTGCTATAGTTCAAAATCATAAACTTATTGATGTTCTTACTATATCGTCTTCAAAACTACAAAATAAATGAGGAGGTGTAGTTCCAGAAATAGCATCTAGAAATCACGAAGAACATATACTACCTCTATTACTTGAATTACTAAATAAGAATAATCTTTCTATTAACGATATTACTCATATCGCCTATACTGATCATCCTGGATTAATAGGTTGTTTATTAGTTGGCAAGATATTTGCCAAAACACTCTCTTTTCTACTTAATAAACCCTTAATTCCTATTAACCATGTATATGGTCATATATTCTCAGTAGGCTTAACTAATAAATTAATATTCCCCCACTTAGCTCTAGTAGTATCAGGTAAAACTACTTCTTTATTCTATGTAAAGAGCTATAGCGAAATAATTACTTTAGATAGTGCTACTGATAATGCTTTAGGTGAGATATATGATAAAGTAGCAAGAAGATTAGGACTTGATTATCCCGGTGGCCCAATTATAGATTCTCTATTTGATAATGAATTAAAAGTTAAACCTTTATTAAAACAAAAATCTAATCCTGCTAAACTTTTTAGTTACGGAGGAATATTAAGTGCTACACTAAGACTCTGCGAAACAGAAAGCAATAAGGAATATATTGCTACTGTTTTTCAATCTTGAGTTATTAATGAATTAATTAATAAACTTAAATATTGAATTGAGAAAACCAATACTAATTGCATAACAGTATCTGGTGGTGTTGCTGCTAATAAATACTTAAGATCTAGACTAAATGAACTTAAAGCGCCTACTTTACTAGTTGACTTAAATTATGCAGGAGACAATGCTGCAATGATAGCTTATTATGCCTCTTTTCTTATTTAATTAATGTTACAAACTTCTGAATCGGTAGGAATAGGTCATCCAGATAAGATCGCAGATCAAATAGCTGACTCTATATTAGATGCGGCCATTTCTATAGATAAGAATAGTCAAGTTGCTTGTGAAGTATTAACTTCACATAATTTAATAGTAGTAGCGGGAGAAGTACATACTACAGCTAATTTGGATTATGAATCAATAATTAAAGAACTATTAACTAAGCTTAAATACAATTTGAATGATTTCAAGTTTATTCTTAATATTAGTAAACAAAGCCTAGATATTAGGAATTCTGTATTTAGTAATAAAATAACGGGCGCAGGAGATCAAGGAATAGTATATGGTTATGCCACTAATGAAACTCCTTCTTACTTGCCCTTATCCCACGTAATCTCTTCTGATTTAGTAAAGGTAGCTACTAAATTAATAGATACTAATGTAATTCCTTGAGCAAAATACGATATGAAATCCTTAGTATCTTTAAGAAAAAAAGATACTAAGTATTACTTAGAGAATTTAGTATTCTCAATACAGCATCAAGAAGATATTAAATATGAAACTCTTAAAGAAGAGATATTAAATAAGATAATTGAACCTGTACTAAAGAAGCACGGAATAGACTTTATTACTGAAAAAATTTATATTAATAGCTCAGGTAGATTTGTTTTAGGAGGATTGGAGGCAGATAGTGGACTTACTAACAGAAAGCTTATGGTAGATTCATACGGCTCAGAAGCTAAGCATGGAGGAGGTGGATATAGCGGTAAAGATTTAACTAAAATTGATAGATTAGGAGCTTATTATGCAAGATGAATATGTAAGAATTTAGTAGCTAGTGGTATATGTAAATTCATAGAGTTAGAATTAGTTTATTATCTAGGAGCTAAAGAAGCAGTAAGTTATTCAATAAATGTAAATGATGACTGTAAGTACACAAAAGAAGAAATTCTAGAAATAATAAAAAATATTTTCCCTAAATATATTTCTGAATTAATAGATAGATTTAATAATGGTAAATTTAAATATAGAGATTTAGCTTGTTTTGGACACTTTGGTAATGAGCTTTATCCATGAGAAAAGATTGATAAAAAAGAAGAGATAGAGGCTTGATTAAAGAAAAGATAAAGAACGCTAAAGATATTCAAGAAGCTTTAGCGCTTAAGAAAGCATTTGAAGAAGAATATATTAATGTTTTAAAAGAAGAAATAGCTATTGCCTCTGTTGATCAAAAGAAAGAATTAGGAATAAGAATTAATACTCTTAAGAAAGAAGTTGAAGAAGCATTTTATGAATTCAAAAAATTATATGAAGAGAAAGCTTTAAATATAGATACTTTAGATCTCTCTATTCCTAATTTAAATTTCAACAATTACTCACTAAATTACTTGTCTGAAATTAAATCAGACTTAATTAAGCTCTTTTATAGCTTAGGATTTCATATTGAAGCAGGCAAAGAAGTAGTTACTGAAGAAGAAGCTTTTGATAATTTATGTTTTACTCCAGATCATCCTTCAAAATCAGAAAGTGAAACATTTTACTTTAATAATGGCACTATATTAAGGCCTCACTGCACCACTAATAGTATTATTTTTTTAAAGGAAAATAAGGGCAATAAGTGCGCTACTATAGGCGCTGTATATCGCAAAGATGATGAGAGTGCTAGACATACACACCAATTTACTCAATTAGATTTTGTATGGGTAGAAAAAGGTATGAATTTAGCAAACTTAAAGTGAATGCTAGGAGTAATAACTAAAGCTATATTTGGAGAGAATCGAGAGTATAGATTTAGAAACTCCTACTTTCCCTTTACTCAACCCTCCTTAGAAATAGATATGCGTTGCACTTGCACTTCTAAGAATTGCAAAATATGTAAAGGTAGTGGGTGAATAGAGGTATTAGGGGCAGGCTTATTAAAGAGTGAAATACTTAATAATTTTGGTTATTCTTCAGAATATGAAGCTATTGCGGGAGGTGTAGGGCTAGAGAGATTAGCCATGATTAAGTATCACATTTCTGATATCAGAAAGCTTTACACTAATAATTTTTCATTTTTAAGAGATGATTATTACTAGGAACTTACTTTCTGATTTCTTTCCAGATATAAAAAACTTTTCTATTGAAGCTCTGACTAAAGCTTTTTTTAAGAGCGGTATAGAGCTTGAATCTTATGAAGAAATAATAGCTCCTACAGGTATTTATTATGCACAAATTAAATCTTTTGAAAAGATAGAGGGCAGTAGTAAGCTTAATTATTGCAAAGTCTTTATTCCTTTATTAAATGAAGAGAGAGATATAGTTTGTGGAGCAAGTAATGTAAGAGAAGGCATTAAAGTAATTGCTTCTTTACCAGGCGCTAAACTAGGAGATATAGAGATTAAAGAAAGAGAAGTATTTGGGAAGGTATCTTATGGAATGCTTTGTTCTTACAAAGAATTATTTAAATCTAATCTCTTAACTTTCAAAGGAATAGAGGGTATATTAGAGTTACCAGAAGACTTTAATATTAATAAGCTTTTTGAAGCTAGTGATTTAAATTTAGATGATATTATTTTTGAACTCTCTCTACCTTCCAATAGAGGAGATTTACATTCTGCTTGAGGCTTAGCCTCAGAATTAATAAAGCATTTAAATTATGAAAAGCCCATAAATAATGGAAAGAAATATAGTAGTAATTGAGAACTTCAATTGGCTCTCTTTACTAATAACTTCTTTTCTACTAATTATGAAGAATGTTTAAATTACTATATATTCTTAGCCTTTAATATACTAATTAAACCAATTACTGGCCAAACAATTAAATCTAAATCAATATTCTTTAATAATTTGGCTAATGAATTTTTAGGCAATGAAATATCAGAAATAGTAAATCCTGTAACTATAGATATAGATTGAGGTAAAGTTTGTACTTTTTTATGTATTAATGAAACTACTAAGCAAGAGCTAATTACTAAATTAAGTAAATATGGCTTTATTTTTGAAAATAATAAATGTACTGTACCTTTGTGAAGAAACGACATTAATAATTGCAAAGACTTTATTGAAGAAATAATGAGAAATGTAGATTTAAATGATATAGATGAAAAGCCTCCAATAGCTCAATACTCAATAACTCCCGCTTCCAAATTATTCTCTTTGGAAAAAGTTAAAGATTTTTGAAAGAATAAAAATTTCTTAGAGTGCTCTACCTTTAATTTACAACTACCAGAACAAGCTTCTCAAACTTATGAATTATTTAATAATGAAGTAAGCACTTTAAAGAATCCTATTTCTTTAGATAAGTCAGCACTAAGAAAACATGCTCTATTTGAATTAATAAATGTATTAGAGAGAAATAATAATCTTAAGAATGCTCTTTACCCTATATTTGAAATAACTACAGATTTAAATACTTTAAATATAGTAGTTCCTTTAATTCCTAAATCCTTTCCTTTAAATACTTCTCTAATTAATAATGACCTATATGACTTACAATCCTTTTTAAAGAGAAGTAGTTCATTGATTAATCAAGAGATTACTTTCGCTTTAGCTACAAAAGTTTTTCCACCATTTCTAAGTACTAATTTATTACAAATTATTAGTAATAAAGAAATAGTTGGTTATTTAGGGTATTTAAAAGCTAAATTACCATTTAAAGTTGTTGGAGCTTTCTTATCCTTAAGAGAAGGAGAGAACATATTAAAGAAATCCCCAGAATATTCAGAATTCCCCCCCTCTTATAAAGACATCTCTTTTGAGCTATCTAATATTGAAATAGGTAAAATATTGAATCATTTAACTAATCCCTTACTCCGAGAGATTCAATTTCTAGAAAGATATCAAAACACCTTCTTATTCCGGTTTAAATTTCAGTCTTTTGAAAAAACTTTAACTAAAGAAGAAATAAATGCTTCTATGCAATTTATCACTGATACTCTTATTTCTTTAGGGGCCAAAATAAGATAATGGCCATAAATGCTTTCCTCTTAGAGGGTGTTATTAGTGACTGCTTTATTTCCTTTAAAGCTTATTTTGATTTAACTTATTCTTTACACAAAAAAGTATATGACTTCTATTTCCAATATCAAAATAAAGACTTATTACAAGAAATAAGAGAAATAGAGTTTGATGTTAATAGTATTCAAAAAAGAATGGCTGAAGAGATAGTATGAAATATCTCTCAGCACACACCACAAGCTACTGATTTAAGATTCTTCTTGGCTGTCTTATTATCCCTTAAAGACTTAGAAAGATTTGCTGATTATGGCTTTTCTATAGCTCAAATAATTAATAAACAAGGCAAAGAATTAAGTACAGTCTTCAAAAGCTTTGATATTTTTTCAGAAATGCTTAAATGTATTAAAGAGATATGAAAAGAGTTTATTAAATGTAAGGGAAGAATAAATGCTATTGATTTAAAGCAGTGTAGCGGAATAAGGAATAAGTTTATTGAGATGCAAAAGCATGCTTTTGCAAAAACTAGTGAATTAGTACTAGTTATTTCAGAAATGAATAAAGATTTACCTTCTTTTGTACATTTAGTATTAGTTAAATTAGGTAGAGCAATGGATCATATTTTCAATGTAATAGAGAACTTTTGTCAAGCTTATTTTCCAGATATGGAGAATGAGGATATTCTTAATGAAAGTTAAATTTGAGAAGAATCCAGAAGGTTTTTTGAGTTACAATAATGAATATTCTTTTGCTATTAGAATTGCATTAAATTTATTCAAAAGTGTATTGAATTGAATAATTAAAAAGAAAAGTGAGAATACTAAGATAAACAGACAAATTCTTAAAGAATTAGAGCTTCCTTTAGATATACATATTTCAGAATTAGATGCGTTTCACAAGAGAGAATTTAGAAAGAAAAAGTATATATATTCGCTTAAGAGTAAAGAATCTTCCTATTTTCCAGAGCCTAAAAAAATATACTTACCGTTTATTCCAACCACTCACCAAAATAGATCGAAAACTACTACAGTTAAATTTTTTAAAGAATACTATAGAGAAGAAGAAAAATAGCTTTCAAGAATTACCCACACATCCCAATTACAATCCCTATTTAAGTAAAGGAAATGAGAGGATATATGGAAGCTACGATGAATGGTATAGAGATTTCTATTCCTCTCAAAAAAGGAAAAAGAAAACTAATGCTAAAGATGCCGTTTCAAAAATAAAGAAATGTAATTCTGTACACAAAGGAAGTAAATACATACTTAATAGACCAGGTTACATACTTGAAGTAAAGAATGTAAATAAATGATTCTGTAATAGCTCAGATAAGTCTTACAACCAAGTATTACATAACATTAATATTGATATTAAAGAAGGAGAATTTGTAGTAATATTAGGTCATTCAGGTTCTGGTAAGTCCACTCTTCTTAATGTACTTTCAGGCATAGATAGACCTTCCAATGGGAGCATAATAGTAGCTTCTCATAACTTAATTGCTCTTAAAGAAAAAGAATTAACTAGATTCAGAAGAGAGAACCTCTCTTTTATTTTTCAACAATATGCCTTAATTCCAGACCTTACTGTTAAAGATAATATTATGCAAGGAGCTGCACTTCAAGAGAATGTACATAGGAGATTAGATTTAGATGAATTAGTTGATTTTTTAGGTATTAAAGAACACTTACACAAGAAACCTAATCAGCTTTCAGGGGGCCAACAACAAAGAGTAGCAATAGTTAAATCAGTAATAAAGAATCCAAAAATATTATTTGCAGATGAGCCAACAGCTGCTGTTGATGAAAGCACTTCTAAGAGTATTCTTAAAATTTTTAGTGATATTAATAAGCGTTACAAAACTACTATAGTACTAATCACACATAATCCTATTATTGCCAAAATGGGCACTAAATTAGTACACATTGAAAAAGGTAGGATTATTAAGCTACATAACCAAATACCTTTACCATTAGATGAGCTCCCATGAGCAGGCGATGAATAATGAAGCCTTCTATGATTCTTTAAAGAGTTACACAATACAACAACAATTTCTTAAGAATCACTACCCCCTTAAATATTGGTGTCTTAACTTCAATTTCTTTATCCACTTAACTTATTGACTTTTCTGTATCTGAGCAATAACAGCTTTAAGTGCTATATTTGTACCAGTTAATAATACACATAGAGTTGGTAGAGGGGCTGTTGTGGCTTTTGAAACAGCCTTTAATTATGTAGTTAAATTACTTAGACCAGACACAAGGCATTCATCAGAAAACATTAGTTCTGCTCTATGAAGCTTTGATTCTTATGTATTCTTAATAGTTACTATAGCTTTATTAGTAATTAGTCTTTATTGTCATTTTGTAGTTAATAACTTCTTATTAGATTTATTAGATATTGTAGATTCACATGGAAAATCAAAAGAACAAGAAAGAATAATACACTTCCTTAAGTATCTTAAATATCTTTTCATATTTTGCTTTCTTCTTAATATTTGAACAGCTTTTTCTTTGCTTTACATAAGAAAGCCAATGTCAGATGTAGGCATTTCAACTTTACTTTTTGCCCCTACTACTCTTCCACAACAAGGAAAAATATATCATAGACCTTTAACTACAACAGGCTGACTAACAAGTATTCTAAATATTGCTTCTTTGGCAGGAATTAGCACCCTTTATTGACGTTACGTAAGAGAGAAATTTAATGGTAATGATTTTTTTTTTAGTGCTTTCAGAACTAATAAAGAACCACAACAAAATTTGATACAGGATCCATTACTTCAACAACAAATTTTGATGTCAATGCATGTATTACTAAAGCAAGATATACGTAAGAAAAATAAGAAAGGATATATTGCAGAATTAAAGAAAGTAAATAAATATTTCTTAGTAAATAACAAACAGTTTCATGCTCTTAAAGATATTAACTTAGATATTAAAGAAGGAGAATTTGTAGTAATACTAGGTTATTCTGGCTCAGGAAAAACTACTTTATTAAATATACTCTCTGGTATTGATAGACCTACTAATGGCGCATGTATCTTAAATAACTACGATATATCTAAGATGACTGATGAAGATTTAAATGAATTCAGAAGAAAATCTATTGGATATATATTTCAGAATTATGCTTTACTTCCTAACTTAACTGCTTCTGAGAATATAGCTATTGCTCAGAATTTAAATAATAAGACTTCTTTAAGAGAGAAAATTAGTACTTTAAGAAATAATGTCTTTAAAGGAGAGGGAAAGATAAAGTCCTTCATTTTATTTCTTAAAGATATCTTTATTTCTAAGGAAAGTAAAGAAGAGCTTAATTACTTAATAGACGCTCTTAATTTAGAGGAACATAAAGATAAGTATCCTCACCAACTTTCAGGGGGCCAACAACAAAGAGTAGCTATTGCTAGGGCTTTAATAAAGAAGCCAAAAATATTACTAGCTGACGAACCTACTGGCGCTATTGACCACTCAATGACTAAATCTATTCTAGAACTTTTTTATTACATTAATTTTTATGCAAAAACTACTGTAATAATAATTACACATAATCCATTAATTGCTAAAATGGCAAAGAGGGTTTTGCACGTAGCTGACGGGCAGATCGTTAAAGATATTTATAATCCTCATCCTAAGATGCCTAGGGATATTGAGGGATTATAATTAGATAATTTGCAAGGAAATATAGTTCAGTAGTAGAACATTCCCCTGATAAGGGAAAGGTCGGTGGTGCGATCCCGCCTATTTCCACCATAAACGGGGGGGTAGCTCAGCTGGAAGAGCACATGCTTTGCAAGCATAAGGTCGTGGGTTCGAGACCCATCCTCTCCACCATTATTTATTTTCAAGCAAGAAGTGTTCTTCATAAATTACATGAAATTCAATTTGATAGTTGTAAGAATACTCAGACTGTAATTGTCTTAATTTAGCTCTAGTCTCTAATCTCATAATAGGCAATTTATCAAAAGAAAATTTCTCTGGCTTAATAAAGATCTGAACTAAATTCCCTACATTTTTAATTACTACTTTCTTAGCTCAAGGAATAGTCATTAAATGTTTATGAATCATATCTTTTCTTTGCTCTATTAATTCAATTTGTCTTGGCCTTGCACCTTCCCTACCAGCACTAAGAATATCAGCAGCTTTAACAATCATTGAATAAGGATTATCTGCAACAACTCTTCCGTGATGAGATTCAATAGAGTTCTGAATATATTCCTCTAATCCTTCTTCTTGAGCTATCTTTAACCCTTCTTCCACATGATCTCCAAAGTTAGCAGTAGCTTTACCAATATCGTGAAAAAACCCTGCTCTTTTAGCTTTAAGAACATCTAACTCTAGTTGTGCAGCTATATTGGCTGAAATTTGAGATACCTCTATACTATGCTCTAAGATATTTTGGCTATAGGAATATACAAATTGAAGAGTACCTACATTTACTGCTAACTGTTCAGAAAATTCTTCATATTGAAGAAAATTTTTAAGCCATTCCTCTCCAATCTTCTTACATCTCTCTCTAAATTCCCGATTAACTTCTTCATAAAGAGACTCCATTTTTTTTAAATCCCATCTCTTTACCGCTAGCAATTTTTTTATTAATTCACATGCTTTCTCCACATCAATAGAGTTGTATTTAGAAATTACTATTCCTGATCTATTCTTCTTATCTTTATCGATCTCTAAATCTACTTTAGTTAAATTAATAAAGAATTGCTTATGCTGTCCCTCTTTTCCTAATAATTGTCCAATAGTTTCAGGAGTGAAATTAGGAAAAGAAGCTAAATCAATTTTCTTACAACAATTAATAATAGGTTGCTTTATTCTTAAGGTATATATGGCATCTAAAACTATCCTATTAAAAATATTTTTTTTATTTTCCTGAATATACTTTTCGTATGCCTCTAACTCTTTCTTAACTTCAGGATCATTCTCAAAATTCTTTTCGTTGTAATCCATGTTTATTTATTCGATATTGTATGAAGATGAAAATTTTTTGATTGTTAATAAAGCTTCTGGCATAGTTGTGCATCCCACAATTTATGACAGAGATTGCAGTTTAATTGGAGAAGTAAATAAAGATAAACAAGCTCACTATTACTTAGTACACAGGATTGATAAATATACTTCTGGAGCCGTACTAATTGCTAAGCACAAAGAAGCTCTATTTCTATTAAAAAATCTCTTCCTTGATAGTGAGATTGAAAAACACTACTTAGCTATAGTAGCCAAAGAACTACCGGCTAAGAAGATGAAAATTACTCTTTCGTTGGGAAGAAGCAAAAGTAATAAACTTCGCTTCACTAATAAAGAAGCCATTAATTACAAACCAGCTTGCACAGAAGTGGAAGTAATAGATAGATTCTTTTTAAAAATTTTATTGAAAACTGGACGAACTCATCAAATTAGAGCACATTTATTTTCAATTAATTGCCCCATACTTAATGATCCAATATATGGAAATAATTGTTTTGATCCTACTTTTGGCCAATATTTACATGCATACAAATTAAAATTTCTTTGCCCTTTCACTAGAGAATTGATTTCTGTTTATGCTCCTTTACCAGATGAATTTAAATTCAAATTACAAGAACTAAATGTAGATTTTGTGGATTAATGCAACTTTACATATTTCATTCTCAAAAGAATGTAATATGTGCTCTTTATTTAGAACAAAAGTTTCAAAAATATATTGAAATAGAGAAAATTAAATTAGGAGAGCAATTTATTGAAACTTTAAAGAGTATTTTTGATTTTAGTAGTATTAAAGAAATATATTTCAGGAATTCTTATTCAGCTTGAAATGCTTCTCGTTTAATAGTACTTTTTATAAAATGTTGCTATTACTTTAGTAAAGCCACTATACATCTAAAAGAATTAGATGAAGATGTGGAAGACATAGATAAAGAATTGGAGGCTTTCAATTGCTTAGAATTTAAGATATTAAAAAATATAAACGACCTTAGACCGCTCTACAAGGAATGCAAAAATATAGATATTTAGTTCTTTCTGATTTAGATGGCACCCTTCTTAATAGCCATGGAGAGCTATCAGAAGAAACTATTGCTTATGTTAAAGAATTAAATAGGAGAAACGATATTCTCTTTTGTTTTTCTACTGGTCGCTGTTGAAGAGATGCTAAAGAGATATATGCAAAGCTTGAACTAAAGGGCTTTGCATCTTGTTGTAATGGAGCTTACATATATGATCCTCATCAAGAATTAATAAGATATTCTTTCATTTCAGAAAAATTTCTAAATTACTTCTTACACAATAAAGACTTTATTAGTGGCTTAATGAAAGGAGATGTTTTAACTGATAAGATGCATCTTCCTTTAACTAAAGATAATGCTACTGAAGTATTAAATAAGATAAGAGAACTTGAAGCTAATGTATATGGAATCAAAAATTATTATGATTACACACAACCTATAGAGGACTTTAATAGATTAATGGTTAATAGAATTAATGCTTTAAGATCTTTTGATTTTCCCCCTAATGTAACTGTTTTTAATTATGATAATTTCCTTAATATGGAAATTCAAGCTTCTTATGTTAATAAAGAATTAGTAGTGGATTTCTTAGGTAATTATTATGGGGTAGCTCCAGAAAATATTCTTACTTTTGGAGATCAAGTTAATGATTTAAGTCCTGCTATGGGTAAATCAAGATTTTGTGCTGTAAGTAATGCTATTGATTTAATAAAACAAAATGCTACTTTAGTATCTAAATATAGTAATGATGAGAATGCTGTTATTAGAGAAATAGAATTATTTCTTAGGGATAAGAAGTAATGATTCCCGATAATATAGATGAAGAAGTAAAAAGGATAGTAGAGAAGAGAGATAAAGAAAGAGCTAATTTCTTAAAGTATTTTGTTCAATTAATTGAAAATCACTCCAGTGTTTTTATTTTTTTCCATGTAAATCCTGATGGTGATTGTTTAGGGGCTGCTTTTGGCCTTAAGGAATTAATACTTACTAATTTTCCCGGAAAAAAGGCTTATGTGGTTGGAGATACCGGCGATCAATTTGATTGACTAGATATGAAACCTGATTTAAATATTAATATTTGTACTGATTTTACTGATGCTTTAGCAGTAATAGTAGATGTAGGTAATAAAGATAGAGTACAGGGATATGTTAAATATTTTGAATATTCTAAGACTAAATTTAATGCTATTGCTAAAGTAGATCATCACGGAGTAGTCTCAGATTTTGCTACAGAAATTTCTTGAGATGACCCCACCTATGCAGCTACTTGTGAACAAATAATGCAAATAGCTGATTATTATGGTTGAAAAGTAACTCCTGTTGCGGCCACTTACCTTTATTTAGGCATGTGTACTGATAGTCAAAGATTCTTATTTGATTCAGTGTTACCAAGATCACTGATATTGGCAGCTAAAGCATGAAGGGCAGGGGCAGAAAAGAATTTAATACACAATAAATTAACTCATAGAACTTGGCAAAGCATTTGTACTAGTTCTTACGTATTAAATCACTGCACCAAAAGTAAAAATATTATTTGAATACATTTAACCCAAAAAGATTTAAATAAATTAGGACTAGAGGAAGCTAAAGGATTAATAAATACTTTTCAAAATTTAGAGGAATATTGAATATGAATGCTCTTTTCTGATACTCCTGAAGGAAAAGTTAAATGTGATTTTAGATCTATTAATGTTACTGTCAGAGAGTTAGCTATTAAATATGGCGGGGGAGGTCATCCAAATGCCTCTGGAGCTTTAATAGCTAATGCCGAAATAATTAAAGATATAGTAGCAGATGCAGAAGAGATAGTTGCAAAAGCTAAAAAAGCATTAGAGATTCAACGTAAAAAAGAAGAAGATAATTTATTGAAAATTAAGAAAACTAAAGAAATAGAGGAGACTTTACTTAAAGATAATTTAGAGTTATTAAGCGATGTAGAGAAATTTATTGCTGCCACTCCTAAAGAAGCTTGAAGAGAGTTAGATGAACTTAATAAAGAGACTGCCCAATGAGTTAATGAAGAATGGGAGAAAAAGAGAGTCGAAGAGGAGGAAAAAAGAAAGTTGGAAGAGGAAGAAGTTGCCAAATTAGCTCCTCCTCCTTCAGGTGAAAATGCTCTTGATGCTTTGAAACGTCAGAGAGAACAACAAATTTATTTAGAGAACCGATTAACTCTTGAAGAGATCTATATGAACAAAACTAGAAAAAGATTAGATTTTGATAAGTATGAAGCAGTTATTAAAGAGAGCTTAATTGATCTAATTACTTCAAATCCTAAATATTCTTCAGATGGTATAGATTTTGATAATTATTTAAAACAAGAAAAGGTAGGAGGTGAAATAGCTACTGGTATTGTAAACACCTTAGTGGAAAAAATTAAAGCAGAGGCATCTTAATGTCTAAGTACATACTAGCCATAGATGTTAGTTCTTCTGCCTGTAAAGCTTATTTAGTAGATAAGAATAAAGAAGTATTTAAATCTACTTCTTTTCCTATTACTACTATTTCTCCAGATATTGGTTTAGTAGAGCATGATGCAGATGAAATTTGAGAACAAGCTTTAAGGTCTATTAAAGTTCTTATTAAAGAATGCTCTATAGATGAAATAGCTGCTATTGCTATTTCAAATCAAAGAGAAACTGTAATGGCCTGAGATGAAAATGGAAGATCTTTATTTAATGCCATTTCTTGACAAGACCAAAGAACTAATGCTTTTTTTGAACAATACAAAGAACATGAGGATTTAGTAAGAGAAAAGACAGGACTAGTATTTAATCCTTACTTTTCAGTATCAAAAATTAAATGATTATTAGATTGCTTAAATAGTACTAATTTAAGAATTGGTACTGTAGATAGTTGATTAATTTACAAATTAACTGGAAATTACTATACAGATGTTAGTAATGCTTCCAGAACTATGCTTTTTGATATTGCAAAGTTAGAGTGATCTGATGAATTATTAGCATTATTCGAAATACCTAAACATATTCTTCCTGAAGTTAAAGCTTCTGCAGATGCTTATGGTTATTGGGAATATGAGGGAAAAAAGATACCAGTATGTGCAGTCCTAGGAGATCAACAAGCGGCTCTTTATGCTTTGGGCAATAAAGAAGGAGTAGTTAATTGTACTTATGGAACAGGAGCTTTCTTATTACTTAATACTAGTAATAGAATAATAAAGCTTCCAAATACTATTACTTCTGTTGCTTGAAAGCACGCTAATAAAGTAACTTATATTTTGGAAGCCGCTTCCTTTAATTGCGGAAATGTCTTAAGCAAACTACACTCAGAAAAAGCTTTTGAATATCTAATAAATAATGAGGAATACTTAGATGCTTTCTATTTACCAACTCAAAATAAGAGACTTTTCATTTTTGGTGGGGAAGTGAAAAATGAATTGTCATACAATGTTCCTAAAGAGGGAGAACCTTTATTAAAGGCTTTATGTAATGGAATAGCTCTTTCTATAAATGAATTACTTCAAAGCTTTATGAAAGAAATAGAGATTAAAGAGCTATGAGTTAATGGAAAGATTTCAGAATTAAATTATTTAAATAGTATTCAAGCTTCTTTATCTAAATTGAAAACTTTTAAAAGTGTTATTAGTAATCAGAGTGCTATGGGTGTAGCTTATTTAGCGGGCGTATATATGGGATGATGAAAAGAAGGGGAGTGAAATAAAGAAGCAAATGCTGTTTTTGAACCTAAAGAATTGAAGGTAAAAATATTTGAGAAGTGAAGAGAAATATTTTATAATAAGTGTTAGTCACATTATGTCCAAGGTTAAGTTTGATAGATCCAAAGATCACATAAATGTTGGTACTATTGGCCACATTGACCACGGTAAAACAACTTTAACAGCTGCTATTTGTACAGTATCTTCAAAGTTGGGTTTAGCAGAAGCAAGAGATTACGCTTCTATTGATAAAGCTCCTGAGGAAAGAGCAAGAGGTATTACTATTAATACTTCTCACGTTGAATACGAAACTGAGACAAGACACTATGCACACGTTGATTGTCCTGGTCACTCTGACTACATTAAGAACATGATTACTGGTGCAGCTCAAATAGATGCTGCCATTCTTGTTGTATCAGCTACTGATGGTACCATGCCTCAAACTAGAGAACACATTCTATTAGCTAGACAAGTTGGTGTTGAAAGGATGGTAGTATTCCTAAATAAATGTGATATGGTTGAAGATCCGGAAATGCAAGACTTGGTTGAAATGGAGGTTAGAGATTTATTAACTTCTTATGGTTATGATGGTTCTAGTACTCCTGTAATTAGAGGTTCTGCTTTAAGAGCTCTCGAAGGTGATGATAAGTATGTTGAGTCTATTAAAGAATTATTGAAAAACTTGGATGAATATGTTCCTTTACCTGTTAGAGAAGTCGATAAACCTTTCCTACTTTCTATTGAGGATGTGTTAACTATTACTGGTAGAGGTACTGTTGTTACTGGTCGTTGTGAAAGAGGTACACTTAAAGTTAATGAGGAAGTTGAAATTGTAGGCCTTAAAGAAACTTCAAAAGCTGTTGTTACTGGTATTGAAATGTTCAGAAAACCTTTAGACGAAGTTTTAGCTGGCGATAATGCTGGTATTCTTTTAAGAGGTGTTAATAAGGATGAAGTATCAAGAGGTCAAGTATTAGCTAAACCTAAATCTATTACTCCTCATAGTAAATTTAGTGCTCAAATTTATGCTCTTAAAAAAGAAGAGGGTGGAAGGCATACTGCTTTTACTAAAGGATACAAACCTCAATTTTATTTCAGAACTACAGATGTTACCGGTACTATAGATCTTCCAGAAGGAGTTGAAATGATAATGCCAGGTGATAATGCAACTATTCTTGTTGAATTAATTAATGTAGTTGCTATTGAAAAAGGTTCTAAGTTTTCTATTAGAGAGGGAGGTAAAACAATTGGCGCTGGAACTGTAGTAGATATTGTTGAATAGTTCAACATATCTTTGATGAGAGGAGAGGTAGCTGTTGTAGTTGGTACCTTTTTTGGCGACGAAGGTAAGGCTAAAATAGTAGACTTTATAACTCATAATTACGACTACGTAGTAAGATATCAGGGAGGCGATAATGCAGGCCATTCAGTATACATAAATGGTAAGAAATATACTTTCCAAATAGTACCCTGCGGAATACTAAGAACTAAAGCAGTAATATCACACGGAGTAGTAATAAATCCAGAACAACTATTCTCTGAAATAGATGAATTAGGAGATTTAGTTAATGACAATCTTTACATCTCTAAGAATATTCATATTATTTGTTCTTGAAATATAGCTTTTGATAGATTACTTGAAAAAATAAAGGGAGCTAGTGCAGTAGGCACCACCCTAAAAGGCATTGGACCTACTTATTCTAATAAAGCTTTAAGATTAGGATTAAGAGCAAAAGATTTATTAGATTTAGACTCTTTAAGAGAGAAAATAAAACTTAATTTAGATATTTACAATGTGCTTTTTGAACATTATGGAGAACCTACTTTTGATTTAGAATTTGAAACTAATAAGTACTATGAATATGGTCAAAGACTTAAATCTTATTTAATAGACTCTTATTCTTTCTTCCATTCAGAATTCAAGAACGGTAAGAAATTTCTTCTAGAGGGTAGTCAAGGAATAATGCTAGATTTAGACTTAGGTACTTATCCCTTTGTTACTTCTTCAAATATTATTGCTTCTGCATCTTCAGGTACCTCTATGCCTTTTTCATACTTTAAACGATTAATAGGAGTAGTTAAAGCCTATAGTAGTAGAGTAGGTAATGGTAGCTTTATCACAGAACTTACCGATGAAAGATTAACTAATTACATAAGACAAACAGCTAATGAATTTGGTTCTGTAACTGGAAGACCTAGAAGAATAGGTTGATTAGATTTAGTAGCACTTAAATATTCAGTAAATATTTCAGGAATAACAGAATTAGCTTTAACTCTAGTAGATGTACTTAATGGCTTAGATGAAGTTAAAGTATGTATTAATTATGATAAAGATTCTAATCCTGAATACAAAGCATTCAAGGGTTGAAAAGATGATTATTCTAAAATTAAGTCTTATTTGGATTTTTCTAAAGAATTGAGAGATTACTTAGAATTTATTGAATTTTTCATAGGAGTAAAAATTACCATTATTTCTTATGGCAAAGAAAGAGACGAAACATTTATTCGTATAGATGGGAATTAAGTTAGAGCTTCCTTCTCATATAAAAAACGCCTTACTTAACTTAAATGTTTTCAAAAAAGAAGTAGATTTAATTATTAATGTTATTGATGCTAGATCTACAAAAGTAAGTAATTTAAATGATGAGATTTCTAAGATATTTTTTAATACTAAAATTCTAAGCCTTTTTAGTAAAGTAGATTTAGCTGATGTTAAGCCTTCTAAAAATGCTTTTGATTTTAGATTTCAGAGCAATAGGAATAAGATACTTAAATTAATAAAGGACATATTAGCCCCTGAAAGAGCTAAGTTTAGAGCGGAGGGCTATTTGCAGCCCCATTTCCAAATATTAGTAGTAGGACTTCCTAATACAGGTAAATCCACTTTAATAAATCTCTTAAAGAATAAGAAGATCTCTCCTTGCGAAAATACACCAGGAGTTACTAAAAAAATAACTAAATATTACTTAGGTGATAACTTATGACTTTACGACTCTCCAGGAATCTTTTTCTACAAAAACATTTCAGAAGAATTACTCCAAAAACTAATAGTAATTAATGCTGTACCTGCTCAAATTAAAGAATACTCTAATATACTTGAAAGCTCTTTTTTGTACTTAAAAAAACACTACCCTGAATCCCTAAAAGGTTTAAATAATGAAAATTATATAGACTTTATTGAGTCTTTAGCTAGGAGGTATAACTTTAAAAGTAAAAATGATATTTGAGATATTACAAAAGCCGAAGAAAAGTTCTTATTTTTATTACGTAATGGAGGAATAAAGAATATCTCTTGAGATCAATAGCAAAGAAATTCCTTAGTTGATTAGAAAGAAATTTCTATACTTGAGCTATGCGCAGGTCTATAGGAAGAACCTTACGATCCTACTGCAAAAAGAAATTCTTAGGTCAAATTTCTTTCTTATCTGAAAACGAAAATGACATCGTCATTCTCTCTTCTTTTATTTTTGTTTCTTGCTCTTTAATGTGCAGAAAAGGCAAAGAAGAATATATGGACTTTGACTGAAAACCCTACTTTAGATCCTTTTCTTTTAAGCATCTAGACTCCTTCATTATATGTGCCATAAGATATTTACTAGATAATGGAAAGATATCTAAAGATAAAGAACCTTTAATAAGATCAAATTTTCGAGATATTAAATCTAACTTTAGAGAGCAGTATATTTACTCTCTAGTTTACAGAAAAGCTAAAGAATTAGATGAAAATGTAGATTTTGATAGCTATATAGCTCTTTTAGATATAGCGCTTAAAATAAATGGCGTACATAAGAATGAAATACCTAAAGATAGCTCTAGAGTAATGAGATTAGTAAGTTATTCTTCAGAATGAAAAAAAAGAGCCTTTAAATTATTTGGAAATAAGGCTGAATATGTAAACTATGCATTCTTTGTAAATTTAGATAAATAATGTCCACTATTGTGGCTTTAGCCACTCCTCCGGGCATTGGCGCTCTGCATGTTATAAGGATGTCTGGGGAGAGAGCTTTTGAAATTATTAATGCTCTCTCTTTAACTCCAGTAAATAGAACCGAAGACAGAATACAAGTAACTTTTCTTAAATCTAGAAATAATCAATTAATAGATCAAGTAGTCTTATCTAAATTCTATGCCCCTCACTCTTACACAGGAGAAGATTGCATAGAGATTAGTTGTCATGGTAATAATTTAATTTCTAAATTAATAATAGATGAATTATTAAAGTGTGGTGCTGTTTATGCTGAAAGAGGAGAGTTTACTAAGAGAGCTTTCTTAAATAATAAGATTGATTTAAATCAAGCCATAAATATAGGTAATTTATTTCAAGCAAAAACAGAAGTAGACATTTATTCTTCTATTAATGAAATAAGAGGGGCTTCTTCTGCTCTTATTAATAGCTATATTAGTGAATTACTTAATATTATTGCAGAATGTGAAATTAATATAGATTATCCAGCAGAAATAGAGAAAGATGATCCTACTTTTTTGCTTAATATAAGAAATAAAGTAAAGTCCTTATTTAATAAGTGCAAAACACTCTTAGATAATTCTAAGAAACAAAAACTTTCAGGCTATAGAGTAGCGTTAATTGGCAAGCCTAATGCAGGAAAGTCCTCACTTATTAATTATTTAATAGGTAAAGATAGAGTAATAGTTTCTGATAAAGCAGGAACTACACAAGACTCAATAGAAGTTGATTATTTTTTTGAAAATTATTTAATTACTTTAGTAGATACTGCTGGCATAGATTCAAAAGAGGATTACAAGAAGTATTTATCAGCTCAAAAGAGTAAACAAGAATTTAAAGCAGCAGACTTATTAATACATTTAATAGCTTCAGATCAAGAAGAAAGTACTTTTTTAAAGGAAGAAATAGGAGATAAAGCTTGTCTTACTTTTTTCTCCAAAGCAGACTTAGTTTCTAAAGAGGGAGCTAAATATATTTCAGTTAAGAATAATGATATTAAAGCATTGGAAAATGCTTTAATAGAGCACTTAAAAGAACACTACACACTAGTAGGAATAAAGTCTCAAGAAGGCATAAATCATTTAAGTAATGCTACTTTAGAATTAGAAAAATCTTTAGTACCTGAATTACCTCTAGATTTAATAGCAGAACATTTATCTTCTGCGCATGAAGAGTTAGCAAAAATACTTAAATTAAAACATGATAACTTTGAAAAAATCAACCACTTATTTGATAATTTCTGTGTAGGTAAGTAAATGATTAAATATTTTGATGCTCATATTCATTTAAATTCACCTAAACTTCAAGAATTGCTTGAAACTAATGAATTTTCAGAATGGATATTTAATAATATCTCTACTAATATAGAGGACTTTAGAATAGCTCTAGAACAAACTAAGAAATATAGTAATGTTTATTTAACGGCAGGTATACATCCTTTAGAAATAAATGATTTAGATGCTACTGAAGTAATAGAGGAATTTAAGAGAGAGATTGAAAATTACAAGAAGTGTATAGCAATAGGAGAAATAGGTTTAGATTTTTATAGATATTCAAAAGAGGAAGTATTTGAGAAACAGAAAGAGTGATTCTTATTGCAGTGTAAATTAGCTAAGGAATTAAATCTACCTGTAATTCTTCATATAAGAAATGCTCATGAAGAAGCTTTAGAGATCTTAAATACTTTAGATAATTATGGAATAATACATTGTTTTGAAGGTACTCTAGAATTAGCTAATAAATATTTAGCGTTAAAAAATAATTGAATGCTTTCTATTTCTCCTTTAGCTTTCAGAGAAGGCTCTAATTTAAGAGAAGTAGTAAAGTCAGTAGATATTTCTAAATTATTAGTAGAAACTGATGCTCCTTATTTATGCAAAAATAATGAAACTATTAAAGATATAATTTCCCTCATTGCAGAAGAGAAAGGAATTAGTTTTGAAGAGTGCAGAAGTACTTTATTAAATAATTTTTATAGTTTTTTCAAATGGCACTAAAGTTAAGAGTTATTACTATTAAAGGTGTAGTTTATGAAAATGAAGTGCGGAAAGTAAAGATAAGAAGACCGGATGGTCTCATGATCATTAATAAAAATTATTCTTCTGTATTAGAGCAATTAGCAGATGGCGAAATAGTTATTTATGAATCTGACGATAAAAAAGTTTCTTTAGAATTAGAAGGAGGTTGACTTACTGTAACTAGAAATAGATGTAATATATACGGTAATGTTATTGAGCCTGATAAATAAAGCTATTTCTACTAATGATATTGAAGATATAGAGAGAGTACATAAAGGTTATTCAAATAAAGTTTGGAAATTAATTACTAAGAGTGGAGGGAAGTACAAAATAAGAATAGGAGATAATAACGCTTTAATTTCTAGAAAGAATGAATTAGCAATACTTAAATTAATAAATAATAAGGATTGCTTATTTTATGAAGAAGAAAATGGGAATAGTATTTGGAAATGAATTGAGGGAACTACCACTTCTAAGAGTGATATTAATAAGCAATATTTAAATAGTCTTGTAGACTTAGTTAACAATATTCATAATACTCCTGTTAGTTCCAAAGTCTTACATCATGATGATATGGAATTTTATGAAATATCAAAAAAGTACTTTAATGAAGAAGATTTAAATCTTTACAAGAGATTGGTTGAGAAATATAAGAATGATGCTAGGGTACTTTGTCATAATGATGTTTCTTTGGGTAATTTAATTTATGACTCTGAGAATAAAAAATTACATTTAATTGATTATGAATGAGGAAGAATTAATTCTAGATATTGAGATTATGGTAATTTCATAAAGGAGAGCGATTTACCTCTTAAGCAAATTAAATATTTGTCAAAAATAGCTGATTTAAATTTAATTAAGCTATTACAGTATTGTTATTTGGCCACTATATATTCTTTACAATTAACTTATGTTTTAAATCTTTCTGAAGCTATTAAAGCCTACAGAAAAAAACTTATTGAACAATTAAATAAATATAGAGCACTATTAACCTATTAATTTATCAATACTATGATAATTATTTCTACTTAATACAGAAGCTGTAGTTTTTGTAAAGAATGATCTTTCTTTTGCTTCTTTTAAGTTAGAGGCGCCTAAATAACCAAAGGCAGCTTTAACTCCTCATTCAATAGAGTGCAAAATGTCTTTAACTGGCCCTTTAGCTTTAACATAACTTTCTACTCCTTCTGCAACTCACTTACAAGTAGCTAATAAGTGTCTATTGTATCTCCCCTCATTCTTATTTTCTTTCATAACACCATAACTTCCCATCCCTCTATAGTACTTGTACTTCTCCCCATCAATCTCCACTATATCTCCCGGACATTCATCACTACCGGCAAGCATATTACCTAACATAACTGCATCTGCTCCACATGCTATAGCTTTAACAATTTCATCAGTAGTTCTAATTCCTCCATCGGCAATAACTAATACATTACGTTCTTTACAATAATCAGCTACTTCTGCAATAGCACTTATTTGTCCTCTACCAATACCAGTTACTTTTCTAGTAGTGCAAATAGAACCGCATCCTATCCCTACTTTAATTGCATTAGCCCCCCTCTCTACTAAGAATTTAGCCGCTTCTGCAGTAACTACATTACCAGCAATTAAATAAACTTCTGGAAAAGTAGTAGAGATTCATTTAACTATATTCCCTACATTCTCAGAATGGGCATGTGCACAGTCAACTACAATCATATTAGCTCCCGCTTTAACCATCTTAGTCATTTCTTCTTCAGAATTATTAACGCCAACAGAAACACATATTGGTTTATTATCTCCAAATTCTTCCTTTAGTTTCTTAATATTTTCAATATTCCCATCAGTTACTACATTCTTGTGTAAAGGACCACAACAACCATACATTGTCATAGCTCTCGCCATCCCATAATCAGTAATAGTATCCATCGCTGCAGAAAAGATAGGAAGTGCAAGATTTAATTTATCGTTTAATTTAAGAGTTAAATCTATGTTAGCAGGTAAAACAGCAGAATGAGCAGGCTTTATCAGTATGTCATCATAAGAGAATGAAACTTCAGCTTTAGTTAACTTATCTTTAAAAAAAGACATCTAATAAGAATTTAAAATTTTAATTAATTTTTATTAATGTCTTGATTAGATAACGATCCAAATATTAATTTTTCTTGTTCACATATTAAGTATTCGGATGAAGAACCTAACTTTTTAGCCAGATTATTTCAAGCAGGAGCTAAGGCAAAGAAAGTAAGAGTAGGTAATGAGAATTTTTTTAATTACAAAAAAAAGAGAGTCATTGCCGCTTGAGGCGTAGCTTTTGCAGTAATAATTGTTGTTGCCATTGCTTTTTGTCTTGACTTAAGTCTAAATTCCTTTTTTGCTAAGTTATCTCAAGCCTCTTCTACTTCTTATTTCTTAATTACCTTATTAATGGGTTTATTTACTTTCTTATTATGTGATCTCTTAGTCAAAATAGTCATATTAAGAGATCAAGCAAAAGAAGAGCTTAAAGAAGTTACTAAATTTGAATGATTTAGTTTCTCTATTACTTCTTTCTTTATTCAATCTATTACTCCTTTCTCAATAGGATCAGAACCATATACTATTTGATGACTTAATAAGAAGGGAGTTTCTTTAAAGAGAGCTAGTGCTATAGTAGCTGTTACTTCTTTCTGTTGATTTGTAGGTCAATTTTTAATTACTTGACCTTCCTTTATTTATTTAACTATTCAGAGCGGTAGCAAAATTACTTCTTTACAGACTTATTGAGCGGTATTAGGAGGTTTATTTATAGATATGGCAGTAGCCATAGTTATCTTTAGTGTTTCTTATTTCAAAAAGATGCACTATTGACTATCTATGTGAGTTAATACTGTTAAGAAATATATGGATTTACCTCACTCCACAGAAGAAGAAATAGCTATTAAGTATTTAGAGAAGAATACTTTTCAGAAGATATATGTTGATCAAATCAAACGCAAAGTAACTTTAAAGGTAGTAGCATATTATTTATTAGCCAACCTTTATCTTTATTTATTATTTGTATTTATTCTTAGATTATTTAGTAGTTATGATTGAAGTTCTTCAAAAGCAATAGCAACTTACAACATCATTAATGTCTCTACTACAGCTAATAACTTTATTCCTTTACCATCAGCAGAAGGTTCTTTACACGTAGTAATAAAGAACTTATTATCTAGTTTGGAAAATAGTGGTTATGAGAACTTGTATTTAGATAACGTCAATAATAAACAAGCAGAAGAAGCACATAAGAGCGCAATCTTATTATGAAGATTTTTTAGCAAATATTTAGGCTTAATAATTAGTGTTATTTTCTTATCTCTATATGGCATTAATAGTAGCTCTATTAAATTAAAGAAATTTACAAAAGTTCCCCAAATTGTCCAAACTCCTCACGAATTAATTTTTTAATGTACTGGCTAGTGGATTTAAGTGTACTTTTACTTATTTTTAATTTGTCACAAATTTCATTATTTTTGTAACCTAATAATTTACATTCAAAAATATCAGCGTATAACTTACATTTCTTACTTAAGAAAGCAATTATCTTTTTGCACTTAAACTTATTTTCAAACATTTCCTCTTCGCTTGGTTTGTTTTCTTGTTCTTGCATGTATTGTTTTGTGAATTTTTCATAATTAGGGATTACTTGTCAATTAAATGTAGTTCTTAGCTCTTCATAGCTTTGGTACTTAATCATTTGATAGAAAAAGTTCTTGAATGATTGTATTTTTTCTCTATTTAGTGAATATTGTTTAACAGTTTTTACGAAAGCTATGTAAACAAAACTATCAATTTCAGAATGTTCAAATTGAATTAAATTACTATGTTTAAGTTTGGTAATGAATTTACATGCTCATCTGCACGCTTCAAAATAGTACATTTCAAGAAGCTTTTGAGTTGCTTCTTTGTCACCCGCCTGAGCTAAAGCTATTAGTTTTTCTAATCCAGACAATGGACAAGGACTTTTAATGAAATTGAATATATTTTTCAAAAATTTTTTAATTTGGAAGTATTATTTCTGCCATTCAAGGAAAGTTTTCAAAATTATGTAATTAGTAAAATAGAACTTAGATTAAGCCCCCCATAGAAAGCTGGTTTCCTAAGCTGTTTTGTTAAAAAATATGGCGAAAGATTGTACTGGCGAGATAATTAAGATCCCTAGTCGTGGGATTCGCTGAGGCGTCATTGTTTCTGGATTTCTTATTTTTATTTACTGTATCTTCCAATACTTTAGGATTTGCTATTTATAGGATTACTGTTTTTTCAAAAAACGAAAAGCCAAGAATAAAGTAATTAGTAAACATCGAGAAAAAAATCTTGAGCAAACACGATATTATTGGACTGCAGAAAGAATGAAAATGTTGAAACAGTAAATAAAAAAGTTGTTGGAAAATAGGCGTTTTTAATCTTAAAAAAAATAATCTAAGATTAACTTAACTGAAGAGATTGAGCTTTTCTTAATTCTTCTAAATACTCATAGCAGTCAGATCCAATAGGAGAATCAGGTAAATTCAATATATTCTTTAATACTAACTTACCACACTCCAGCAATATCTCTTCAAAAGACTCCCCAATTTTTTCAATAAATATATTTAATGGTGATTTTTGTTCTAAAGAGTGAAATCCAGCATTATTCTTTAATTTAGTAACAAAATCTAAATGATCTTGTCATACATGATCTAGAGATTTAATAAAGATTCTTTGCAAAAACTTACAAAACTTATCTTCATTTAATTTTTGTCTCTTTAAATAAGTGGCTCTCTTAAATGTTTCTTTAATAAGCCACTCTATTTCAGAAGTCTTCTTATTCCTAAAATCTAATTCTTCAAATATTGGATGAAAGAAATAATCTCCATTCAATGATTCTGTTAATTGTTTAGTATTAAGCCTCTGTAATTCTCCTTTTTCAACGTATTCAGCAATAATATGTTTAGTAACTCTCTCTATTACTCTATCTAATATATTTTGATTATCTTTATTAGTTAGTATATGGTGCCTTTGTTTGTAAATTAATTGTTGTTGCTTAGAAAGAATTTCACTATATTCAATTAAATTCTTTCTTGAATCAAAATTAACTGATTGTATTTTCTTTTGAATATTAGTTAGAGTTCTTGAAATAAATTTACTATCAAAGAACTCATCTTTAATTTTCTTAGCTAATTTCTCAAATCTATCTCCCCCAAACCTCTTAAATATATCATCCTCTAGAGAAATAAAGAATATAGACTTACCTGGATCTCCTTGTCTTCCAGATCTACCCCTTAATTGATTATCAATTCTTCTAGATTCATTTCTTTCTGTACCTAATACATAAAGCCCACCTAATTTCATTACTTCTTCATTAATTTTGATATCTACCCCCCTACCTGCAATATTTGTAGCTATGGTTATTGAATGTTTTCTGCCTGCTTGCGAAATTATCTTTCCTTCTTTATCATGATTCTTAGCATTAAGTATTTCGCAAGGAATATTTTGAGCCCTTAAAGAAGCATAAATTATTTCAGAATCATAAACAGAAGCTGTTCCTACTAATACTGGTTGGCCTGTTAAATAATGTCTTTTTACTTCTTCAATAATACCTTTAATTTTTGCTTCTTTAGTTCCAAAAATAACATCTGGCAAGTCCTTTCTCTTTATTGGCTTATTAGTAGGAACAGGTACAACAATCATATTGTATGTTTCCGAGAATTCTTGAGCTTCAGAAAGAGCTGTACCTGATAAAGCGGCTATTTTTTTGTAAAGTCTAAAGAAAGATTGATAAGTAATATTAGCTACTATCTTATTTTCAGGATCAATTCTTAATCATTCTTTGGCTTGAATAGCTTGATGCAACCCAGCATTATAGGTTTGTCCATATAGCAATCTACCTGTATAGTGGTCTACTAATATTATTCTGTCATTATTAACAATATATTCTCTACCATTCTTAAAAATAAAGTTAGCCATTAAAGCATTCTGTATTTTGTGTATTAAGTCTGAGTTTTCAAAAGTGTATAGTTTCTTAAGTTTGAATTCTTTTTCAAGCTTAAGTATTCCTGTACTTAATAAACTAATGGCTTTAATTTCATCATCCACCCTATAGTCATCTTCGCTTAATTTTTTAACTGCTAAATCTACATCAATATATCTAGCTACATCTGATTCATCAGGACCAGAAATAATTAAAGGAGTTCTTGCTTCATCTATTAATACTGAATCACCTTCATCAATAATTGCAAAATGCAATCTAGGTATTACTATATCTTCAGGAGTAAATACCATATTATCTCTTAAATAATCAAAAGCTAATTCAGAATTAGTAGTGTAAGTAACATCACAAGCATACATCTCTTTCTTAATTTTCTTATCCATATTTGAAGTAATAAAGCCAACTGTAATTCCTAAGAAATTAAGTATTTTTCTGCAGAACTCAGCATCTCTCTTTACTAAATATTCATTAACAGTTACTACATGTACTCCTTTTCTTTCTAAGGAGGCTATGTAAGCAGAAAGAGCTATAGTCAATGTTTTTCCTTCTCCAGTTTTCATTTCTGCAAAGTTACCCCCATAAATAACAAGAGCACTCATTAATTGAGTTCGGTATGCAAACATACCATGAACTCTATAAGCTGTTTCTCTTACAGTAGCTAATGCTTCTGGTAATAAATCATCTATACTTTCTCCAAACTTAATTCTTCTTAAGAAAGATTGAGTTTTATTTCTTAATTCTTGATCAGAATATTCTCTAAATTCATCTTTGAGCGCATCTACCTTGTTTACTAGGGACTTTATTTTCTGTAAGATTAAGCTAGAAGGCTTAAAAGCATTAAGAATTTTCATACTAAATGGTCTTTAATTTTGCTAATCCATATTTATTAGGTATACCAATAGGATTTACTTCACTTTTTTCTGTATATGGTATTTGAAATAATCTTAAATTTGCATCTAATACAGAACATAATTATTTAGCAAGAATACAGTTTTCTCTTAAAGAGGAAAATGGAACTGGGGATAGTCCTTTAAAGGTTAAACGAATTGAGAACAAGAATTATTTATTTAGTGATAAAGACACATTGAATAGATTAACCAAAGAAACAGCAGAAAGATTAGAGGCTTATGCAAAAGCTTATGGTTCTGAAACAGTTAATGTAAATGTTGCTAAGAATTCTGATGACTTCTTAGACTTTTTTATTCATTTCAGAACAGCAAAAAAAAGTGATAGTTTAAATAAATTATGAATGGATAATGTACATTTAAATCAAATTTCAATAGATAGATATGGTTACACTTTTAATGAGGATGGATTGCCTAAAGAAACTCAGGATAAAGTACATAAATTAGTTAAATGAGAAGATATTGGATTATCTAAAGCTAAATTAAATGTTCCTCAAGGCTTAGGAGTAGCGCACTTTGAATTTAATATCTTTAACCAAGATATTCCTAAAGTAGAATTAGCGGCACTTGCAAATACTGACCCCGAGAAGTTTAAGAATGGAGGTTCAGGAAGTAATGATTGATATGTTTGAAGAGATAAAGATTTATTAGCTATTAAATTTAATTATTGATTGCAGACATATGTATTTTCACACGAGCACACACAAAGTAATGAAAAAATACAAGCAATTATAGGAAGCTCAGGAAGTAGTAGCACAGATCAAAAAACAGCTAAAGAGCAAATTCAAAGAAATAAAGAAGCGATGAGTGAAAAAGAGAAAAAATTTGCAGAAGAATATTTAAGTATTTACCATAACAACTCTAATCCTATTTCAAGCATGAATAATTGAACTGAAGTAGTTCAATCAATAACTAATGAAAGCTCTTTTATTACCAGCGATAAATTAAATGATATTTTTGAGAAATTTGATAAGGCCAAAAAAGATATTTCTGTATTCTCAGGCCATTTAATAACTAAGATTCAAGCTGGTAGTGAAGATTGAAGTAAGTACTTTAATTTAAAGAAATTAACTCCTAAAAAAGATGAAAAGGAAGAAAGCGAGAAAGAGCAAAAAGAAGGCTGAGATATTAGTGGTATTAAAGCTATAAGAGATTATGAACAAGAAGCTTCAAATGACAAAATAAAAATATATGTAGACAGAAGAATTAATGAAGAGTTAAGTGCTAAAGAACTTTATCAATTAATTACTGAATATAGTGTTAGATATTTCGATTTTAGAACTTTAACTAAGGACAAAAATCTACTATGACCTTCTGCTATTTATTCTCAGAGTTCAGATGCCAAAAAAACTCAGAATATTTATGTATTAGATATCGAAAACAATAACGAATATGGATTCGCATAAACTGTTTCCAGTTTTATGCGTAATAATCTTTTTAGGACTTAGCTCCTATTTCTTAAATAAGTACTTTTCAGTACCTGGACTTATATTTTCAGGAGCAATAGCCCTAGGATTATTAAATATATTTGCTTTATTCTTTACTTTAGGATCTAAACTTTCTTTAGTAGGGGCAGGAGCAACTATTACGGGGGTATTCTATGCTCTCATAATGTCGTTCTACTTTTTGAACTTATTAAAGAAGCTCTTTGATGTTGAATTTATTAGTAAAGATAATATTTTCTTATCTTTCAAAAAGAATTTAACTTTTGCTGCTGATGTAACTTTACCTCTTTTTATTTTTTCTGTTTTAGTAGCCTTTTTTGCACCATTACACATAAGAGAATATGGAATAGTACTTTCAATTTCTATCTTAATTTACTTTATCTTTATTCCTATATGTGCTTCAAGTTGTGCAATAAAGTACACTAAAGATAATTTCCTATATATCTCTAGTCTTTATCGTAAATTTGATCCCAAAGAAGACTTTATTTTTAATAAGACTAAGAATTATTTAAGTGATAGGGCTTTAATTTATGGTTTTTCAGGCTTAGGAATTTTAATATTACTAGCCATTCTAATATTCTCCCTTACAGGAGTTAATTCTTTTTCTTTATTTAAGAAGAACTATTTATTAGTTGTTCTTGATAGTAAACATAATTTAAATAATGCTTTATCAAAAGAGAATGCACATCAAGTTATGGATCTTTTTAGGAGTGGAGTTGGTTCAAAAAGTTATTTAATAGAGAGTTCTGAAAATATTGAAATTTTAAAACAAAAACTAAATCTTAATGGTAAAGATAACATTATTCAAGAAACTAATAGCTTTAATGATGCTATTAGTTTAGGAAAAATACTTACAATAGCTCTTTTTTCTTTATCTCTAGCTTCTGTCTATACCTTTATTAGATTTGGATTTAAGAATACTATACTTCTTTGAAGTAATACTTTCATTTCATTATTTACCATTTCTTCTTTAATAATACTATTAAGAATTACTGTTTACTCTAGTATTTTTGTAGCATTATGTTCTTTCTTCGCTTTAGCTATTATTTATCATATTTATTGATTTAATTCCGAGACTTTATTTAAATTAGAGTGATTTAATAGGGGAGATAAATATTCTTTTGCATATGGCATTGACTATTGTATGAAAGTTGTTGCTTGTCTCTTTTTTGTATGTTTTTTAGCTTCTTCAAAAGAAGAGTTAGTTATTACTAGTTTCTACTTTATTTTAGCTTTCTTTACTATTCATTACTTCTCTAAAGTATTTTTCTTAATGGTTAATAACAAATTGGATTTCTTAAGAGATAAATTCTTATGGAAAAAAGAAACTATTTTGGAAGGAGAAGAGAGTGAAGTTAATAGTTATGATCCCTATGATGAAGAGCTTATTTCAGAAATAAACAATTAAGTTAAATAAATTTAATTTTTTTCTCTTTCTTCTGCTTCTTTAAGTGCTCTTGCTACCTGTGCTTGCAAATTATTTCTGTTCCTTAACAAAACGTCTTCTACTTCTCTCAATTGTGCTCTTTGACCTTCCGCAGTACGAGTATATATTTGTGTTTGTCTTCTTAATGTAGCAATATCTTTATTAAGTCTTTGTTTTCTTTTGTCTCTAGAGATGTTAGATATTTCATTATTTTTAGTTAATGTTATTGTGGTTCCTACTATACTTGTTACTCCTAAAACTATTGAAATGATAGTGGCAAAGACCTTCTTTCAAGGAAATCTGAGAGAAGGTAAAGCCGGTATATCTTCCATTATTGTATAAACGACAATGGAATAACACTAACATCCAACACGATCTTAAAAACAACTATATTGTTACTCATCACCTTATTGACAAAACAAGCCCCAAAACCCATTTACGTCGTTTACTTAAATTTTATCCTAATAAATCGCTAATCCTAAAGTTTTTTCTAAAATAGAAAACTAAGAAACAGCATCTTTATTAATATCAGCAATTATTTTGTACGATTTTTCTAATTTTTCTCTTTCTTTAGAATTAATATTAACTTCTACTACTTTCTTAATGCCTTCCTTACCTAAAATACAAGGAACACCCATAACAATATCATTAAAACCATATTCCCCTTCTAGGTAAGCACCACATACTACAATTTCATTTTTATCTTGCATAACAGTACTTAATATTTTCGCCATACCAGCCCCAATACCATAGAAAGTAGCTCTTTTTTTATTAATTATTTCATAAGCTTTTTTAGCAACATATTTCTCTAATTTATCTTCGTAATTTTCAGCAGTAAATTTAGATTTTCATTCAGATAGAGGAGAATTACCAATGGTAATGGTTGAGAATGTAGTTACTGAGGAATCACCATGTTCACCAATAACATAAGCATTATTTACATTTGAAGGAGACACATTTAAGTCTTTAGCAATTTCAATTTTAAGTCTAGCTGTATCAAGAACTGTACCAGAACCAATTACCTTAGCTTTAGGAAAACCAGTGGCCTTCAAATAAGCATAAGTAAGAATATCTACTGGATTAGCGCAAATAAATGTAATTCCTTTGAAACCTGAAGATTTGATTTTTTCAGCAATACCTTTAATAATTTCAACATTATCTTGAACCATTTGTAGTCTTGTTTCCCCTGGTTTTTGTGGCCTACCAGCAGCAATCATGATGTAATCAACATCACCTAATTCAGAATAGTCAGTAGCATAAATCTTATACTCTCTAGGAACAGATGCTATTGCGTCTTCAAGATCTAATACATTACCATCTCTTCCATTTTCAGAAACATCAATAATTCCATATTCATTAGCTAAACCTTGGTTAATAGCCGCATATAGAAATGAGGTACCTACAGCACCTGCACCAATTAGTACAACTTTTGACATTATTTAAATATTATATTAAAAAATAAATAGTTGAGCGAAAGCTTTTCGTTCTGGCGATTATGGTGAAGTGGTTAACACGCCTGATTGTGGTCCAGGTATGCGTGGGTTCGACTCCCACTAATCGCCCCATTATATGAGACTTCTTAGAACAAGAACCGAAAAAGATCCCTTTCCCAGACTTTTTAAAAGGGGTGCAAAACTTTGTACTATTATTTTTATAACTTGAATATTTTTCTTTACTTCTTGAGTAATAGCTAGTTCTAGAGAGTACATAATTATTTCAAATACTACTAGTTACTCTAAATTTTTCTATTTCATTAATCCAAATATCTTTAAGAAATATATACTAGGTGGTAATTTAGTTAATTGATGATTTGGGGCAGTTACAGAAGAGTCCTTATTATTTATTGTTTTTTACTTAATATCAATAATTACTTTTGCAATTATTTTTATTTCTTGCTTTATTCTTTTCATAATTTCCTATCATACTAGTGTTAAATACTTTCAATATATAGCTTGTTTTGGTATTTTTCCAGTAATAGGTATATTCTTAATTACTTATTTTGTAGTTAAATTATGAATACATCAATTTGATCTTAAATTTAGAGGTGTTTCTAGATATCAAAAAGATTTTGATCCAGAAGTATTTGAAGATCCAGAAATAGCTAATTTAAATGAAGAAAGAGCGGCCAAAAGACCTATTACTTCTCAATTTACTATAGCCCATTATGAAAAGCTTTATGTGGCTGAAAAAAAAGATTTAGTTTCAGTTATTTATGAATGATTAGATAGCAAATTAAAGTAGCTTTTCAAATCAAATATCCCTTATTTCAAACTCTTTATTCTTTAGAGTTTCTATCTCTATACTTTCTAGAAATTTCAATTTGTAAGCGCAGAGAGCTGGATAAGGAAAGTCTTTCTTATTCTTTTCTACTCCATATTTTTGATCTCCTCTTATTGGATAATTAAGGCTTGCTAAGTGCGCTCTAATTTGATGTGTCTTACCAGTTACTAATTCCAACTCTAATAGACTTGAGTTATGTGCAAAATAGTGCTTTATTAATTTAACTTTAGTTATTGCTTCTTTAGCTCCCTTAGTATTAGGAGCTACTACTTCAACTTTTTTATCTCGTTTTAATAATCAAAGCTTAATAATTCGTTCTTTAAAGCTAACTATTCCATTTACTAATGCTTTGTACTTCTTAATTATTTGCTGTTCTTTTTGAGCTTTATTAAGGTTCTGTCAACTTTGATAATTTTTAGCTGCTATTAACAAACCTGTAGTATTGTAATCTAATCTATGTATGAATACCGGTTTTCATTTATTGCTACCAGCATCTCAATTTAAGTGCTGCAATAATCTATTATTCATATTATTAAAGGCACTTTTTTCATCACTTTGTACTGATATCTTTACTTCTTTATTAGCAATTAAAGCGTTTTCATCTTCGTAAATTACTTTAAGAGTTTTAAGCTTACTTAAATTAAGGTCTTTAATCTTTACTTTTTCACTACCAAATATCTCTACTAAATCTCCTTCTTGAAGTCTGTAATTAATAGTAGTACTCTTTGAATTAATCTTTACATTCTTAGTTCTGATCATTTTGTATGCAAAGACTTTAGTTCAGCTTGGTTGAAGTAATTTTAAGTACTTTATTAAGCAGTAATTATTAAAGTCTGAAGATACTTTTTTCTTTATTTTGACCAGTTTTGAAGGACTTTTCATAAAAAAAATTTAGCAATGACACCATCTTTCTGCTAAAATTTTTTATGTTATGGCAAAAGAAGTGATAATAGGTATTGATTTGGGAACTACCAACTCTTGTGTTGCAGTAGTTGAAGGTACTTCTCCAAAAATACTTGAAACTAATGATGGTAAACGAACTGTGCCTTCTGTAGTTGCTTTTAAGGGTGATGAAATTATTGTTGGGGATAGTGCCAAAAGACAAATGGTTACCAACAAAGATACTATTGTTTCAATCAAGAGGCTTATTGGTACTGGTAAAAAAGTAACTGCTAGAGGCAAGGAGTATACACCCGAAGAGATTTCTGCATATATTCTTAAGTATATTAAGAAGTATGCCGAAGATAAATTAGGTTGTTCTGTGCAAAAAGCAGTTATTACTGTACCTGCTTATTTTAATGATGCTGAAAGACAAGCTACTAAGAATGCTGGAACTATTGCTGGTTTGGACGTAGTAAGAATAGTTAATGAGCCTACTGCTGCGGCTTTAGCATATGGATTAGATAATAGTGAAAAAGATCAAAAAATTTTGGTTTATGACTTAGGTGGTGGTACTTTTGATGTATCAGTACTTGATATGTCAGATGGTACTTTTGAAGTATTAGCCACTTCTGGTGATAATCATTTGGGTGGCGATGATTGAGACCAAGCTTTAATTAATTGATTATTAGAGGAAATTAAAAAAGAACATGGTGTTGATTTGTCAAAAGATAATTTAGCTTTACAGAGACTTAAAGATGGAGCAGAAAAGGCAAAGATTGAGCTTTCTTCTGTAACTCAAACACAAATTCTTTTACCTTTCTTATCAATGGTAGAGGGTCAGCCATTAAATGTAGACAAGACTGTTACAAGAATTCAATTTGAAGCTTTAACTAAAGATTTATTAGAGAGGACTAGAAAACCTTTCTTGGATGCTTTACAAGAATCTAAACTTTCTGCCTCTGATATAGATCAGGTACTATTAGTAGGCGGATCTACTAAGATGCCTGCTGTTCAGGCTTTAGTTAAATCTTTATCTGGTAAAGTGCCTAATCTTTCAATTAATCCTGATGAAGTAGTAGCTTTAGGTGCTTCTGTGCAAGGAGCTATTCTTGCTGGTGATATTAAAGGTATTCTTCTTTTAGATGTAACTCCTTTAACTTTAAGTATTGAGACTTTGGGTGGAGTAGCAACACCTTTAATTAAGAGAAATACTACTGTGCCTGTGGAAAAAACTCAAGTATTTTCTACTGCTGCAGATAATCAACCCTCTGTAGATATTCATGTAGTACAGGGTGAAAGACCGATGGCAAATCAGAATAAATCTTTGGGTGTCTTTACTCTTGATGGCATTCAAGCTGCTCCTAAAGGCGTTCCTCAGATCCAAGTTACTTTTTCTATAGATGCAAATGGTATTTTGAAAGTTAAGGCAGAGGACAAGGCAACTGGTAAATCTAATTCCATTACTATTAACCAATCTTCTGGTTTAAGTGAAGAAGAAATTCAGAAGATAATTAAAGATGCTGAATTAAATATGGAGAAAGATCAAAAAGTTAAAGAAGCGGCTGAAGTTAAGAATGAAGCTGATTCTTGAATTGCAATATTGGAAAAACAAATGGCTGAGAATACTTCTATTCCTCCGGATCAAAGAGTATCAGCTCAAAAGATGATTGATGAATTAAGAATTCTAAAGCAAGAAGAGAAGATAGATGAACTTAAAGCTAAGATGGAAGCTATTAAGACTCTGAGTCAGGATATAGCTAAATATGCGCAACAACCAGAAGCTTCTACTGATGCTCAAGAAGCTGAAGTAGTTAATGCAGATGTTGAAGATCCTAAATCTTAGGTATATAATCAATAGGAGAAGTTATTAATTGAAATCTAAGTTGTTGCTATATAAAAATAAGTTGAGAAATTTAAACGTTTGAATTTAGGATTATCTCCCGAAAAAGCGGCTAATTTGAAGAAGGATATTAAGAATTCTATACTCAAAGTTCTCTTGAATGATAGCAGGGCAATGCCCCTAAATATTTTGATGCATAAAGTATTTCAAGATATTAAACCTAAATATCCCTCGTTTTATATAGATCAAAAATACTTTATGGCTGCTTTAGATGACTTAAAGAAAGCTTATTTAGTAGGAAAAAACAACTTTAATAAATATTTCATAGATTATTTAGATTACGAAGAGAAAGATGTTGAGGGAGAGGGGTTTTTAGAAGTAGATCCTTTAACAGGTAATGGCTACATTACTGTTAAGAAGAGCTTTAATGAACGTAAAAAATCTTCACATTTTGTTCATAAAAAGAATTTAAATAATGCTAAACATGGAGATTATGTTAGATTTGTAGAATTGGCTGTAACTAAGAAGCATTTTGATAAATTCTCCACCATTGATGCAAGAGTAAAAGAAGTGCTTCCTAAACCTATAATCAAATAAGTGAGTGCGCATATTATTTATAGGGGATGTTTTTGGCTCTCCAGGCAGGAGGATAATAGAGTCTTTACTTAATAAAGTTAAACAAGAACATTCAATAGACTATGTAATTGCTAATGCTGAGAATGCCGCACATGGCAAGGGATTAACTCCTAAAATCTTTAATAATCTCATAAGAAACGGTGTTGATTTCATAACTATGGGAAATCATACTTGATTTAGAAAAGAAGTAGAAGAAGTTTTTGAAAAGTATGAAAATATTATTAGGCCTCTTAATTTAAATAGTAACTTTCCACATTATTACTTAGGAAAAGGTACTAAAGAGTTTGAGTTTAAAAATTTAAGAATAAGAGTAACTAATTTACTAGGAAGTAGTGTGAATTTTAAGAACTTTCAAACTAATCCTTTTAGAGCTATGGAAAGCTTACTTTATGCTATTAATAAGCCTGATATACATATAGTAGATTTTCATGCTGAAACTACTAGTGAAAAGTATGCATTCTTGTGGGCATTTAATGGTAAAGTAGATGCTATTCTAGGAACACATACCCATGTTCCTACAAATGATGCTTTTGTAACTACTTTAAATACAGCTTTTATTTGTGATGTAGGAATGACAGGACCTTCTCAAGGCGTTATAGGGGGAGAAAGAACAAGAATAATAAAAAAATTTTTCAATCCTGAAACTAAATTTGTATTGGAAGTACAACAAGGACCAGCAAAGCTCTCATCTGTAATTCTCAATTATGATGAAATAAATAAAAAAATGATTTCAATAACCCCTTTAATTTTGGAAGAATAAGGTGAGTGAGATAAATTTATACAATAAATACAGACCCAAAAAATTATCAGAAATTATAGGTCAAGAAACCATAAAGAAATTAATAACTCAGACCTTTAGTAAGAATAAGCTATTACAGTCTTTTATTTTCTATGGATTTGCTGGTACTGGAAAAACAACAACAGCAAGAATATTTGCAAAAGCTTGGAATTGTATTAACTTTAATAAAGAAGGAGATGTGTGTGATGGTTGTGATAACTGTAAATTAATAGAGGAAAATAAGACCACAGATATTTATGAAATTGATGCAGCTTCTAAGAGTGGCGTGGACAATATGCGCGAGCTAGTACTTAATTCCCAATATCCTTCCCTTCACTTATTAAAAAAAATTTACATAATTGATGAAGCTCATAATTTAAGTAAAGCTTCTTGAGATGTACTACTTAAAGTAATTGAAGAGCCTCCCGAGAATGTAATATTCTTATTTCTTACCACTAATATTCATAAGATACCAGAAACAATAATTTCTAGATGTCAAAAATATAATTTTTCTAGGTTATCTCAAGAAGAGTTATGTACTTTGATGGAGAGAGTATGCGAAGGAGAGGGATGCGAACTTGCTCAAGATGCTAAAGAGAGATTAAGTCAATTAGCAGGAGGTTCTGCAAGAGAGTGTTTAACTCTCTTAGAACAAGCGCTCCTTAGTTTTTCTCAGAATATTACTTTAGCTGATATTGAAAAAGTATTCTCTTTAGCAAGTAAAAAAGAATTACTTAGATTTGTAGAGTTAGTAATTACTAATAAAGTTGAAGAAGCTCTCAAATTTTTAGAGGAATTTAATCAAGCTAATAAGAATTTTTTTAACTATTATTCTGACTTATTTACAGTATTTATTGATCTCTTTACTTACAAAAAAACTAATAATGAACAGCTTATGAAACGTTTAGATATTTCTGAAATTGAAGGATTATTAAATGGTCCTTTTTTAGAGTATTTAGGAGTTATGGAAGAGAGACTATCTAGATATTTATTATCTCATAACAAATATGAGTGAGCTCAATTTACTTTATTTAAGCTCATGGAACATAATAAAGTTGAGGCTACTATTGAAGTAAAGAAAGAATTTCCTAAAGAGAAAACATTTCAAATTGAATTTACTGCCCCATCTAAAGTTAAGCTAGTTACAGATTTAGAAAAAAAGATACTTTTTGGCTTTAAATCTTCAAGTAAATCAATAAGTCAAGAAAACTATATGATCTATCAAAAATTATTAGAATCAGATAAGATTGATGAACGACTTTTAGATTTATTTAAAAAAATAAGTCAGAGGTGAAAGTTATTAAGTTCCCAAAGAACTATAATAGTAGTGTTTAGTGAGGACCTTGACGTTATTAAATTCAATGAATTAGCAGAAGAGCCCGAAATAAAACAATTTTTAGATACTTCTTTTTTTAAAGAATATTTATGAATAGCTTTAAATGAGTCAGATTTCAATAAATATCTTGAGTTGGCTAGAACAAAAACAAATGCCGAGTTGGCTGAGGATGTAGTATTTGATTCTAGTAGAAAAAGTAAAATATTTAGGGAATTAATGGAGATTTTGGAAAGCAATTAATATGGATCAAAGGATGTTGCAGAAGCTTCTGGCTGATGCTAGGAAGAGTAAAGAATTATTTGATAAGAAAATGTCAGAATTGGAAAAAGAAACATTTTCTGTATCAATAGGTGGAGGATTAATAGAGATGGCGGCTAATGGAAGATATGAAATTACTTCTTGCACTTTAAATGAAAATGCATTAGCAGATAAAGAAACTCTTGAAGATTTAATAATTACAGCTACTAATGATTTAATTCAAAAAATTAATGCAAAAGTTAAACAAATTGAAACTGAATTAGTACCTAAAAAAGCTGCTTTCTAGAATGGAAGAGCAAGAAAGAGAGAGGAGAAAGAAGTTAGAGAAATTAAGAAAAGAAGAGCAAGAAAGCCCATATAGTTTAGAGAAAGTATCGAATACTGAACATTTAGGACTATTAATTAAGTCTTATGGAAAAGAGAGTAGAGAGTGATTAGAGAAGAATACAGAAGATACTAAAGTAGTAGGAAGAGTAATATCTATACGTTTACCATTTTGCACTATTAGAGAAGAGTGAAATGATTTTCAAATGTATTTTCCAAAAGACTCTAATAGCTATGCTTATTTTGAAAAATATGTAGATGTTGGGGATTTTATTTTTGCACGAGGAAGATTATTTAAAACCAAACTACAAGTACTTACTCTGAGAGCAGAAAAAGTAAAGCTAATTACTAAATCTTTAAATCCTTTTCCTGATCAATATTATGGAATTAAGGATAAAGAATTACAGTTAAGAAATAGAGTTACGCATTGTTTAGTAGATAAAGAAGTATTTAATACTTTTCAACTTAGATCTCGCATTATTTGACATATTAGATCTTTTTTGCATCAAAATTCCTATATGGAAGTTGAAACCCCTATACTTCAAAGCATATATGGAGGAGCTACAGCAGAACCCTTTAAGACTTATTATGAATCATTGAAGTCTGATTTTTTCTTAAGAATAGCTCCTGAATTACCTCTTAAAAAATTAATAATTGCTGGTTTTCCAAAAGTATTTGAAATAGGTAAAGTATTCAGAAATGAAGGCATAGATAGTACACATAATCCAGAATTTACTTCTTTAGAAATTTACACAGTTAATCATGGACTAGAAGAGGTAATGAATTTAACAGAACAAATATTTCAAGAAGTAGCTAAAGAATTAAAGTGTACTAATTTAAATTGAAATGGATATGAAGACATTGATCTTACTAAGCCCTTTAAGAGAGTAAGAATTAGTGAACTTTTGAGTGAAAAATTGGATGAGGACTTTTATAAAAGTTCTTGTTCTCTTGAAAAAGCACTAAAGCTAGAACAAGAACACTTGCTAGAACTTAAAGAAGATGAAAAGAGTGTTGGAAATATTATTCATAAATTATTCGAAAAATATATAGAGAAAGACTTAATTCAACCAACATTTGTTACTTATTTTCATAAAGATGTTTCTCCTTTAGCTAAATCTGACCCAAATAATCAAGAATTTACTCTTAGATATGAGCTCTATATTGGAGGTAAAGAATTTGCTAATGGTTTTGCAGAATTAAATGATCCTGATGACCAATTAGAGAGATTTAAACAGCAACGAGAAGAGGTAGATTACGATTATATAAATGCTATGAAATATGGCTTGCCCCCTACAGGTGGAATAGGTATAGGAATAGATAGATTAGTAATGTTATTTACTCAAAAAAATTCCATTAAAGATGTAATATTCTTTCCACACTTAAAAAAATAAATTGCTTTATCCTCATCTCTTTGCGCGTTCTCATTTCACTTTTCTTAAATCAACTTTAAGAGTAGAAGACATAATAGATTATGCACTTAATAATAAGCATAAATATGCAGTTATTTCTGATTTCAGAAATACACATGTCTGAATTTCTTTCTACAAAAAGTGTAAAGAAGCCAGATTAACACCTATTTTTGCACTTGAACTCAATTATCAAAATTCTTTACTACTATTAATAGCTCGCAATAAGCAAGGATATCAGAATTTACTTCATATAGCTACTTATGATTTTGATCCTAGTAAGCTAGAGAATTTAATAATTGTGCATATAGATGGAGAGAAATACTTTTCTGATCATGAGAACTTCTTTATTGCTAATAGCGAAGAAGAGAATGGAGTTTATTTAAGAGAGAATAAGTTCTTGAATGCAGAAGACTATGAATTCTTTTGTTTATTACGAGCTATAGATAACCAAACATTATTATCAGAAGAGATAGAGCTTAATCAACACTTTAAAGAAGATTATTTAAATAAGTCTTGTGAATTATCACAAGACTCTATTCAAATTAAGAATATCTACAAAATATTAAGTCTTTGTAAAAGCTATGATATTTTTGATACTAGTAATAAGCTTGATTTCTTTAGTGATTCAGCTAAAGATTTAGAGAAGCTTTCGAGGCAAGGACTTAAAGCTTACGGAAAAGATAAGAATAAAGAGTATTTAGAGAGGCTTGAAAATGAACTTAAGATAGTTATTCAGAAAGGATTTGATGCCTATTTCTTAATAGTTCAAGATGCAGTTAATTGAGCTAAAAATAATGATATATGTGTGGGACCTGGTAGGGGCTCAGTATGCGGCTCTTTATTAGCCTTCTTATTAGGTATTACAGAAGTAGATCCTTTAAAGTATGGCCTTTATTTTGAACGTTTTTTAAATCCAGAAAGAGAAGCCGATCCTGATATAGATATTGATGTATCTAATAATAAGAGAGAGCTATTGCTTGAATATTTAAGAGATAAATATGGTCCTGATCACCTTTCTTTAATAATAACTTTCTCTACTTTCAAGGGCAAAAATTCTCTAAGAGAAATAGGTAAAGCTTTTGGAATTGTTGGAGAAGAAGCAGACTATTTAACAGAAAATAAACTACCTACAAAAGCCAGAGGCTTTTTGCAAAGAATAATAGACTTTCCTAAGAACACTTCCATACATGCAGCAGGAGTTATTATTTCTTCCAAACCTTTATGTTCCATAATACCTTTAATTCCTAAAGAATTTAATTTAACTCAATGAGAAGCTCAAAATTTAAAGTACTTTAATTTAATTAAATTTGACTTTCTTGCTCTTCATTACTTAAGTGTATTAGATACAGTTAAAAAAAATGTTGAAAACTCTTTAAATATCAAAATAGATTGAGAGAATATAGATGAAAATGATGCAAAAGTTTATGAGACATTAATTAAAGGCCGAAATGCCTTTATTTTCCAATTTGATAGTTACAAAATTAAAGGTTTAATTAGAAAATTTAAGCCCAATTCTTTATTAGATTTAGCTTTACTTTCGGCTTTAAATAGACCAGGAGCTTCTGATCAAATAGCACCTCTATTAGCAAGAAAATTCTCTATTAATAATCCATCTTTACTACCCCCAGTATTTGACTCTTTTTTAAATGAAACTTATGGCCTAATTGTTTATCAAGAACAAGTTATGAAAATTATTAGTTTAGTCACTAATTCTTCTTTTGGTTATGCAGATTCATTCAGAAGAGAACTAACTTCAGCTGAGTCGATACAGAAATGTAGAGAGATATTTTTGTCTCCTAATGCTAAATATTCAAAAGAGGATTTAAAGAAGACTTGGGAGTATATTTCTAGATTTGCTAAATATGGTTTTAATAAGTCTCATGCTTTGGCTTATGCCATTATTTCTTATAGATTGCTCTGATTAAAGACTTATTATCCTTCTTTTTTCTATACTGAATTACTCTCTTTTTCAGACTCTCCAGAACACTTTTCAGAAATAGAAGAAGCAGGCTTCTCTTTTTCTTACCCCAAAATGCGCTATTCAGAAATGGATTCTTTTGTATGCCACAATAATTCTTTCTTTTTCCCCATTTCTAAAATTACTAGACTCTCTCTTGCCTTTAGAGAAAGATATAAAAAAAACTCTTTCTCTAGCACGCTTGAAGCTCTTAAATATTTAGTCTCTTTAAAGATCTCCAAAGATGATTTACTAGTCTTAATAAGGTCAAATTTTTTTGAAAATGATGAACACCCTCACTATTGAGAATGCAATTTAGAAGATATTTATTCTTCTCTGCTTTATGTTGATGTAAATACTAATAAAGCTTTATTTGAACTAAATCTAAAGGATGTAAAGATTACTAAAGAAATACAAGAACAATACAAAAAGTATTTAGTAGATTACATAGGAGTTGATTTAGATAAGTATTACATAAATCCTAAGTTTTTTGAAAAGAATAAAAAAATATATTCAATTTTGAGGTTAAATGAGCAAGAATCAGGGACCTGTAGATATTTATCCTTTATTTCTTATTTACGTAGCCAAAAAACCCATAATGAAATACCATATTTAAAAATGCGCTTTTCAGAACGATTCTATATGTCTTCGGTTGTTGTATATTATGGCGAAAATGTTGAGGAATTAAAAGAGGCATTAGTTAATAGGCATGCTGTACTAGTTACTATAGAGAAACATAAAGAGTTCTTCAAAGTTACAAAAATACAAGTATTAAAGAGAAATGGATAAAGCTCTAATAATTGATGGGAATGCTGTCATATACAAAGCATATTTTGCTTCTCAAGCTAATGCTATTAAGCAAAATAAGAGCGATGATGAAATTACTAAAGAAATAAACAAGACTATTAGATTTGTCTCTAATATTTGTAATTCTTTATTAACTAAGAAAGAGTATCAGTATGCTACAGTGGTTTTTGATAGCTCTAGAAAGACCTTTAGACAAGAGAAATTTAGTGAATACAAAGCAAATAGATCTCCTATGCCTACACCACTACTTAATGTATTACCCCCAATTAAAGAAGTATTATGAAATTTAGGTTTTGTAGTAGTTAATGCTCCTAAGTGTTATGAAGGTGATGATGTTATATGTACATTAGCTAAGATCTTTAATGATAACGGTATACAAGCAGAAGTCTTTTCTACTGATAAAGATTTATTACAATTAGTTTCTCCTAATACTACAGTAACTTTATTTAGAGCTAAAGGAGAAGATCCAAAACAATACAATTATGAAGACTTCTTTAATTTAACAAAGGGTTTAATGCCCTATCAAATACCACAACTTAAAGCTATAGCCGGAGATGCTTCTGATAACTATAGCGGCTTGCCAGGAGTGGGAGACAAAACAGCTAGAGATTTATTATCTAAATATAGTAGTATTGAAAATATTTATGAAAACTTAGATTCACTTAATCCTAAATTAAGAGAGAAATTTGCTACTCATAAAGAATTATTATTCTTATTTCTAGAATTAGCTACTACAGTATCAAATGTTGATATTTCTAAAGATATTAATAAGTACAAACGTAGGTAGTGAAAGTAATAGTGGGACTAGGAAATCCAGGATTTGAATATACAAATACTAAACATAATCTAGGTTTCTTAGCAATAGATCAATTTATTAATGAATTAAATCTCTCAGAAAGAAAAGAATTTAGATCTTTAACTTATAGGTACATCTGAAAAAATGAAACAGTTTTATTCTGCAAACCACAGACCTTTATGAATTCATCTGGAGAAGCTTTAGTTGAAATTAAAAATTTTTATAAATTAAGTAATAGTGACTTCCTAGTAATTTATGATGATTTGTATATAGATACTGGTTTTTTTAAGCTTTCTTTAAGTAGAGGAAATGGGGGTCATAAGGGCCTTCAAAGCATTGAAAAAGAATTAGGATCTAATATTTTTTTTAAATTAAGAATGGGTATAGGACCTCGTTCTAAAGTGCCTAACTTAATTAAAGATTATGTATTATCTAAATTTACTTCAGAAGAAACACAAAAGAATAATAGCCTTTTTCTAGAAATTAAGAAAATAGTGGAGGCTTTTATGGATAACTTGAGTTATGAACAATTAGTAACCTTGTCTAGCTTGTCTCCTCTTTATCACGGAAAAGCCTAGTAAATTCTTTCTTTTTTAAGAAAAATTTACATTAATGAAGTGTGAAAGCACTCCCGCTATTACTTGCATCAGCATTTGGAACAAGAGAAGAATTGGAGCAATTTAATGCAACGCACAAAGCACTTCAATATGAAAAAGAGTTATTTGAAATATTTAAAACTCCTGCAAAATTAGCTGTCCCAGTAGCTCTAACAGTATTTGAAGCTTATTACAAAAATTTTGATTTTTACAAGTACTTAGATGAATACACCTTTGAAGACAAAATATTTATTTTTGATGCTAAGACTTTAGTTGACAACAAAAACCATTTTTATCAAGCTTCTGAAGCTTGATTGCCTAATTTAAAAAGAACTAATAATTTAAGATATTTTGATTACAAAAATTATGCCTCTAAACATAATATTAAAGAGCACCAACATATTAATTGAATAGATGGCAATTCAGATTTAAGCTCTAAATTACGAAATATTCTTAAATTAGATTTAAGTAATATTTCAGAAGCTTTTGAACCTAAAATTAAAAAAATATCTTTTGAACATAATTGATATGCAGACGGAAGAATTAATTTATATTCCTCTTATTTCTTAAAAAATGATTTAAAGAATCATTACCATAGCATTAATTATGGAAAACATAAATATGATCCAAGAACAGCTAAATCACTCTTTAATCCTTGAATAAGTGCTTCAAATTGTAATGACTACAGCGCTGAATCTAGTAGGAATTTAAGAATAAGTACTATAGATAATGATGGTTATGACGGTATATGTAATGGTATTAATTTTTGAGGTACTTGGAATTTAGATTTTACTCATGCCTATAGTAGAAAATGAACCACTCCTTATGTTGCTTACAGAAGAGCCAAACCTAGATATTGAGAGGATGAATATTATTATTACTCTTTAGGAGGATTTGAAAATAATAAAGGTTTTGGAAGTAATTTAAATCAAAGCTACAATAACAAAACTCTATGGCAAGTAAATTATGATGATATCTTTGTACTTGCTAATCCTAAAGATACAATAGATGGCTACTCTAAACTTCAATTAGGACTAAATTTCAAAAAAATTAAGAATTACACTAATTTTCTTAAAGTTTCCCACTTACTAGATTTCACTCTAAATATTTCAGTTAATGGAGTGCCTAAAGTATTTAAATTTAATTTTGATGAATTAATGCAAAATAAGAATGTTATTGATCTTAAATTAAAGAGTAAATATCAAACATCTCTATTTTCAGATATATCTTTAATTGTTTCAAAGAGAGCACATGCCAATGATAAGTATGTTCAATTATTTAATAAGGGAAAAGGAGATTTTAGATACAGTGTTGATATTTCTGAGTTAATTAAGAATGAACAAATAGTTAGTCATATTGAATTTTCAACTTCCAAATTAGATGCATATTATCCTTCAGAAATGTTGGATAAAGACAAATTAAAAAAGTTCTTTTTTATTACTAATGGAAAAAATAAGAAATCTAATATTCCAGATGAAATACTTGATAAATTAGATGTAAGACTGGATTTTGATGATGTTAGAGGAATTCTAAGTGTTAAGTATTACGATTTCTTAAGAGATCTAAATTCTGAAGGCTATGTTAATAATATGAAAATTATTCCACACCCTAAAGACTACAACATTAGCTCTTTAGCTAATGCCAAAGAGATGTTAAAGAGTAGATATAAGGAAGATACTACAGATTATTTATGAAACTCTATAGATTTTGTGCCTAATGGAAATGACTATGATATTGTAGTTAACCATAAAAATCCAGAAGTTAAAGAACAATGAGAGACTTTTTTTAAAGAAAAAACACCTTCTTTTTCTAATAAAGTAGATCTATCTTTAATTCCTCTATATTCTAGATACAACCCAACCGCTTATTATGATTCTTCTACTATTACTGCTTTATTTAAATTAAGTGATACTGCTCATAATTTAGGCCTCTCTATGAATGATTACAAATTTGTTGTGAATAGAAAAAGCAATAATGAAACAGAAGTAAGAGTACTATTAAATTATGATCAGAATGGTCAAGAGCATAAGGGAGAGAAAGTTTATTTATTTAAAGGAAAGACCAAAATAAATTTAGATTTAGTGCAATTTAATAGCATTCCTGAACCTACTCTTCCTATAGATGAAAAAGAGCAAGGAATATTTAAATATGCTATGATGGCAATAGGTGGAGTGCTAGCTACTTCGGTTTCTTCTTTAGGAATATTAGAAGTATTAAAAATTCTAAACAGAAGAAAAATTTTATAATTCTAAGAAATGGCTGTTTCACCCAGAAGAGTTTCAAAATCTAGGAAAGGAATGCGTAATTCCCACACAGCTCTTAAATTAACTACTCTTACAATTTGTAGTAATTGTGCTAAATATATAAAATCTCATTCAGTTTGCTCTTGTGGATACTACAATAAAAAACAAATCATCAAAAGATAACGAATTTAATAACGTTTCTGAGATATTTGAAAAGTATAATATAGATCAATATTTTTGAAGAAGCTATAGAGATACCCCCCGCTTAAAGAGGCTGATTTATATTTTCCTAGTAGCCTTCATTTCAATAATTAGCGCCATACTTTGTTGTCACTACTTCCTTCCCAGATAAATGTTCCTAGTTTTTCAAGGAAGGATATATGAAAAGGATAAGTTAGTTGCTATTTGCTCCTTTTTAGGAGGAGCACTCTTCTTTTTTGGTAATTTAGTTTACTTTATTCTCGAACCCTCTTGAGCTAAATTATTTGAAAATATTTCCAAAATAACTTTCAATAGTAATTTATTAGCCTTTATTGTTTCTGGCCTTTACCTTTATGATCCTAAGCACAGCGTATTTAAAAATAACTTTTTAATGTGCTTTACAGCTATTCTTCTTTGATTTGCAGCTTTAGGCTTTTGATGTATTCTATTCCCCATTTTCTATATAGATTTAGGTAATTATTTAATCTCTCAACAGACAACTAGATGACACCCCTTTACTTTATTTTTCACTGTTTGAAATCATGCAGTTAATCCTTTACTCTTCTTAATTACTTTTCTTTATTGTACTAAGAAAACTTCTTCTGAATTCTTAACTCCAGTTTCTGCAAAAGACTTAGGAATAGCAATTTACTTGTATTTAATTTCTTGAGTACTATGAAATATCTTAATTAGTGCTGTAGATAGGACTTTCCCTACTTATGGAATCTTAACTAATTTCAATCCTTATTCTCAACATGTAGAGGGCAAAAATCTTTATAGTCTTAAATCCTTATTAGGTTGCAATATAGCTTGTGTTTTTCTTTCTTGTTTATTAATTACTTTCTTCTCTAGAATTTCTTACAAATTCTTTATTATTAATCACTACAGAAGTACTGGAATTGTGAAAATTACTAAAGGCACTAACTTTCTTTAAAAAATAAAGTCTTCATCCTTTATTTCTTCAACTTTTGTAGTCTTAATATATCCATTTCCCTTAGAGCTAAAGAAGTCATGACTTTTTGTAGTAGTCTTTAAACCATTAAATACTATAGGATTAATATCTTTAGCAGTAGTACTATATTCATTTTCAAAACCTAAATTCTGAAGAGCTTTATTAGCATTGTACTCTAAGAATTTTTTTACATCATCTACTATACCAATGGAACTATAAATTAACTCAGTATATTTCAATTCATTCTCCATAAGTACCCTTAATAATTCCTTAACTTTAATTCCTAATTCTGCCTTTTTTGCTTCATCAAAAGTCTTAAATATTTCAATAGAAAGTAGTCCAATGTAAAGGCCATGTATAGCTTCATCTCTTATTATTAAATTAATAATCTCTCCACTATTAACCATCATACCTTTACCTGATAAATAAAGCATGTAATAGAAGCCAGAATAGAATAAGAAGGACTCTAGAAAGACAGAAGCAACCATAGCCATATACAAACTTTCATCATCAGTAATATTCTCATAATAAGTAGAAATAATTCTTAATTTTGTTTGCAATACTTCTGTATCTTCAGCTCACTTAAATAACTCTTCAATTTCTTTAGTAGTAGCTAATGTTGAGAAAATAGTAGAGTAACTCTTTGCATGCATTTGCTCCATCATCCCCATAAATTGCAATACAGCAGTAGCATGAGGATTATCAATAGCCATAGAAATATTAGACATACCAGAAATACCTTGGTGAGTATCTAATAAAGTAAGACCCATTAATACTTTTTTGTATACTTCTTTTTCGGATTCACTAAGTTCTGTGGCCCAAATTAATTTATCCCCACTCAAGGGTATCTCTTCATCCACTCAGAATTGCCTTACATTCTGATTTCAAAATACTTTAGAGTATTTATCTGAAACGTTATTTCAATTAACAGCTGAAAATACTTTAGATTTTTTTTTAAACATTTATTAAATTTTAAAAATCGTGTTATTAGCCTATATTTCTAGAACTAATAATATTCAGAATATAGTTAATAAGTTATCCTTAGATGCTAAATCTATAATAAATATTTCAGATAATCCAGATCTTATTTTGGAGCAAGATTTCTGTCTCCTCACGTATACAGATTTTTTAGGACAAATACCTGACATTGTTCTTTCTTTTTTGTCGAAAAATTCTTTAAAATTGAAAGCAGTAGCAGGTAGTGGGAATAGAAATTTTGGAAGAAATTTTTGCGGAGCAGCCAAGAAAATACAAGAGTTGTATCATGTTCCGATAGTGGCTTTATTTGAGCTTTCGGGCGATGATGAAAGTATTAGGAATTTTAAAGAATTCTTAATTACTCATTAGTGGAGGATAGTTTACGTCGCTCTTTAGAGCTCAATAATATGGTCGCTCATCGGACGGAGAGCGGCTTTTTTGATTTAGAGAAAGATCAAGAAGCTATTGAAGAGTATGAGAAGTATGTTAATGATAATTTTGCTACAGGTTTAGAGGGATTAGCCAAAATTAATTGATTAATTAATAATAATTACTATGTTACAGACTTAATAAAGCCCTTTACTAATGAAGAAGTAGAGGAAATTATTGAAATAGTAAAGAGTCATAAATTTAAGTTCAAAAGCTACATGTCCATAAAGAAATTCTATGACAGTTATGCACTTAAGACAGATGATAAGAAAAAGTTCTTGGAAAGATATGAAGATAGGATTATTGCTTGTGCTCTATTCCTAGGTCGTAGAGACTTTACTTTTGCCAAGAAATTAGCAAAAATGATGATAGAGCAAAAATATCAACCAGCTACTCCTACCTTTAGTAATGCGGGGAAAAAACGTTCAGGAGAATTAATTTCTTGTTTTTTACTAGAGGTAGATGATTCTTTAAATTCAATAAATTACATTATCTCTACAGCTATGCAACTTTCCAAAATAGGGGGAGGAGTAGCAATTAATTTAAGTAAATTAAGAGCTAGGGGGGCCAAAATTAAAAACATTGCGGCCGCCGCTTCAGGAGTTATTCCAGTTATTAAGATTCTTGAAAATGTTTTTGATTATGCAGATCAATTGGGTCAAAGAAGAGGCGCTGGCGCAGCTTATTTAAATATTTTCCACTGAGATTTAATAGAGTTCTTAGACTGTAAGAAAATTAATGCCGATGAAAAGTCAAGAATTCAAACACTTTCTTTAGGTCTCTTAGTGCCTAATAAATTTATTGATTTATGTATTAATAATGCAGATTATTATTTATTTGAACCTTACACAGTATTTAAGAAGCATGGAATGCATCTCTCTGATATGGATATGAACAAGTGGTATGAAGTTTTAGCCAGAGATAATGAAATAGTTAAGAAAACTATTTCAGCAAGAGATGTACTTAATAATATAGCTAAGACTCAATTTGAATCAGGCTACCCTTACATTATTTATATAGATACAGCTAATAATAAGAATCCTTTACATAAATTAGGAAGAATTAAGATGAGTAATTTATGTACTGAGATCTTTCAAATACAAGAAACCTCAACTATTAATGATTATGGTAATTTAGATGAGATTAGATACGATGTTTCTTGCAATTTAGGTTCTTTAAATATTAATTCTATTTTTGAAGGAGAAAGGAATTTAGAGGAAGTAGTAGAGACTGCTATGAGAGCTTTAAGTATGGTTTCAGATATGTCTAGTATTGCTAATGCTCCGGGAGTAAGAAAAGCTAATGCTGAATTGCATTCTGTAGGCTTAGGCACTATGAATTTAGCAGGCTTCTTAGCTAAGAATAAGATATTTTATGATTCAGATGAAGCCATTGAATTTGCTTCAGTACTCTTTGCCGCTATTAATTTCTATTCTTTAAAGGCCAGCTGTTTAATAGCTAGAGAGAAAAAAGAGAGCTTTAAAGGCTTTGAGAAATCAGATTATTATTCAGGAGTGTATTTCTACAAGTACTTAGAGAATGAATATTTACCAACTCTTGATAAAGTTAAAGAGTTATTTGCAGGTATGAAATTACCTACTAAAGAAGATTGAAAAGCGTTGGCACAAGAAGTTAAAGAAAATGGGCTATACAATGCTTACAGATTAGCAGTAGCTCCAACTCAAACTATTAGTTATTTAAATAACTCTACTTCTTCTATTTCTCCTGTTATTGATTTATTAGAGACAAGACTTTATGGTAACTCTTTAACTTATTACCCTATGCCTTTCTTAAATCAAGATAATTGAATGTATTACAAAACAGCCTACTCTCTAGATCAAAAGAAAATAATAGATATGGTAGCGGCTATCCAAGAACATGTAGATCAAGGAATATCTACAGTACTTTATGTAACAAGTAATACTTCAACAAGAGACTTAGTACGCCTTTACTTATATGCTTGACATAAAGGCCTTAAATCTCTTTACTATACAAGAACTAAGAATTTAGAAATAGAAGAATGTTTAAGTTGTCACGCTTAAAAAGCTAATTGACCATAACTTCTTGGATAATTAATAATATCTTTAATATTCTTTACTCCTGTTAAATACATAACCAATCTTTCATAACCACATCCATAGCCAGAACTAGCATAATAACCATACTTTCTTAAATCTAAATACCACTCTAATTGCTCTGTAGGAATAGAAAACTCTATAGCTTTATTTCTTAATTTTTCTAAATCGGACTCTCTTTCTGAACCTCCTATTAATTCTCCTACTTCCGGCACTAATAAATCAATAGCTAATACTTCTTTATCATCAGTATCTTTCATATAGAACGCCTTAATATTTCTTGGGTAGTGCGTAATAAATACAGGCATTTGTAATTGACTAGTAATATATTTCTCATGTTCAGAAGCTAAATCAATTCCATAACTTATTTCACTATTCTCAAATTTAACTCCACTTTTTTGAAGCATCTCAATAGCTTCTTTGTACCTCATTCTCTTAAATGAAGAATTAACTATATTCTCTAATCTAACTATTAAATTCTCATTATCTGGTATTTGTTGAGCTAAAAACTCTAACTCTTCTCTCTTATTAATAAGTACTCTATTAGTTACATATTTCACAAATTCTTCAATTAATTCCATATTACCCTCTAAATTAAGAAAAGAACACTCAGGCTCTATCATTCAGAATTCTGCTAAGTGTTGAGAAGTATTAGATTTTTCTGCTCTGAAAGTAGGACCAAAAGTGTAAACATTTTTAAGTCCTAGTGCCATACCTTCTGCATGGAACTGCCCACTAACACTTAATAAAGCAGGCTTTTTGAATATATTAATAGCATCTTTAATTTCAAACACTTCTGAACCTCCTTCACAATTATTAGTAGTTAAGATCGGAGATTGAACTCAAATAAAGCCTTTTTTGTAGAAAAATTCATGGACAGAAAAGGATATCTCATTCTTAATAGAGTTAATAGCACTAAATAAACTAGTTCTTACTCTTTGATGCGCATTCTCTCTTAAAAACTCTACAGTATGTTCTTTCTTTTGAATAGGAAATTTCTCATCTGCTTTAGCTAATACTTCAACTCTATCTGCTAATAACTCTATTTCCTCTTGTCCTTTTTTAGCTTTCACTAATAATCCCTCTACTTCAATAGCAGAACCTGTAGATAATTGAGAAACATCTAATTTATTCTTAAAAAGAATTTGAATATTCCTATATATTGAACCATCATTTAATTTAATAAATACTAAGCTTTCTCCATGTACTTGAGCACTCTTGATTCAGCCCTGTAGCTTTATTTTGGTATTTAAGGGAGGAGCTTTAAATAATTCTCTTAATTGCATAATTTCTTCATTAATTCTTCTTCTGTAAATACCTCTATATTTAATTCTTTTGCTTTCTTTAATTTAGATCCTGCTCCCTCTCCCACAACTAAATAATTAACTTTAGCACTCACATCTTTGGCAATTATTGCACCATATTTATTTCTTAGTAAAGCTTGGAATTCTTCTCTAGGAATAGATAATTTACCAGTAACTACTACTCTCTTATCTTTAATAAAGTTTTCCTCTATTACTTTTGTAGTTGCTTTAAAGAGCCCAAATCCTTTAAGTTCTTCTATTAAAGCCATATTACTTTCATCTTTAGCCCAAGATACTAAAGATTCAGCACATTTCTCTCCCACCCCATCTACTTTCATTAATTCTTCTTTTGTAGAGCTTAAGAGAGTATCAATATTATTAAAGCTTTGAAATAATAAATAAGCCACTTCTTCTCCAATAAATTCTATTCCTAATCCAAATAGTAATCTGTAATTCTCACTATTTTTTGATTTATTAATAGCTAATATTAATTTATCAAATAACTTTTCTTTAATTCTTAAATCAGCCCCTAATACTTGCTCTCTATATTGATGTAACTTATATATATCACTCAATTTCTTTACTATTCCTAATTTATGAAATTTAATTATCATACTTTTTGACAGTCCTTCAATATCTGCTGCAGATCTAGAAGTAAAGTGAATTAATTGAGCATATTTCTTCTCTAAACATTCTTTATTAATACAAAATTGTGTAGATAAATTCTCTCTTGTTATTAATTTGTTTCCACAACTAGGACATTCATTAATAGGTATTCATTTCTCTAAATTCGCTTCTCTTCTTTCTCTAGAAAAGCCTACTATTTTAGGCACTATTTCTCCAGACTTGTAAACAGAAACATAATCCCCTATTCGTAAATCTAATTCTTGAATGTAATTGGCATTATGCAAAGTAGCATATTGAACTATACTGCCCTCTAATTCGACAGGCTCTATTCTTGCAGAATAAGTAATCTTTCCTGTTCTTCCTACTGTAGGTATTATTTGTAATAATTTACTCTCTTTAATTAAAGAAGGATATTTGTAAGCTATAGCTCATTTAGGAAATTTACTAGTATGTCCAATATTCTCTAATTTATTTAAATCATTAACTTTAATAACTAAACCATCATAAGGAATGTCTGAAGTTTTCTTAATTTCACAGAAATCTTTAATAAATTTAAAGATTTCTTCTTTATTAGAACTCTTTAATAAGTCTTTAGGGTTATGTGTATTAAAGCCTAAAGATCTAATATATTCAATAACTTCTGATTGGTTATATATACTGTGTCTTTCAGTGGCATGTAATAAGCTGTAAACCTTAATATTTAATTCTTTCTTACTAATACTTTCATAATCTTTAAGTCTTAAAGTTCCAGAGACAAAATTTCTATGATTAGAGAAAGTCTTATTAGTACTTTCATCATATTTAAGTCTTTCAAAAGAACTCTTATTAATATAAATCTCTCCCCTAACCACTATTCTCTCTTTAATTCTTAAATGTATGGGAATAGAAGAAATGTAAATAATTCGCTGAGTTAAATCCTCCCCTATTTCTCCATCTCCTCTACTTATTGCTTTAGATAAATAACCATTTTCATATATTAAGCTAATACTAGCTCCATCTATTTTGGGTTCTAAAAAATATTCTAAATCTACTTCTTCTTTTTCACATTGGGCAAAAAAAGTATTTAATTCTTCTTCATTAAAGGCATTATTAAGTGAAAGCATAGGTAATTCATGTTGAAGCTTTATGTTTTGAGGATCTAAGAAAAAACCTATTTTCTTAGTAGGAGAATCACTACTAGCATATTCAGGATATTGATTTTCTAAATGTAATAAAGTACGTAATTTAAAGTCATATATTTCATCATCAGTTTTTGAATTTCCTGAATAATATTCTTTCTCTAATTGCTTAAGCTCTTTACTTAGAGCCTTTATAGTTTCTTTTATGCTCAATGTCTCTTAAAGTAGTAATTGCTCTTTCGGGCGGAGTAGATTCAGCAATAGCTGCATTTTTGCTCAAAAAACAAGGCTATCAGCTTTTTGGAGTATATATGCAAAATTGAGATGTTCAATTGAATGAAGAAAATGCTCCTAATTCTTTTTGTTCTAAACAAGAAGATCTAAAGTATGTTAAAGAAATATGTAATAAATTAAATATACCCCTACAAGTCTATAATTTTGTTCCAGAGTATTGAGAAAATGTTTTTGAACCTTATTTAGATTTATTGGAAAATAGCTTAATTTCCAATCCCGATATTCTTTGTAATTCTAGAATTAAATTTGGAATTTTACTTAATAAATTAAGGGAAAATTATGGAGATGATATTAAGATAGCTACTGGACATTGGGCTAGGATTCTTAAAGAAGAGAATAAATATTATTTAGCTAGATGTAGTAATAGTTCTAAAGATCAAACTTATTTCTTAAGTAGACTTACAGAAGAACAACTTAAATACATAATATTTCCTCTACAGGATATTCAAAATAAAGAAGAAATAAGAGCATTAGCAAAAGCTAATGATCTTTCAGTATGAAAACGTAAAGATTCTATGGGAATATGCTTTATCGGTAAGCGTGAATACTCTTCCTTTATTACTAATTATTTACCTGTCCAAGAAGGTGATTTAATTGATATAGATAGTAAAGAAATACTAGGAAAGCATAAAGGAGCCCATTTATATGTATTACATCAAAGAGGCGGTTTTGCTCTTAAAGGATATCAAGAAAGATATTATGTATGCTCTAAAGATGTAGAGAGAAATATAGTTTATTTATGTAGAGAATCTCGAATAGCTAAATATCTTTACACTACTATTAGTTTTTGTGAAGATCCTCATTGAATTAATGATATTCCTGCTTTAAACTCCATTTTTTTTGTAAAGACTAGACATGGTGGCGAGTTTTTAAAAATGAAATTACTTACTTTAGATAACATTTCTTGTTCTTTAGAACACGAAGCTATTTTCACTACTTCGCCTGGGCAATATTTTGTATTCTATGATGAAAATAAGAATAAGTGTTTAGGTAGTGCTATGTACAAATATGGAAAATAAAGCTTCTTGATTAAGAAAGAAGTGACTTTCTTTTTTTAGTTCTAAAGAACATTTTGATATCTCAGGTAAGTCCATAATACCTCCTGCTAGCGATAAGTCTTTACTTTTCATAAATTCTGGAGTAGCAGCTATTAAAGCTTACTTTTCTGGAGACTTACCCCCCCCTTCTTCAAGATTAGTAAGTTGCCAAGCAGTAATAAGAACAGGAGATATAGAGAGTATTGGGGAGAGCTTAAGACACCACACTTATTTTGAGATGCTTGGCAATTTCTCTTTAGAGGATTACTTTAAAGCAGAAGCCATTGCTTGGGCCTGAGAATTTCTTACTAAAGAATTAGGCCTCAAGCCTGAATTGCTTTATGTAACTATTTATGAAGAAGATAAAGAGGCCTATGAAGAGTGACTTAAATTAATTCCTAAAGAACAAATAATAAAGGGAGGTAAAGATACTAATTTTTGAGACATGGGAGTGGGGCCTTGTGGCCCCTGTACTGAAATATATTTTGATAAGGGCGAGAAATATGATCCAAGTAAGTGAGGACTTAAATTACTTAAAGAAAATATAGATAATGAGCGTTACTTAGAGGTTTGAAATATTGTTTTCAGTGAATTCTTAAATATAGATGGCAAAATAACTCCTTCTCCTAGAAAAAATATAGATACTGGAGCGGGGTTAGAGAGATTATTAAGTGTTCTTGAAAATAAAGATAGTAATTTTGAGAACTCTCTTTTTGCTCCCTTAATAGCTTTTTTAAATACTTATTTTTCTAGCGCTTCTCAAGCTCTTTGAGCTCCAGTAGATTATTTAAGAACTACTTGTGTCCTACTCAGCCAAGGAGTATTTTTCGGTAGTAAAGGAAGAGAATATGTATTGCGAAAACTATTCAGAAAAGCTCTTTGACTATTAAGAAACATTGAGCACAAAGAGCTAAAGAAAGAGTTTTTTGAGCAGTTAGTACTGGAAGTAGGAAAGAGTTTGGAAGCTTTCCATCCTACTATTCTTAAAGAACATTCCTATATTACAGAAGATCTAGAAAAAGAATATTTATTAAGTCTTAAATCTTATGAACAAGCCTCTAATTTATTAAGTACTTTAATTAAGAAATATAGTGAAGAAATACCTGCCCAAGAAATATTTGATTTAGTTGCTACACATGGCTTAGAGCTTTGATTAATAAAGAATACACTTAATAAAGAAGGGAGGCATTTCAATATAGAAGAATATGAAGAATTACAACAAAAACATAAAGTAGTTTCTTTCAACACTAATATCTCTTCTGCTTTCATTAAGCAAAATAAGAACTTATTGAATTTAACTTTAGATTCAGTAATGGATTATGAAGTTATTTCATTAAATAGTGAAATAATAGCTATATTCGATGAATCTTTTGAACCTATTAATGAATTAAATGGAAAAGGTTATTTAGTATTCAAAAATACTTGTATTTTTCCTTTTTCTGGAGGACAAGATGCAGATAAAGGTTTTATTAATGATATAGAGGTAGAAGAGGCACTTAAAGCTCCTAATGGACAAGCTATTTATGGTATTAGAGGCAATTTTAAATTAGGAGAAAAAGTAGTAATAAAGAGAGATAGCAATAAGCGTAAAGGACTAGAGAGACATCATACTCTAGAACACTTATTATTAGCCCTTCTCAAGAAAGAAATCTCTAATAATATAGAGAGATCTTCTGGTCAAAAATATAGTAATTATTTCAATTTAGAAATAACTCTTCCTAAAGAGCTTGATCGCAATGACCTTAATATTGATTTCTTAAATGAGAAATTGAATGAATTAATTAAAGAAGATTTAGAGGTAAAGATAAGTTATTTAACTCTTAAAGAAGCTAAAGATTTGAATTTGCCACAGCAATTTGAAGAAGTTTACAAAAAGAGTGAAAATAAGCTTAGGTATGTCCAAATTGGGGAGTATAGTAAAGAGTTATGTGCAGGTACTCATGTAAGTAGTACTTCTGAAATTGAAGTAGCTCAAATAGCGGGATTAAAGAAGAAATATGCCAATATTTATAAATTTAAAGTAATAGCTGGTAAAGCGCTAGTTGAAGCTTATTTAAAGAAAGTAAGCGCACAAACTAAGAGTACTAAGAAATTAGATTTAAAGAGTGAACAGAAGAGTTTTAAGTCCTATATAGCTGAACATATTAATAAAGAAGGTTTAATTATTCTTAGAGAGAAAGAGATAGATGCTCAAGTAATAATGAGAGCCTTTAAAGAATTAAGAAATGAATTAAAGAATAATACTATTTTCTTATTTAGTGGTATGAAATATTTTGTAATTAGTGATGCCATAGATGTACTTAAGTTATTAGATTTTTTAAAGATTAAATATGGTTGAAAAGGGGGGGGGAATGTAGGTTATGGAACCGGATTAGCTAAAGAGATAAGTGATACTTTTGAAATAGAGCTAATGAATTATTATGAAGAACTTATAGGTAATCATTAGTCAAAGGCATTTCAATCTTTAATTCAGGCACTTTGGTTCTTTCTTTTACTTTTCTTTCTGCTTCTTCATAATCATCTACAGCACCTTTAACACTTTTTAAAAATAAAGTTAAATAATCCATTTCTTGCTCAAAAAAATCATTGAATAACTTACAATAACCAGAAATATCATCTACCACTACTCCTTTCTTAATGCCATCTATAATATTTTCAATTTCACTTTGGAAAAATTCAGTATTAATTACTCTTCTATTTCTGTAATCATTAGCTATTTTTCCTATAGCACCTTTAAATTTCATTAATTCGTGAACATATTTATTATTATTTATGACTTTCATATATTCAGTTAATTTTTCATTAAATACAATAAATATTTGATAATTTCTGAAGAATTGTCTTTGAATAGCATCTTCTGTATTACTAATAGCTCTTTTAAGAGCCCTATTTCTTCAAAATAATCTCCCTTTTGAAGCTTTCTTAATTGCTTTAAATTCTGTTTGAGATATCTTTACTTCAAAAGGCTTCTCCCCAAATTCATTAAATAAATTATTAAATAACTCTATTTTTTGAAGTATCTCAACTCTACCTACAAAAATTATTTTTTCAAGAATCTCATTTATTTCTTCGTAAGCATATTTAGCATTGTTTCTTATTTCATCTTTTTGACTTAAATTTAAAACATTGTTCTTCATTTAGAAAAATATTATTAAAATTTTATTTTTTTATGTGTGAAACAGTTTGTGCTTTCAATAACCATACTACTTACGAAGAGTGAGCTACTGTTGTAGTTACCCATATCAAGTATTTAGTTAATACAAATTCTATTAAAGAAGAGGTAGGAAAAGAATTAATCAGGAAAATTAATGAAGGAAATGCAGAAGGTTGTCCATGTGAGTACATGGATTTTATTGATTTTACGGAGGCATTAGAGTCTACTCTTACTCCAGAAGAAAAAGAAATTATTAATAAATTGCCTGAAGCAAGTATTACTGATACTGCAAGTAAATTAATTATTAAGTGTGTTAATGATAGTATGCTTTCTGATTTCTATCTTTATGCAGATACTCTTAAGAAGTTAGCTTTAGATAATAAATCAATTTACAGAATGGTTATTTGTCCAATAACAGGAGCAAAAAGTATTACTTCTTTAGGTTATCAATTTGCTCTTTTCTTTAATAGCTTTAGAGAACAACTGGAACGTCTACAGGTAAGTAGGAAATATATTGAATATATTAATCCAACTAATTCACTTTCGGGTCTTATCTCTTATCCGATTAAATTACAAGATTTTATGGCTAAAGAGTTAGATTTATTCTGTTTCTCTCCTTATTCTTCAGAAAATAATTGATTTATGGAAGTATTAGGTAGTTTTGCAAAATTGGGAGAGACAATTGCTACATTTATTAAAGATCTGAAAGTTTCTGGCGAAGTTGAATTTGATGAAATGGGAGATTCACATTTGAGAGATATTTTTTCTGCTGTATCAAGACTTAGATGTGCTGGTTGCAAAGTAATTGCTTTTGATATTGATTTAGATTCATATAGGGTATTAGCTGGTGATTTTCATACTCTTTTTTACAACTTAGATTACTTATTATTAGGAATGGAAATTAAAGCTAAATCCCTTGATAATGTTGATGCTAAATACCAAAGCGAAAACGATGAAGCTTTTGTAAGAATTTTTGAAGCTGAAGAGAAGAAAGAATTTATGGAAGAAATTTACTATGAGGGCGCAGAGATAAGAAATGGAATTTTAAGATTAGCTCAACAACTTAATAATGAATACAGAAATGAAAAAGAACCAGTAGTTTGTGTAGGTTTTACTGAAGGTGTTTTGCCTTTATTAGGCCAAATGCTTACTCATTTACACTTTCCATTAATAGTAGTTACTGCTAAAGTATCTCTATATGGCGTTAACTTAGTTGGTGATGATTCTTGTCCTATAGATATTGAGTTTGATAAAGATAAATTTGATAACAGAAGAGTAATTATTTTTGATGATATCTTAGACAAAGGTATGACTATTAAAGTTTACAAATCACAAATGTCTAAAAAAGTTAATATCAAAGATTGCAAAACATGTATATTGTTCTCTAAACCTCATCCAGAGAGAACAGATCTTGAAGCAGATTTCTTAGGATTTGCACTTCCTCCTAAATGAGTTATTGGTTATGGACTTGATACAGCTTACAAATATAGAAATATTGATGGTGTAGGTGCTATTAAAGAAAAATACAAACCTGTTTAGTTGATTCCTAGATATTCGTCCGAGAGAATAAGTCAAATATTTTCGGATGACAATAAATTTAAAAAATGATTAGAGATAGAGAAGTACTTACTTAAATTCTTAGCTGAAAAAGATAAGTTTTCTAAGAAGAATGCAGAGATACTCTGCAATTCATTATCTATTAATAAGGATGAGGTATATGAAGAAGAACAAAAAACTAAACATGATGTAGTAGCGTTTGTTAATGCTGTATGTAAGAAAACATTATTGATAGAGAAAAAGTGAATACATTATGGAATTACTTCTTCTGATATTGTAGATACTGCTAATTCTTTATTACTTAAAGAAGCTAATGATTATTTATTCTCATTAATTTTTGAATTAAGAAAAGTATTAAAGCATTTAGCACTTAAACATAAAGCACTTATTTCCTATGATGGAAAACAAATTATTTCTTTAGGATACAAATTTGCCACTTGCTATGCACACTTAAATGAATTACTTGAAAGCTTTAGTGATATACGTCCCTATATAGAATGTGCTTCTATTAGTGGGGCTGTTGGCACTTGTGCACATGTAACTCCAGATTGTCAAGAATATATTTCACAGAAATTAAATTTATTTAGTTCTAAAGCTTCAACTCAAGTTCTTTCAAGAGAAAGATATAGTTCTTATTTCTCTATTCTTGCTTCAATAGGTACTTTAATTAGTGATTTAGCTTTAGATTTAAGACAATTAACAAGAACAGAGATAGGCGAGCTTTCTGAGACTTTTGGTACTCGACAAATTGGTTCTTCATGTATGCCGCACAAGAGAAATCCAATAACATTAGAGAATATATGTGGTTTAGCTAGATTACTTAAAGGTTATGCATATAGCGCTTCTTTAAATACCTCTATTTGACTAGAGAGAGATATTTCACATTCTTCTGTAGATAGAGTAGTATTTCTTGATGCTATTACTATTATGGCTTTAATACTTAAGAAAAGTACTTCTACTTTGAGAAATATAGTCTTTAATGAAGAAAATATAAGAAGGAATTTAGAGAAAGCAAAAGAGTTAGTATTTGTAGAAACAGCACAACAAGTACTCTTAGAAAAGACAAATTTTAGTAGAGTTCAAATTGAACATTGATTAGAGGAAATATTAGTAGTTTGTAAAGAACATAATGCTTCTTTTGAAGATATGTTTAGGACTTCTGAATTGCCTAAATATATTAATGCTGAAGATTTAAGAAATATATTTGATTTAGAGTCTAGAGTTAAATATGTAGATATTTTGTATTCTAGAATTTTTGAAGAGGAAGGAATGAAAGATAATTTCAAAAAGATTTATTTTGAAAAAGAAGAAGTGGAGTTAGCAATAGCAAGATTAGCTTCTTTATTGAATGGGGAATATAGATCAGGGGAAGAAGTAATATTGGTGGGTATTATGGAAGGGGCTTATTTATTCTTAGAAAAGCTCTTAGGTATGCTTAAATTTAAGATCAATTTGAAATTACTTAGTATGAGAGATGCTAACGGGGATATTAGACGCAAAGTGGGGAATGTGGGTAGTGCAAGAATATTGATAGTGGATGAGTTAGTAGATACAGGAACCACTATTGGTTTCTTTAAACAAACTTTAGAACCAATGAGGCCAATAGATATTAAAGTATGCACACTCTTTACTAAGCAGAAAGTGTCAGTGGATTTTTATGGACTTGAATTGCCTAGTGGGAATTGGGCTGGTTATGGCATGGATATAGAAAATAGTTATAGGAATATGGAATTTGTAGGAGAACCTAATTAATTTTTTTTGCCCTTTAAACCAAATAAATCAACTTTAACTAAAGAGTATTTTTTAGTATCGATTTTATAACCTCCAATACCAGTAATTAAAGATTTTCAAGTATTACTCTCTACTTCTCTAATGTACATTCTAAATCTAGTAGTAGGAATAGCCTTACTTAAAGATATATTTCTTGCTTTAAGAGATTCAAGCTCCATATTTAATAAATCTTTACTGTAAGTAAGTCATACTTCATAGCACGTTGAATGGTCAAGAAAAGAATCAATTATTAATGAAAATTCACGATTTCCTAAAGTAATATTTTCAATCAAAAACTTCTTAATTTCTTCTTTGTCTTTTGCTGTTAGCCTTAACTTATTTTTCATATCTCTTTATTATTCCAAAATTTCATAAATGGCTTAAAAAATTTGATAATCTTTGAAAGAAAGACAAATTAATAGATGCTTCTTTCCATCGATTTTATAACCTCCAATACCAGTAATTAAAGATTTTCAAGTATCCCCTTCTTCTTTTTGAAATAATCTAAATTTACTTTCAGGAATAGTATTTTCAATATGACTATTCTCAAGTGAATTTATTGATTTCAGTTCCATATTTAAGATTTCTTCGTCATAAGTTATTCATACTTCCGACTCAAATCAATGCTTTAAAAAAATCTCTGAAACGGGGGCAAAATCACTACTTCCTGTAGTGGCTTTGAAAGCTTTAAGAAGCATTTCATCTGCTATTTTCTTAATTTTTGAATGCATTAAGTTTCGAAAAAAAATTTATCTTTTTTCATTTAATTGTTTTGAATTCTTCTCTTAATTGAAATTCATTCTGATTGTTGTATGAGTCTTGTGGATGAAAACACGTTCAAAACTGTTAAAGAAGCACTAAATTAACTTTCTTCAAATATTTCTGAACCTTCTTAGCCAATTTTAAACAAAAGGCTATTAAGGTTCTTTCTGAGTCTGCTACAAAAATTATGATGGAAATGCCTGAAAAATTTACTTTTCGCTGTGCATGTATTTGTTTTATGAAAGAAAATAATAAAGTTATGTTTAAAAAATACTATGAATATAAAAATAATTCAAGAGATCTAGCTCTTTCTAAGAAAAATCTTTATCAATTGGTTGATTCTAAACCAATTACAGTAGGTTGTTAACTTGCTCTTTTCTACAATAACTTTAAAGAAATTCTTGAAAAAATTACTATTGCAAAAAGATTCGTTAAGATAATTAATGATACTTTAAAATTCAAAGACTTGACACCCTTACTAAGCACATTGAATCGTTTAATTCAACTACTTTTGCTTCTTCAAATGCCAACTAGTTTGCATTAGCTATGAAGGAATTAGGTGGCTTAGCCAAAAGGCGTTGTTGATTATATACAAATGATTTGTGTGATGCAACAAGCTTTTAGTTTTGCTCCTACACCTATTTTTGAAGTTGGCTTTGATCATTATGTAAGCATGTTTATTCAAATGAATAATGTAGTTTCAGATATGAATAAAGTTATTAAGAATGTGAAAATTAATGATGCAGTGGTTAAAGAAAGAAAGAAAGTTTCAAAAAAAAGTTAATTCAGTAATTAGAAAAAAGATCCTAAAGTTAACTTAAAAACTAATTAGAAAAAAGATCCAGTACTTCTTCTTCAGTATTCATTTCCAAAGCTTTATTTGCTAATTCTTGACATTCTTTAAGTGTTCATTTACTAATTTCTCTCTTAATTTGAGGAATAGCTACAGCACTCATAGAAAGACTAGTTACGCCAAGTCCTATTAATAATATAGCTGATTTAACATTACTTGCCATTTCACCACATACACTAACCTCTCTACCTTTTGTAGATGCTCCTATTACAGACATCTTTATTAAATGAAGAATACTTGGATTATTTGGTTGATATAGATAATTAACTTCTTCTGACATTCTGTCTACAGCATGTGTATATTGAATTAAATCATTCGAACCAATTGAAAAGAATTCTGATTCTTGTGCAAATACTTTAGATAACACAGCAGCCGAAGGTATCTCAATCATCATGCCTAATTTGTATTTACCAATAATATGACCTTCTTTAATTAACATTTGCTCTACTTCTTTAGTTATTTCTTTAGCTTTAAGGAATTCTTCATAACAAGTAACCATTGGAAACATAATTTTCAAATTTCCATAACTACTTGCTCTAAGTAAGGCTCTTAATTGAGTTACAAATATCTCTTTCTTATTTAAACTTAATCTAAGTGCCCTATATCCCAAGAAAGGATTCATTTCTTTAGGGAAAGTAAAGTAATTAAGATGCTTATCTCCACCAATGTCCAAAGTTCTGATAGTAACATCATATTCTTTAGTTTCCTCTAAAACGGTCTTGTAAGCTTCAAATTGCTCTTCTTCTGTAGGTCAATCTTGACTTTCCATATATAGGAATTCACTCCTAAATAAACCAACCCCTTTCCCGCCGTATTCCAATACTTTCTTTAGATCTTTAGGTTGTCCTATATTCCCCTTAACAGAAATTGAAATACCATCTTTAGTCTTACACTCAATAGTTTTGTATTTCTCTAACTCTACTTTTTCAATTTCAAATTGTTCTTTATCCCTTTCCCACTTTCTTTCATCTTCTGTACTTAATTCATAAGCTACTACACCATCTTTAGCATTAAGAGCTATTTTGTCTCCTGTCTTAACTAGAGAAGTAATTTCTTTAAGTGATACTATCGCAGGAATCTCTAACGTTCTTGCCATAATAGCAGAGTGAGAAGTAGCTCCTCCTATATCGGTAGCAAATCCTTTAATATATTTCTTATTTAAAATAGCTGTTTCACTAGGACTCAAATCATGCGCTATTATTATGCACTCTTCTTCAATCAACAATAGATCTGGTAAATTTACTTTGCAAGCAATAGAAAGAAATCTTTTTTTAAGATCTTTAACATCACTTGCTCTCTCTTTAAAATAAGCATCATTCATGCTTTCAAACATAGCTTGATACTTATCAAAAATTGAAGCAATAGCAAATGCTTCACTTTTTCCTTGTTCAATAAGTTCTTTAATTTCAGATTGCATTTGTTCATCTTGAACTATTGACAAATGTGCTTCGAATATCTCTCCTTTTTCTGCTGAAATATTCTTAGTAGCTACTTCAATAAGTTTTTTCATTTGAGTAGTAGCTTCATTAATAGTATTTGCATAATTGGCTAATTCTTGATCTATTGAGATGATACTTCTTTCAGAAAAATTAAACTCTGGTTCTTTAAGTACAAAAGCTTTAGCAATAGCTATACCGCCCCCAACCCCTATTCCTTTTTGTATTTTTGCCATAAATTAAGATAATTTTAATTGTATTCTATGAGTAGTGGCTTTTTATTACGCTACATCAGAAAAGAACAAAAAAGGCAAAAAAGCACGCTATCTCTGATAGCTTCTGAGAATCTTATATATCCAGAAGCATTAAAGTTAGCTTCTAAGTCTTTAATTAATAAATATGTTGAAGGTTATGCTAACAAAAGATTCTATGCTGGTTGTCAAAATATAGATGAAGTTGAGAATTATGCTATCGAATTAGCAAAGAAATTATTTAATTGTTCTTTTGCTAATGTACAGCCTTATTCAGGCTCTACCGCCAATTTCGCTATATATAAAGCTTTACTTAAACCTAGAGATATTATTCTTAGTTTAGAGATGAGTGGCGGGGGCCACTTAACTCACTCCTCTAAGCTTTCTTTTGTCTCAGAATTTTATGAAGTACATACTTATTCTTTAGATGAAAAGAATCTCATAATTGACTATGAAAATCTTCGTAATAAAGCTTTAAAATTAAGACCAAAATTAATAATCGCAGGAGCTTCAAGTTATCCTTTCAGTCTCGATTTTGAGAGATTTAGAAAGATAGCTGATGAGGTAGGAGCTTACCTCTTAGCAGATATTTGTCATTATTCTGCTTTCGTAATTACAGGACTACATCAACATTGTTTTCCCCATGCACATGTTGCTATGTTTACTACACATAAACAATTAAGAGGGGGAAAGGGGGCGGTCATTTTATGAAATGACCCCTCTTTTCCTATAAATAAAGCAGTATTTCCAGGTATTCAGGGCGGTTTAAATGTAATGAGTTTAATAATGAATACTGTAGCTTTAGAGAAGGCCACTACTCCAGAGTTTAAAGAATATGCACATAAAATTTTGGAAATCGCTTCTTACTTAGTAAAGAAATTTAAACAATTAGGAGTTGAAGTAATTGGCACTGAAACACATATGCTATTAATTAATACTAAAAAAAGCTTTGGACTAACAGGAAAAGAAGCAACAAATATATTAGAGCAAGCAGGACTAATAACTAATCAAAATTTATTACCTTTTGATACAGAAGCTCCTTCAGTTGCTTCTGGAATAAGAATAGGTTCTCTTACTTTAGCAGCGCTTAACTTTACTAAAGAAGAATTAGATTGATTAGCTACTCGTATATATAGACTACTTGCAAATAATAATAAAGAAGAAGTGAAAAAAACAAAAACAGAGTTGCTAAAGATATTATCTGGAAAGTAAGATGGAAAAGAAAACACAAGTATGTACTAGATATGCTCCTTCACCCACAGGAGCTTTACATATAGGAGGAGCAAGAACCGCTTTATTTAATTATGTTTATGCCAAAAAACATAAAGGTAAATTCATTATGAGAATTGAAGATACTGATCAAGAGAGAAATATAGGAGATGGACATATTGGACTTGAAGAGGATTTAAAGTTTCTTAATATTTTTCCTGACGAATCTTTTTCTATACCAGGCCCAAGAGGACCTTATTTACAATCTCAGAAATTAGATAGATATCGAAAGATAGCTAATGCTTTATTGAAAGAAGGAAAAGCCTATAGATGTTTTTGTACTGAAAAAGAATTAACAGAAGCAAGAGAAAGAGCTATTAGTAATAACTCTACCCCTATTTACTCAAAGAAATGCAGAAATCTTTCTGAAAAAGAAATAGAGGAAAAACTTAAAGCCAATATCCCCCATACCATAAGACTTAAAGTAAATATTCTTAAACAATATCAATGAAAAGATCTAGTTAGAGGAGAGATAACAGTACCTGAACATTCTATGAGTGATTACATTATTATGCGCTCTAATGGTAATCCTACTTACAATTTTGCTGTAGTAATAGATGATTATGATATGGGTATTAGCCATGTTTTAAGGGGCGAAGAGCATATATCTAATACACCTTATCAATTAGCTACTTATCATGCTCTAGGATGAGAAGAGCATTTGCCTGAATTTGGACATCTTTCTATTATTGTGGATATTGATAGAAAAAAATTATCTAAGCGTTCAGGCAATGAATTGCATTTTATTTCAGGCCTTTCCAAGAAGGGATATCCGCCGGAAGCTATATTTAATTTTTTAGCTTTGTTAGGATGATCAAATGGAGAAGAAGAAATCTTTTCTTCTGATGAAATAATTAAAGACTTTAAATTAGAATCTTTAAGCCTTGCACCTGCTTATTACGATATAGATAAATTAAACTGAATGAGTCATAAATATTTTCAAAGCATGTCCGCTCCTTATTACTTAAACTTTGTAAATAATTACTTTACAGTAGATTTAGGAGACTTTAATGATAAGAAAGAGATGTTTGCTTTAGCTAATAAAAAAATTATTTATTGCGCTTCTCAATTAAATGAAATGGCTAAAGAATTTTATGAAAGTAAAGAATTAGATGTTACTCAAATAGGTTTCTTAAAAAAACACAAAAATATATTAAATTTAGCACTTGATCACTTCCCTTTATCATCTGATAAATGAGATTTGACTACGATCAGAAACTATTTAAAGCAATTAATACATATTAGCGAGCTTGAAGGTAAGTCATTCTACAAACCACTTAGATTAGCATTTTCATTTAGAGAAGAAGGTTTTGAATTAGCTAATGTGATGGAATGTTTAGGCAGAGATGTTTTGTTAAATAATTTAAATAAAGTAATGGCTTTGCTGAATGAATAACTTATTAAATTTTTCAAAAATACATCTCCAAGAATCAGAACCTACAGAAGCTTTCATAAAGGATCCGATTCTAAAAACTATTAATTTCTCTAAAGAACAATTTTGACTTTATGAAATAGTTAATACTTTTGAATTTCAAAGATTAGCAAAAATAAAGCAATTATCTCTAACTATTAATAATTTTCCTTCTTGTACACATACTAGATTAACTCATTCTTTAGGCGTTTATGAGTTGTGTAATAGATTTACACAACACTTTATTGCTTCAGGCGATTTAGACAAGAATAAAGATCAAATAGCCATAAATATAGCTCTTGCTACTTCTTTATTGCATGATATAGGACATGGTCCATTATCACATGCTTTAGAGAGAGCATTACCTCATTTTCATCATGAAAAAATGGCAGTATTGCTTCTTAATTCTCCTGAAACTAAGATAAATCTTTTATTAAGAAAAAAAGCTAAAGAAGATAATTTAGATGAATTTTTCTATATTCAAGAAATAGAGAAAGTCTTTAATAAGACTTCTGAACATAAATGAATAATAGATTTGATTTCTTCGGATATAGATATTGATAGATTAGATTTCTTAATTAGAGACTCTTATTATTCAGGAGTACAGTATGGAAGTACTGTAGATGTTAGTTTATTAATTAAGTGATCGCTGTTAAGAAAAGATGCAAATGGTGATTTACGCTTCTTTTTTCAACTTAAAGCTAAATATATGATTGGTAATTTCTTACTTACTAGATATCATATGTATGAAGAGCTTTATAGGAATAGAGCTTCTTTAGTATATGAAGACTTATTATGTAAGACTTTCTCTTACATAAAAGAAAACCAAGAATATTTCAAAAATTTAGAGCCCTTTAAAAAAATATCTTTCTTATTTTCTGAATTAGATAACTGAAATATTATGTCTTTTTTAAGTCTTACTGATGAGCTTTTCTTATCTTTGTTTAATGAATTAACAAATATGGATTTTAAAATGTTAAAATTCTTTAGAGCTCTTTTTTTAGGCTTCTCAAACAAAGAAGATATTTCAACTTATTTGAGTAAAAATCCCTTAGAAAAAGATACATCCTTAGGAGGGGAAAAAATAACTATTTCTTTTTGAGATACTAAACAAGAGAGTATTGTAGAAAGCACCATAAATATCTCAGATTTTTATAATTAGGAGCAAGAATGTCAAAAGCTAAGAATACTAATTTACATGTTTCTTTATTAACTGAATTAGCATACGAAGTAGCAAAAGAACATTTCAAAGGGGATTTTTTTAGTTTTCATGCTCTTTGATCTAAGACTTGAAAAAGTGCTACAGCTTTCTCTAAAGAAAAAGTGGAGGATTGGATAGGCTACTTTTATGCAGAAATTCTTCTAGATCCAAGATTTGTTTCTTTCAATTTTGCCAAGTGAAAGCTTAAAGAATATATGCCTTCAGATGAAGTACATAAATTAAGAACTACTGTATTCTCAGAAGATTCACTATTTGAAGAAGACTACGAAAAATATATGGCAGTTGAAAAAGATAAGAAGAAAAAGGATGATGTTGAAATTGTACCTGGAGAAGATTCTTCTATTGAAGAAGGATTGCTAGAAACAGAAGAGATCAATGAAGATGACGAACCTCCTTTTGATCCTGAAGTTTAGTGGTGCCCAAGGGGGGAGTCGAACCCCCACAACATTGCTGTCGACAGGTTTTGAATCTGTTGCGTCTGCCAATTCCGCCACTCGGGCTTAACAAATATGAATTCTAATGATTTAAAGAAAAAAAAACAGCATTTAATTAATGAAGAGATAACTTTTTCACCAGTTCTATTAGTAAATCCTGATGGAGTTAACATTACTATGGATATTTCTGAAGCACTTTCTTTAGCCCAAAAGCAAGAATTAGATTTAGTGTTAATAAGCGACAAAAGTAATCCACCTGTAGTCAAAATTCTTGATTATGGTAAGTATTTGTATGAATTAAAGAAAAATCAAAGTGGTAAGAAGAATGTAAGTAAAGTAAAATCAATTACTGTTAAACCAAGTATTAGCGCTCATGATATTGAGTGAAAAGCTAAGCAAGCAATAGATTGGTTTAAAGCGGGGGATAAAGTACAATTTGTAGTAAAGGCGCCAGGGCGTATGTCAACTAGAGTAGATCTAATAGAAGATGTATTTAATCAATTTGTAGCTTTAGTTGATAATTACGGTAAATCTAGAGAAGGTTTGAAGAAAATAAGTAAAATTCAATATGCTACTTATTTTATGCCTATTAAGAAATAATGAAAATTAAGATTAAAACTAAAAAAGCTTTTTCAAAGCGTATTCGTGTATTAGGGAATGGTAAATTGAAGAGAAAACATTCTCATAGATCTCATTTAGCTTCAAATAAATCTACTAAACAAAAGAGACAAGCTAGATCAAGTGTAATGCTTAATAAGTCCCAGATAAAAAGAGCTTATCAATTACTTCAAGGCTAATGCGAGTTCCGGGCGGATATAGCACTAAGCAAAGAAGAAAAAGAGTATTAAACAGAGCAGAGGGATTCTGGGGTCATAGACATAGATCTTACAGAACTGCTAAGCAGTCTTTAATAAAGGCAGCTCAATATGCCTATAGAGATCGAAAGAATAATAAGAGGAATTTCAGACGTTTATGAATTCAGCGTATTAATGTTGCAACTAGATCTAATGGTCTTACTTATTCCCAATTTATAGCTAAACTTAAAAAACAAAATATTATTCTTAATAGAAAAATGCTTTCCGAAATGGCTATTCATGATCCTGATTCATTCAGAAAATTATGTCAATAGATTGAGTTAAATTTTTGGAAGGACAGACAAAATTAGATCAATATATTTTCGAAAGAAAAGGACTAAATTATCAAGAAACTTCTCAAGCTAGATTATTAGCTTTAATTGTGGAATTAAATGAGTTAGCCAATGCTACTAAAGTATTTAAATTTTGATCAGAAAAAGAAGGGAGTAAAGAAGATGCATTAGCTGAATATGCAGATGTCTTACACTTCTTATTAACATTCTCTTTAGAAAAAAAATATAGTTTGGAGAATATTTCTTTTCCTATTGAAAAATTAGCTTCAAAAGAAAAATTAATTAATTTATTTCTTAAACTTAATGCTTTAGCTTTTTTTGAATCAGAAATTGAATTTAGAACATGAGTAGAGAATTTTCTTTTATTAGGAGCTATGTTAGGCTTTAATTTTAAAGAAATTGAAGAAGCTTATTGGCATAAGTGAAAAATAAATTTTGAAAGACAAAATAATAGTTATTAATGGCAGAGTTTATTCAGGCTATTGACCTTAGAAAAGGCCAAACTATTCTTTGAAAGGGAGATATTTATTTAGTATTAGATCATTCCTTTAATAAGACAGCTATGAGGGGAGGTATAGTAAAGTGTAAAGTTAAGAATTTAAAAAACGGATCAATAACTATTGAAGATTTTTCAGGAATGAAATTTGAAAGAGCTTTAATTAATAAATTAAATGTTACTTATTCTTACACAGATTCGGAATTTACTCATTTTATGGATGCAGAAACATTTGAAGATATTGAAGTTTCAAATGAGAAATTTAAAGAAGAATTAAAGTTTGTGGAAGAAGGGATAGAGCTTAGTTTAAGTACTTATGAAGGAGAGATATTGGCTATTAATTTGCCTGAAATAGTTTCTTTAACGATAGAGAAATTTGATGATGATTTGCCAGCAACAGAACAAAAGAAAGCTATTACTGTTAATGGTTTAGTAGTAGCTGTACCTAAATTTTGTGTTGTAGGAGATAAGATTTTTGTTTCTACTTCTGATGGAAAATATAAATCGCGTTAACCAATATTGCTATTTAAGACTTCTTGTATTACCTTTTTCACTTCCTCTTTTTTTAATAAAGTATTGAAGAGGAAAGAAGGATGCACAAGATTATTTATTTAATAGAAGAATCTTTACTCTAGAAGATAGATATGGAAGATTTTTGACTTTTCTTAAGAGATTACACTTTATCCAAAACAAAACCTTTATCTTCTTGAGTCAGCACAAAATTTCAAAAAATCAAACTATATTTCTTGTTAATGAAGATATATCTTGAGATACATTGATTCTCCTCCGATTCTTAGCTAAAGATAATCCTTACATAATTCCTTTTCTAAATAGGGACTTATTAAGAGGGAATTCCTCTTTAGTATTGGATTTAGTAGATGCAATATATGAAGAACAAGATTTACAATTATTTTTTCAGAGTAAACGTTCTTTACTTATTTCAAAAGATTTTTTATTCTCAGAAGCTTTTGAGCCGCTTAAAAATAGCAAACTCTCTATAATCCCTATTTATTTTCAGAAGAAAAGAAGAGAGTTTTTTTATAAGGCAGGAGAGGCTATCAAATCTCAAGAGCTTTTTTATTTAACTAAAAAGGCCATGGAAGAGAGAGTATCTCTTTTTTTTGAGCAATTAAAGAAAGAATTGTGGCTATGAATAAATAAAAATAAGATAGCCAAGAGAAAAAGTTCTGTACAATTCTTTAAAATGGGTAGGTAGCGAAGTGGCTAAACGCTTCTGACTGTAGATCAGACACCTTATGGTTTCGGGGGTTCGAATCCCTCCCTGCCCACCATATTTTTGGGCTGTAGCCAAGCGGTAAGGCACTAGACTTTGACTCTATGATGCGATGGTTCGAATCCCTCCAGCCCAGCCAAGACTTGCTAGCTCAGCGGTAGAGCATTCGCCTTTTAAGCGAAGGGTCCTGGGTTCGAATCCCAGGCGAGTCACCACTATAAATAAGTGCTGGAGTGGCGGAATTGGTAGACGCCCAGGACTTAAGATCCTGTGAAGGTAACTTCGTGAGAGTTCGAGTCTCTCTTCCAGCACCAGTTGCGGGCATAGTTTAATGATAGAACCGCAGCCTTCCAAGCTGCTGATGTGGGTTTGATTCCCATTGTCCGCTCCAATTTTTTATAATTTAAAGAACGTATGTTTCCAACTACAGTAAGAGGACTTAAAGAACAGCTTGCGCAACCGCTTGGTAAGGCAGAAGTACAGTTCCTTATTAAGACTTTCCAATATGCTTGCATGTTCTTTTTTGGCTTTGGTTTCCTTACTTTCTTAGCTGGTAGTGTGGTTATTCAAATTAGTGGTAGTGGTTTTGGATGAGTAGGAACTGTTCTTTGCAGTTTGATAGGTTTCTTGCTCTACTTCCCACTTAATTTCTATGCAATGAAATATAAGAATGATCCAGTTGCTGCTGATTCTAAATTAGTAACTACCGCTTTCACTATATTAGCTTGTACTTTCTTCTTCTTGTTTATGGGTGTTATTGGTGTGTTAGGAAATATTGTTTCAGGACCATCAAGTACAACTATTGGTTGACTTGGAAAAATGATCGCTTTTGTATTTGGCATTACCCTAGTTATTTATGCAATTCCTCTTGGAATAGCTTTCCAAATTCAAAAGAAATCCACAATTCTTAATTTGAATAAATTTTTAAATTTCTGTGGCTTCTCATATATTGCTTTTTTCGTAATCCTATTACTTCTTTCTTTTGCTGGTGGTTTTGTGACTGGTGCTGGTTCCTGAATACTCTTTTTATTATCTGCAATAATGCTTTTTGTTTCTCCAATTATCACTCTTTACAGAATGAGAAGCATTGTTCCTTACATTAATCACAATGATCCAATAGAAAGAAAGAGATGAGAACATTACTTTGCTTTCGAAATCTCTTTTCAATTACTTCAATTAGCTTGATATATCGCAAGAATAGTAGCAACTCTTGTAAACGGTCGTTCTACTTCTCGCCTTCAATAAAATCTCATTGATTTTAGCAATCAATGAGCTTGCTACTCAAGACTTCCCTAGTACATATACGTAAAAATATAGTAATAATATCTGCTTTATCTTTCTTTATTTCGTTAGGAGTTACAGTATTTTCATCAGTAAATAATCTTTCAGATAATTTAACCAAAGGGTTCGAGGATATTAATTATGACTCGAACCCTCATGATTTAATACTAGTTAATAAATCCTTTAAGCAATCTCAGGATCTAGATATTGATCCTAGTTACAACATAGAATTTAGTCAAATTAAATACACACCAAGAATTGGATATCGATGATCATTTGATACTAATAAGGAAGAGCCCTGAGTAAAGAAGGGTAATAAGGCAATATTAGATAAACAACAAGAAGGTAATACACAATCCTCATCCTCATCCTCATCCTCATCAAAACTTGAAAAAATACCAAAAAGCTTATTGACCATACCTATAGGCGATGCTTCAGATCCTAAAAATTATGGATATGCCAATGCCAATGCCAATCTAATA
>NZ_LWUJ01000009.1 GCF_001645765.1 Candidatus Mycoplasma haematobovis | reverse complement strand
GTTTCTTTATCATTTAATTTAATTGTCTCAACTTCCATTATTGTACTTCCTTCTTTAGATTTAACTGTGTAATCTTTTTTATTATTCTGTTGTTCTTTAGCTTCAGTTGTTATTCTCTTGTATTCATTATTTAATAAGTCTCTTAATAGAATATTTTCTGCTTCTAATTTATTACTTAGTTCTGTATATCCAGCTGGCATTCCATAATTAATATCAATCATCTTTGCAATATCATCAGTTGTTGTTGCTGGTTTAGGAATTCCAAGTCTTCTTGGTTCAATGCTAATATCATCTGCCATTTCTTTCAATCATGCTAACTTATTATTAACTAAGTCTAGATAATGTTGTAAATTTCTTCTAGCTTTATCACATTCATTTATTTGTCTTAAGACTTTATCTTTAAGAGTTAACATTATCCTATATATATATTCCTCAACCTCTTTCTTCTTCAATTAATTGTGTTAATTTAAATCAGCAAATTCCATTATCTGTACACTTATTTTCTCATCTTATGTTCTTTTCACTTCAGGTTCTTAAAAGATAGTAATTATTGTTGTCAATATTTTCTCTTGAAATTTTTATTTGTCTTCTTAATCTAGGTGCAAATCTTTTCTTAACAGCAGGTGACATTCTATTAATATCATCTGTTAATCTTCGAATTTGAAGATTTAATCTTCTATTAGTTTCTTTAATATTATGTCTTTGTAAATCAAGAGCATTTCTTTCTTCTTTAAGAAGATTGATTATTTCTTTGTTATTCATATATATATATTATATCACAAATCCTACCAACTTTAAACTTTTTTTTACATCTTTTTATATTATAATATTATGGTATGACAAAGTTAAATTTTGCACAATATTTATTG
>NZ_LWUJ01000008.1 GCF_001645765.1 Candidatus Mycoplasma haematobovis | reverse complement strand
CTAAAGAAGGAAGTACAATAATGGAAGTTGAGACAATTAAATTAAATGATAAAGAAACATCTAATTGTGAAGTATGTGGTGAACCTACAAAGAAATTTAGTTTAAATATGTGTGAAGAATGCTTTGATGAAGAAACTGATAAATATTATGATGGAGGAAGAGACGATGATGAATAAGCCATGATAACTTATATTATTAAATTCTTTGAGTGATTAGCCCACTGAATAACAATTTAATATGAACAAAGCAGGAATTAAGAAGCAAATATTAATTTGCAATAGATGCAAAGCAACATTAGGTAAAGTGGATAGATTTGGTAAGAGAGATGTTAAGAAATATGTATGTTCAATACATTGTAGAACTTGCAGTCCAAACTATATTTGAGAAAATTAATATGAATAAAACTTCTTTATTACCATCTGTAGTTAGAATGCTAACTTTAAGTACTATACCACCACTTACTTATTTTGCTGTAACACAATATAATGAATTAAATAAAATTGAGTTACCTGAATTACCTATTGAAATAGAGCCAGAAATAGTAGTAAAACCTTCTGAACCACAAAAAAGAATAAGAAAAGTATGAAGACAAACTTCTGGTAGAAAATTTAGTGAAGTATTTAGTTCTTACTATACTTCATATAAATATACAGATGGACAATTAAATAGTATGTGTAAAAATGGATACGTTTATCAAATATTCAGAAATTGGTGTAAAGAAGCTAAATTTGAAATAAAAGAAGAAGAAGTAAAATAATGAGTTTCATAAAAGTATTTGGATTAATTTCTGCTTCTGCTTTAGGTACAGCAGGAACCATATATGGAGGTCATTCTGTAGTTGACTATGTTAAAGAAAGAAATAAATTAAAGGATAAATTAAATTTTGTTGAATACAATTTATCTAATATTGAAGCAAAACATAGACAAGCTATTAATACATTGGTTACTGAAAGAGATGCTCTTAAAACAGCTTTGGATAAAACAAGATGAGCTCTTGAAAGGGGTAAAGATTTTATTATGAATGATATCAAAAAAATTAGAGCAATGAAAGGTACTTTACAAGGCAGAACAGATTTAATTTACAAATCAGAAAAATTTCTGGAAGAGCCTTATAGAAAGATTGCTGAAAACTTTCAAAATGCTTCTTACTTAACTCAAACTTAAATTTTATTTAATTATGGAGTTTAAAGACCTTGTAAAGAGGTTATTAAATTTCTTAGAACAAGAAACAAATCAATTTAAGACACTTACTAATAATGAAGAAGAGCATTTGGCAATGGTACAATACTGCAACTTACTTAAGGCAATTGAAGAATATACATTAAAGAAAACTGAAGATGGTACATATGACAGAGATTCTTATTGCAAAATTAAAGATGGCTTAAATATATTAAAGAAAAGAGTAAATGAAGAATTATTAACTAAAGAATGAGAAAGATACATAACTATATTTTTTTCTGGTAAGGAAAAAAAATTCAGAACAATGACTACTAATTATGGAAAAGAAATTTGAAAAAGAGAAGATACTGATGAAGGTCAAATAGCAAGAAAATATTGACATAAAATACAAGTAATAATTGGTGATTACCACAAAGAATTAAGAGAAGAAAATAAAATTAAAAATAGCCAATTTACTGATTTTCTACCAATTTCACAGAGCAATT
>NZ_LWUJ01000007.1 GCF_001645765.1 Candidatus Mycoplasma haematobovis | reverse complement strand
AGCAAGCTTAAGCAAGCTGAAATCATTATTTCCAGTAATAGTTGTTGGCGCCTCTGTAGCAATAACTATTAAGTTATTGACAGAGGGTGCCCCAACTGCGACAGAGTTAATTAAAGTTTCTGCAGAAGAGGATATTTTAGATACTAAGTATGAAGATAAGCTTGAACCTCCGGTAGAGGATAAAGAAGAACCAGAAGAAAAGGATTCTGCAGAACAAGAACCGGTTAAAGATCAAGAAGATTCTTCTCCAGAACCACCAGAAGAGGATACACAACAAAAAGAAGAAGAAAATGATGATGCGACAACAGAGGAGCAAAATGAACAAGAATCTAAAGAACAAAAAGATGAAAAACAAGAGAAGAAACCTTCAGGAGGAAGGAGATTTGGGCAAGGGTTAATTCCTGGTTTACTAAAGAAACTCTTAGGCGGAGATAAGAAATAGATATGGCTTTACTAGGCAAGGCATCAATGATTTCTGTTGCATCAGCTACTTTAGCAAGTGGAGGAGTATATTGTGTTTATCAATATAATTCTGGTAGATCAGGAGTGCCTCGTTCTTTTGAAGATTACAAATTAGCATTTTTTGATCTTAATGGTGATGATGCTTTGTGAAATGCTAGATTGGAAGTTTTGAAAAATAATGAAGTAACTGGAAGTAGCGAATTATTGAAGAGTGCAAAAAAGAATCCTAGTTTGCAATCAATAAGAAAAGCATGCGGTGAATTTTATTCTTTAAAGTTTATTAGTAATAGTGATAAGGATGAAGATGATTTTAAGAAGTACTGTACAAAAACTAATAAAGATGTTTTAGGGAACGCGTGAGTTAGTGATTTTACTACAGATGTTCAAGCAGAGAAGATAGCAAGTAAGATTAGTAGTGCAGGGAATAAAGCTATTTCTCCTAAACTGGATGCTATTTTGAAGAAATATCCTGATAATAAAAAGAATAAATCTTTAGCAGAAGAAGTTAGTGCTTGGTGTAAAGAAGTGGGAGAATCTGTTTATTTAGGTGAAACAATTGATTTCAATAATAGTAAAGAATATTGTAAGGCAGTCCAATAATAATAAAAAAATAAGTATTACCAGTCTAGTATAAGTTTATTTAATGAAACTACCAGCAAGCTTAAGCAAGCTAAAATCACTCTTTCCGGTTGTTGTCGTTGGATCTTCTGTTCTAATAACCATTAAATTACTAACTGAATCAAATCCTTTATCTTCTGAGATATTAAAGGTTGATGCAGTTGAAGATATACAAAAAACTGATTATCAAGATGAACTAAAGGAGCCCGAACCAGAAAAGCCTCCAGTACCTGAAGAACCCCCTTCTCCTCCAGAGCCTGAAATACAATCTAATCAGGATCAGCAGGAAGCAACTGATGAAGATGACAAACAGGAAGGTGGTGATTCTAATAGTGATGAAAATCAACAAGAGAAACAGCAGCAAGAATCACAAAAACAACAAGATCATCAACAACCTAAGGGAGGAAGAAGAGCTTTCAAATCTAATGGTGGTACAGTTGTAGAGATATTGAAACAGTTTTTTGGTCAGAAAAAGCAATAAGTTTTTGAAAATTAAGGAAATTAGAATAGCTACTTAAAAGAGATTTAGTATGTTTCCTTTAATTAAGTTCTTAAAGATTGCGTTGCCTGTTGCTACAGCAACTGCGGCAACTATAGTTACGTCTTCTTTAGTATCTTTTCGTAAGACAGATCTAGATAAGACTAGAGATAATGAAGATCAAGAACTAAATGATTTTGTAAGTCCAGATGAAAAACATGAGGAAAGAAAGCTTTTCTACTCCAAAGAAGGAGATGCAAAAGAACTAACTTCTATTAGTACAGAACAAGCCGAACAAATTGAAAAAATATTGAAAGAGAAAAATGGGGATTTAGGAAAAGGAAAACAATTAGGTGGAGGAGATGTTTCTGAAAAAATTAATTTACAACAAAATAGTGAAAAAGTAGATGGAGATACCGGTCAGGATTTAGATACTCCTCAAGAATCTGTTTCTCCTACTTCTGACCAACACCCAACTAAGAGTCATGACGAAAATAATTTAGATAATGATGTAAATCTTGCTGAAGACATTGTCAATTCAGATGATGGACCTTTGTCAGACGTTAAATTACTTACTTCTGAATTTACACCACCAGAACCACAATCAAAACCTTCAGATGTTGAATTAACAAAAGATCCCCAAGGAGATCAAGATCAACAAGATGATAAATCAAGTTTACCTAGTGATGATGAAAAAAAGAAAAACTCTGAATCTAGAGGGGAGAAAAATGATTCACTAGAGCAAATTCCGCAAGATAAAGGCAATGAAGGGTTTGATTCAAAAGATAATCCGAAAGTGGTAAACTCATTAGAGGACAACAACGAAACTTCTAAAGGTTTAACTAATGAAACTTCAGAAGATAATGATTCAAACAATGAATTGCCAGATGTTTCTAGTTCTCATAAATTTGGAGGAGAAGAAGGCATACACAATTTAGGCGAAAACGTTAAACAATATTCAGACGAAGAAATAAGAAAATTGGAAGATTTGAAAAGTGAATTATCCAAATTTTCATCAGAACTTGAAGGATTAATTGATTTAAATAATTAATGAAACTACCAGCAAGCTTAAGCAAGCT
>NZ_LWUJ01000006.1 GCF_001645765.1 Candidatus Mycoplasma haematobovis | reverse complement strand
TTGCTTCTTTGCTTCTTCAATCTGACTTTGATAATTCTCTATTAATAAATCATAAGTTGAAATTATTTTCCCTATTTTTTGTTGAAGTTCAAAGGGAGGATTTGGAAATGGGATTTTAAGTAATTTCGTAATAGGCAAATATTTAGCACCTATTGAAGATATAGTTGCTAATTGCCTTCGAATGTCAGAAAAATTAAAACAATATTTAACAAATCTTGGATCTGAAATATTTTCAAACGCATTAAATCCGTGAAGTTGATTAGACAAGCATGAAGGTACTTTCAAAATTGACGCATTTACTCTTCCGTTATTAGTGATACAAACTGTTTCGGCTTCATATATTCTGCTTTGCTTGATTCCCAAATCGTTGTAATATTTTCTTGCATTACCAACAAAAAACCGATCTCCCTCAACTAATTGCGACTCAATTAAAGGAACCATTCCGCCACAAAACAAAGCCGGATCATATTCAGGCTTATGAGTTTGCTTTCCAGTACTTACAAAGCCTAACTTATCTAAAGTTGTTTTTTTCCAAGTAAACAAAGTAACTTAACAAATTGAATATTTATTTTAGTTTTCTAAAAACAGCTCTAACTTATCATTTAAATCCTAAAATATTTGCACGTAGACAATAACTCCTTCCTTTTAACGTCAATTATCCCAATAATTAATCTTTTCTTTCTTCCAACCACTGACAAATCTTTCTCATATTCAAAGGGCTCAGAACACACAATCTTCCCTTGTGAAATTAAATCTAACAATCTATTTTGTCAGCCGCAGGAGAGGTAAATTCTTTTAAAGTTAACAATTTACTACTTTTTTTGATATTTACCCAAAAACCGAATATTTCTGCTTTTCGTAATAATTATTAACGAACTTAAAAAGATATCAATCTACTCAAAAATCATTTTTTCATAAAAAATCTTGTTTAACAAATCATCTCTAATTTTTTCGCATCTTCGCATCTAATTTTTCTATTTTTGATTGTATATCCTCACAAAAGATATTGAATTTTTTGATAAGTTCTTTTGTGGGCAACAATATCGATAATTCTTTAACTTGTTTTATTGGCAAATTCTTAATAGTTGTTCCGACTATAGTTTTGTTTAAAAAATTTATGTAATTAGCGTCTAGCGCTTCACAAACTAAAAAAATATAGTCTAAATTTTCAAAATTAATAATATATGTATGATCACTAGCTTCAAATTTTCCATTGTAAATTTTGATATGAAATTCACCTCCTTCAGCAATAATTAATGAAAAAGAATCATAAGAAAATCCATTAGATTTCTTAGTTTCAAAAGAACAAGTAAAAAATGGATATTCTCCATTAGGATTGGCATATCCTGCCGGTTTCTTTCCTTTTTGGATTGTTGCAATATCTTTAAGCTTTACAGTTCTTCAGCCCTCTGGCAAACCATCTTTAATCTCATACTTTTCATAATTAGGAAATCTAAGATTAATAAATCATTCTTTGTAAAGGTCTGTTCTTAGTTTTTCAAGAATCTCAATTTGTCTTTGGTGATTTTCAATTAATTCATCATAAGCCGAAAGAATATCTCCAATTTTCTTTTGTGTTTCAAATGAAGGATTAGGAAACTTAATAGTTAATAGCCTTTCTGAAGTTAAAGATAATCTAGTAGTTCCTGATTGAGCTACCGAAATACACTCCTTTTTTATGGAGGAAAAATCAAAACAATATTTTATAAATCTAGGACAAGCAATGCCCTCATAAGCTTTAAACGCATGTACATGGCAAGATAAACATGAAGGAATATTTAACAAAGAAGAATCTGCTATATTTCCTTCACTAGCAATACAAACTGTATTAATAGGGAAAAGCTTTCCCTGCTCTAAGCCTTTTTGGTTGTAATATCTACGTATTTGTCTTACAAACAGTTTAGCTTCTTTAACATCTTGTGTTTCAACAAAAGGAATAGTACCTTTTCAAAATAAATTTGGATCGTTTTTTGGATAATGCGTTTGTCTTCCCCTGCTAATAAAGCCTAATTTATCTAAAGAAACTCAATCCCAAGAATGCAACTCTCTTTATAGCTAATTAAGAAACGTCGAATCATTTAACACCCAATAAAGTAATGCCAAAAGAGCAAAAGAAGCAAGGAAAACTGCACAAGCTAAATCAATTGGTTTAAGATCTTGATTTTCCTTCGCCTCTTCTTGAACCTGTGAAACTAAAGAATAACCCAACAATAAAGGAGCTATTGTTTCCATTGATTTTGGAGAAAAAATAATATCGCTTAAGAATTGATTAACTGAAAGGTAATTAACACCCACTGAATCTCCAAAACTCATTTGCGACAAACAAGCATGCAACTTATTGATATTCTTAACTCTTCTAGTAACTCAAGCCTTTAAGCTTTTCGCCTTTCTAGACAGCTTATCTGCTTCCTTCATATATTTTGTTCTAACTTGAACCAACTTTTCTGACTCTTCAACAAACGCCATTACTAATTTATTGTTAACAACCTTTTTCTTACAAGTAAATTTATCTAAATAATCTCTAATTTTCAAAAACACAGAATAGTTTCAAACATCTCAACTTAACAAAGGTGTATTCAAAAACTGTAAATCAAATCCACTTAACAATCGATCATCAAAACCGCCTACAAAACTATCTCTGGCTTTGTTTTCTTCAGTTATCGAAAATAAATGACTAACAAAGGTATTCTTTAATAAGTTACTTACTCTAGTAGTTTTTGTTTTTCTCTTTAATTGTTTATCAACCTTTTTCTTTGGTGCAATAACAATCTCATTTTTTGAATAAATAAAAGTTTTTTGGAAATCATCTCAACCTATTTCATCGACAATTTCTTTGAAACTCAAATGTACACATCTCAAAAATACCTCCTCTAAAACAGATAGCAATACGCGTCTTTCTTTTAAAGTTAAACTATCCCTGAAATCTTTTTTTGAAAACTTCATGTGATTACGTGATTACG
>NZ_LWUJ01000005.1 GCF_001645765.1 Candidatus Mycoplasma haematobovis | reverse complement strand
ATGAGAACTCCAAAATGATTAATAGAATTTGTTAATTCTTCAAAACAAAAATATTTAAAGTTATTAGAGGGTTTAGAGGAAGAACAAATTCCTTTGGAAAAGAAAGTATTAGCAAGAGAAATTGGTATAGAGCTACAGACAGTTGAAAATGAATTAATTAAGGCTATTGGAAATTTAAATTTGAGATGGTTTGATAATGAAGGCTATACTAACAAAAATAACACATAGAACATTATATGTTAATAACACAAGGTGTTGTTGATAGGATTTGTGATGCAGTATTTGATGAGGATACCAAGAATACTTTAAAGATAACATTAGCTAATAGAACAGAAATTACTATCAATAAACAATTCTATTATCATTTCAAGAATAGCTATTTAAAGTATGAATTAGACGAAACTATTGCTAAGGCATATAACATATTTGAGCATGCTAAACAAGACATCATTAAATATAAATTAGCTAAATCTAAATTAGAAGAACTTAATAATCCATCTTCATTCTTTAATGCTAATACTACTACTTCAACTGGAGGTTCTACTAATGCCGCTATAAATGTTGGTAATACCACTACTAATAATAAGAATACTCAATTAAATTATTTAAGAGCAGATGCTACTGCAATATCAACTGCTAATGCTATTGGCAGAGCAGGTACTTCACAGATGAATGAGGATTATAAAAATTTAGAAGCCTCTTGAAAGAAAGATGATGAGAAGTATGACCAGATTAAGAACAGTGAGTCTAGGAACACATTTGATATTCAATTACCTACTAACCTTGATGAAGACATTAATTTAAATACAGTTATTACTCAAACACAGGCTGTTAAGTTAGATAAGGCACCTGAATTACTAGAGCAATATGAATCTCCAGAAATATCTTATACAGGTGTTAATGTAAACAAATCATTATCATCTGGAACTAATATTTCTTCTAATACTAATAAAGCATTAAATATTTCTGTTGCTAAAGGTACTAATGAATCAAAGGCAGTTAATACTGCTATCACTACTAATAAGAGTAATGCATTTAACTTAACATTTGTATATGGAGATGCAACATATAAGGCTCTTGGTTTATATATATCTAACTTTAAAGAATCCTTCCTTAATTCCTTCTCTACATTATTCTTTGAACCCTGAACTGGCTACTAATAAATAAATATTATTACTTTCTTTTCAAATAAGGCTTGGGGAAATTAAATTTCAATCAAAGACCTGCTCCGCGAATTTTTGCTATATGTTAATGTTATATTTTTCTGTTTATTATTATGTAGTTTTAATTAATTGATTTTCTTTGGTTGTTAATAAATATATATTAATAAGGGAGGGGGTATGGTTATTTCATTAAAGTGAAATTAGTATTCTATTGGGATTTGGGGATGGTAATATATATTTAATAAATTAAGATGCTTCAGTTGGATTAGTAAAATTATCTTCTTCAACCCTTTTCTTAAATTCATAAAGAACTATTTGTAACTTATGTCAGTATTCTTTAGCTTTCTGTCCTTCAGGATTTCTTACTCCAGTTTCATCTTTCTTTCTCCAAATTTTCCTTCCATAATTTGTAGTCATGGTGGCAAACTCTCTTGACTTGCCGCTCCAGAAGATAATAATATATTTCTTTCAATCCTCTGTTCCTAATTCCTTAGTAGCTAAATCAGATAATTCCATTTTCTTTCTGTTAATGCTCTTTCAGTCTTCTGGTTTATATTCTCCATTCTTTGTCTCCTTTTCAATATATGATTGAGTCTTAGTTAATAATAATAAGTATTGCTCTGCCGCTTTATTTTCTTTAACTACTGGTTTACCAAAGTGTTCTTCCTCACTATTTAATTCAAGTTTAATTTCATTTATTTCTTCTTTAAGAAAAGAAAGAAATCTCTCTAAGTAAGTAGTAAACATTACTACTTAAGTTTGAGTTAAGTAAGAAGCATTCTGAAAGTTTTCAGCAATCTTTCTATAAGGCTCTTCCAGTAATTTATCTGATTTGTAAATTAAATCTGTTCTGCCTTGTAAAGTACTTTTCATTGCTCTAATTTTTTTGATATCATTCATAATAAAATCTTTACCCCTCTCAAGAGCTAATCTTGTTTTATCTAAAGCTGTTTTAAGATTATCTCTTTCAGTAACCAATGTATTAATAGCTTGTCTATGTTTTGCTTCAATATTAGATAAATTGTATTCAGCCAAATCTAATCTACCCTTTAATTTATTTCTTTCTTTAACATAGTCAACTACAGAATGACCTCCATATATGGTTCCTGCTGTACCTAAAGCAGAAGCAGTAATTAATCCAAATACTTTTATGAAACTCATTATTTTACTTCTTCTTCTTTTATTTCAAATTTAGCTTCTTTACACCAATTTCTGAATATTTGATAAACGTATGTACTTTTACACATACTATTTAATTGTCCATCTGTATATTTATATGAAGAATAATAAGAACTAAATACTTCATTAAATTTTCTACCAGCAATTTGCCTTCATACTTTTCTTATTTTTTTTTGTGGTTCAGAAGGTTTTACTACTATTTCTGGTTCTATTTCAATAGGTAATTCAGGTAACTCAATTTTATTTAATTCATTATATTGTGTTACACCTAAATAAGTAAGTGGTGGTATAGTGCTTAAAGTTAGCATTCTAACTACAGCTGGTAATAAAGAAGTTCTATTCATATTAATTTTCTCAAATATAGTTTGGACTACAAGTTCTACAATGTATTGAACATACATATTTCTTAACATCTCTCTTACCAAATCTATCCACTTTACCTAATGTTGCTTTGCATTTATTGCAAATTAATATTTGTTTCTTAATTCCTGCTTTGTTCATATTAAATTGTTATTCAGTGGGCTAATCACTCAAAGAATTTAATAATATAAGTTATCATGGCTTATTCATCATTGTCTCTTCCTCCATCATAATGTTTATCTGTTTCTTCATCAAAGCATTCTTCACACATATTTAAACTAAAATTATTTGTTGGTTTACCACATAATTCACAATTAGATGTTTCTTTATCATTTAATTTAATTGTCTCAACTTCCATTATTGTACTTCCTTCTTTAGATTTAACTGTGTAATCTTTTTTATTATTCTGTTGTTCTTTAGCTTCAGTTGTTATTCTCTTGTATTCAT
>NZ_LWUJ01000004.1 GCF_001645765.1 Candidatus Mycoplasma haematobovis | reverse complement strand
GTCCTGAATGAAGTCCTGAATAGCTTAAATAATGATGATTCTAAAAATGAGTTCAAATTAGAAAATGGTGATCCTTTTGTAACTTTATTTGCTGGTTTTTGAAATCATGTGTTGAAGGATTATTTACTCTATGAAAGACCAATTCCATTTAAGAAATTAACTTGAAAATACGACACCAAGAAAAGAACACAGGACATTAAAGATTTATTTGGAGATACAAAAGAGAAGTTACCAGAAGAAGCAAGTTATTACTTTCCTTTCATATCAGATGAATCAAACAGTAAATTTAAGAATTTTTTAGAAAAAATAAAGTCTAATTCATCGGCTAGTAGCCAGGATCTTAAAGGATATTCAGATATTGAAAATATTGATTTAGTAGTACCAATAACAACATTATCAAATTCTGAGTATACTTCTCAATTTACTGTAGCAGCCTTAGAAATTTATCATTATTTGGCCTCTCCCTTACAGAAAAAATTAAATAACGATAACTATTTAATAGAAGGGTCTGTTCCAAAAAATGATGCATGTAATGGTCAATTTTCTGGAATACCAGAAGTATCTATAGATTCAATTCTTTCAAAAGATACAAAAGAAATGTTTTGTTTGAAAAAAGGAAATGGAAATAATGGTACTAGCAATAAAGTCAGCGACTTTGTCTATTTAATTCAACAACAACAACAAAGCTGAATACTTTTCAAGGACAAAGAAGGAATACATGCTCTTACATATAACAAGGAAGCGACTGGAGATCAACAAGATCAACTCGAAAAACATTTAATAAATTCAAAAAATTTCAACGTTAAAAAAGTTTTAAAAAATTACTTTAATAAACATTTTGAAAGGCTGTTATTAGGCTATTGAGATAATTTTTTTGAAAAAAACTCTCAAGAACAGAAAGAACAGAAAGAACAGGCAAAAAAATTAAAGGTTCTTTTGCTTAGGGATCACTTTGCAAAAAATTTAGTTGATTTAAGAAAGACTTTACTAAAGGATTACCTAGATATATTCAGCGAAATTCTCCAAAAGAAAGATGGTTGATTTCAAAGTAGCTTAAAGCGCTCTTTTTCAGGTAAGTTTCCATATGAGTTATTTGCCTCTGAAAAGCCAGCAATTCTTTCAAATGATATTAACAATTTTCAAAATAGTATGATGCCTTTCTTGGAAGGCGCCTATTTACTTAGAAATGATAAAGGATCAAAGGTTAGATGGGCTTTGAATAGTTTTTGGGATGTTAAATCAAGTTTTGATGATTATTCAAGCGAGGTAGATAAATCTTTTAGTAAGAACAAAAGTAAGAAAGAAAACTGGGACTCTTTCAACTTTTTTAATTTTTCAAAAGAAGTCTTAGCAGTATCAAGTGGATCACAAAAAATCAAAAAAATTGACAATGAAGATTTACTTAATTCTGTTTCGATAAATCTTTTTCAGGATTCAAAATTATCTGAAATTATTTTTCAAGACAAAATATCTTCAGATTTAATTGATTTTTCATCTTGACAATGAAAAGTATCCGGAAATCTCTCTGGAACTACTGAATTAAGTAATTTAAAATCTAAGGAAGATTTGATTCTGGAGTATTTACATTTAAATTATTTAGAGTTATCAAAAAATTTAAAGATTCCTCAAATACTAGGTGATTTTGATTTTGAAAACAACAAGGATAATAAAAAAATAAGAGAATCTTTTGAAAAAATAAACAAAAATTTTAAGGTTGACAATGGCACATCTGGACACGATATAGGTAAAGGTGGAGAGTCATTAAATTTATTTGCAGTAAAGTGACTATCAGATAATGGTTTTGAGAATTTTAGGAAGTATTTAAGAAATACTCTCAAAAGAGATACTTTAACAGCTTTTGTATTTTCAAAGAAATTTTCAGAATCTGAAAAATGTTTGCCTAGTACCAATGATAAATTAAAGATAGTTGAAAATTTAGAGTTAAGCAAGAAAAGTTATAAGAGATATTCGATCTTTAGAGCTTCTTCTTCTTCTTCTGATGAAAAGTGATCCTGTTTATTAAATGAAGAGTCTCTTGACTTTGCAAAAGTTAAAGTTAAAGGAATATCAGAAGAAGTAAAACATTTAATAGGCTACAAAGGATTAGTAAACGGTAACTGAAAAGATTTCTTCCCCGAAGATATAGTTAGTCAGTTAGAGTACGCTTTTCCATTATGAAAAGACTCTAATTCTTTAATTAGCTATATAGATCAAAGCATACATTCAGAAGATAAATATAACGAATTAATAAAATTACTTAAGTTTTTATTTCCACAACATAATTGAGATTTTGATGTTGAAAGACAGTGTTCTGGTTTTAGCTTTGATTGAAAGTCTGGTATTAGAGATTTCTCTTGTCTAAAAAAATCTGATTCTTCCTTTAAAGAAAAGAAGGAATTACTTAAACAATACTTGAAACAAAGTAAGATATTAGATAGTAATTCTTCTAGATCAAAGCTAGTTAATAGCGGTTCAAACTTATTAAATGATTCCCTATTTACCTCAAAAAATGGATGATTTACAGATAAGGGCGGAGAATATCTAATAACTAGCAAAGATGGTAGTCAATATCAAATATATTTAGTTCAAATTAAATATGATGATGTTGAAAATGCAGAAAACTGAAAATCTTACTTGAAAACTATAGATAGTAGTTATTTCTTTAGAGAGTTAATTAAGGTTGCAAAAGATTCTAAAATTCAACAACAAGCACTACTTGATAGTTTAGCTTCAGGAGAAGGTAGCTTAAAAAACTTTAAGACTGGAGATGATCGTTTAAGAAAAGCCCTTGGTTATTCCTGATTTAAAAATACTAAATCCTAGCATTCTTTAACTAGATTAATGATATTTAACCATAAATTATTTTGACTCTTATTACCTTGTTCTTTAACTTCTCTAAGTACAATTAGTTTTAGTAGTACTGAGTCCTCCAATCCAATCCAAGACAGAGGAAACTAGTTCTTTAAGCCTAGAAAAAGAACTTGAAATTCTTAGTAAGATAGGTAGTAGTACTAGTCTTATTGAATTTAGTGATTCTAATAAGCAAGAGCTTAAAGAGCTTGTTGAACGATATTTAAAGACAACTAAAGGAGCAAAAACACTTGCCAAAAGATTAACCCAACATCTGATGCTAGGTCTAATTGATAATCATGAAAAAGGTAAATCATCACATGTTGGAGATAAGTTAAGGAGCAAAAAGTTATCTTTAAGTAGCATTAATAGCTTAAGTAGTTTAGATGAAAAATCACGTCAAGAAGCACGTTTTTTATTTGCCGGAGAGGAGCAAAAATACAATGAAAATGCAATTTTGGAAAAAGTCAGAGATATTTTTGAGCCTATTTTGAACGAAGTTTTAAGTGATTTAAATTTTGGAGAAAGTGACAGCAAATTTAAAAAAGAGGGCCATGGAGATCCGTTTATTAATCTATTTTCTGAATTTTGAGACTATATATTGAATGATTACATTCAGTATGAAAGACCAATTCCATTTAAGAAATTAACTTGAAAATACGACACCAATAACAGAAAGGAAGATATTAAAGCTTTATTTGAAAAACCTGACGATTCTTTACCTGACAAAGCTAGCTATTATTTCCCTTTCATATCTGCTTCATCTGAGGGCAAATTTAAACAATTTTTAGAAAAGATTAGCACTAAGACTCTTGATAGCAAAACATTGAAAGAATATTCAGATCTTGACAATGTTGATTTAGTAGTACCGATTACTTCTCTTTCAAATGGAGAATACACATCCCAATTTACTGTAGCGACGCTTGAAACTTATCATTATTTAGTTTCTCCTACCATTAAAGGCAACAAACAAAAAGATACATTTTTGAGAAATTCTGGATCTAGTCAAAATAGACGTTCGTGCGAAGACAAAGATTTAAGAATACCAGAAATATCTATTGAAGCACTTACAAAAGAAACAAAAGAAACAAAAGAA
>NZ_LWUJ01000003.1 GCF_001645765.1 Candidatus Mycoplasma haematobovis | reverse complement strand
AGCTCTTCTTCAAGCTCTTCTGATAATTTTCAAAACTTATCTAATAAATTAGCAATTTCTTTTTGTTTTTCTAAAGATGGTAAAGGAATTGTTATTTCTTTTAGCTTTTCGATATTAAGCATTTGTAAGGCTGTCTTGTGAGATAAAGATTTAATTAAAGTTTGCTTTTTTAGTAAGTAATGATAAAGATACCTGTTGAATACTAGTGTTTGATCAGTTTCGAGAAGACATATGTTACTATTAAAAAATATTTCTTCATTAGAATCATTAATTGCTATCTTAGCTACTTCTCCTCTAGTTGTTATTACAATTTCATTTTTCTTAACAAGATATTTATTTAAGTCTTGGGAAGAATTTTTTTCTTGGAAATAAATCAAATTATTTTGATTTATTTTCCCATTATTTATGTTTCCAGTTCTTATTAATTTTCTATTTCCCCCTAAAATAACCTTATCAGTATTTAATCCTAATCTAAACTTGCTAACTTGCTGAAGAGTTAAGTATTTAATTTCCAAGCCATCTTGAAGTATGTCCATTGATTAAGATTTTAATATCAAAAAAAAGAATTAGTAAATAAGTGTTTATTTTTAAAAAAATTAATTTATGTCAATATTAAAATAATTTTTACATAACTAATAAGCTACTGTATTGTATTATTTTAAAGTCCTTTAAAAGGAGACACAAATATTGTAATCGCCTTTAATAGATTGTTTATTAACTTTTCAAAAAATAAAACATATTTTATTTGATCTTAAATAAATTCTTTCTTTTAAGGCATTAAGTGAATTTCATTTTGATATATTCAAACTCGTTAATGTTCGAAGTAATTTTTATTTTTTCGCAATGCATAATGATTACATTTGAAATTTTTTCTAAATATCCATAATTACATTTGCTTTTGTTAGAGCTTCCATTTAGAATTTTTGGTCAAAATAAAAATTGTAAAATCAAATTTAGCACTCTCTAATTTATGAATAATCGAAAGACTTTATTAGCTTGTCCTTGTATAATGATAGGAGTTATTCCTTGGTTAGATAATAGCGCTCTTAACTTTGTGAGCAATAAATACAATTTTTGAAATTTTATAAGTAACTAAAAAATTATTTTTTTAATTTTATGAAGCTCAATAAAATTAATTTCATCTTAAAATAATGTGTTTGATAAGTGATAATCAAAAGAATTTATTGTTATTTTTGGGAAACGATACAATTTATTATTTTGATTTTTATATTTAATAACTAAATAGAGCCACTTTATTTATTACAAAACTACTTGAAATAGTTAACTTAAATTAAAGATTTTTTAGTAGTTATTAAAAAATATATCTTTATTTTGCAAATTTTGATTAGTAATTAGGGTATTCTTTCTAATTTTAAGATAAAGTGAATTTTTGTTTTAATTAAAGTTAAATTTTGCAAAAGATTTTATTTAACATTGTTTTATCGCATAATTTAAACATTAACTATTCCTAATAGAGCATCAAAATTTATTTTGATAATTTATCAATATAAGGTTTTTCGGATAATTACTAAATAGCCTTCTATTCCTTATGCAATCATCGATTCATCTCTATGTTTTCATTGCAGTCGACATTATTTTGTCTTTTTTTGACATTTAAAGCCATGGTTCTTTGAGCGATAGGAGAGCACGGCTTCAGGATGAGTTTGTCTATCTTTAAAAAATGATTCATTTTTTCAATATAGTATCATTATTTCAACTAGGTAAATTTTGTTGAAACTTATATTATCTCTTAATTTAAGTAATTTAAAATTATTTTGATCGTGCGCAAGCAGTACATCAAGTCTCGGACGCTCCCCAACAATTATCAAATTTTTTGTCTTTTGTAATAAGTTCATAACAGGTTTCTCTCATTTTTTCATAAGTTGTATATGCTCCCCTTAAACCAGGAATTATTCCTTTTTCGCGCTGATGAACTTTTTTTCACCCTTCATGATCATTTCATTTCGGAATGTATCAACCACTTTTGATATGCCCAGGAGCATTTTCTGAAAAATGACTATTTAATTTTTCGTAGTGATTCATTTTTGAACTATAGTCTAGTTTATTTTTTAGTTTAATTCCTCCAAAAGAAGTAGCTAAAATCACCCCCCCCCCTATTAAACTACTAATTAATTTTTTGTTAATATTTAAATCCATTCAGATTTTTTCTTTTAATTAAAAGTTTAGGTTACGTCTTTTATTAAAAGAAAATAATGAATTTTAAAAGTATTGTTTTGAGTGTCACAGGCTTATTGTCTGTGGCAGGGGCCTCTTCTTTTTATTTTTTATCTTCTTCTGCTCCCGATAATAAGAAAAAAATCACAAAAACAATCCCTAAGGCCGATTCTTTTAAGCAAAGATTTCCTAGAATGTATGTACCTCCTGTTTCTCGACAAATAACAGATAGCGAAAATAAAACATTTTGAATACCTAAAATTAGAAAATTAGAAGAATATTATTTAAACAACCGTAATGAAGAAAAAAAGAGATTAATGACTTCAATGTTCAAGGTTATGCCGAATAATAAGCATTCAACAATTCATAGATATATGGAAGTTGAAAAGTTTAATCCAAATGATATGGATGTAGAAGCTATGTTGTTATCTCAATATTGCAATGAAATTTGAAGCTCAAATGAAGAACATAAGGAAGTAGAAGATATAGTTAAAGAATTGTGTGTTGATAGTTCTAGATCTTTTTCTTATTAACAAAAAGTATTTATTCTTGATTTAAAAAAATTGAATTTTTGAAGATATATTTTTATTTATTGTTCATCATAAAATTTGTGAATAAATAACGATGAAATATTCTAAAAAATTTCATCTTTGATTATTTATTTGTAATATTTCTTTTCTTGAAGAAACTCTTAATCCTTGTATTCCTTAGTAACATTTTTAAGGAATATTTTTGTATTTGTTGTTGTATCAACTTCTATCAATTAAGCATTGACTACATCAACCTTGTGTAGAATTACAACTGCTAAACTCTTTGTCTTTATCGGAAATCATTCCATAACACGCATCTCTTAGTTCTTTAGGATTGGCCAAGCTCATTCTTATATCTTCACTTCCTTTACGGATATATATTGATTTTTGATCCCCTTCATAATATCTTTTTCTTCACACTTCATCATCATCCCAGTTTGGCATAGTATAGCTCTTAAGTCCGGGTATTTTAGGAAGGGCTTCGCCAAGCTTAGATCTTAATCCTCCAAAATATCTTAATTTTTTATTACTTTGTATTTTGTTGTTTGTTTCAATGCCAGCAAAAGATGCGACTGCAACTGCTACCCCCCCCCTAACAAGCTAAAAGTTAATTTTCTATTCATTTTTTGGAAAAACTCTTTTTGAGTTTAATTAATGTGTGACTTTTACAATCAATAGTTTTTGAATTAATGTAAATTTGCTTTAAATAAATTATTTTATAGATATTAATATTGCATTTTTTTGGAAGTCAAAAAACTTAGAGAAGAATCAATATTTTTTTATTAAAAATGATGAAGATATTAGTCTTTAAATGAAAAATGCTACTATTGTAAAGTTTCTAATAGGACTGGCTTTAACTGGCGCAACTATAACAGGTACGGCCTTGGTCGCTTTTCCTTCACAAAAAACAGTTATTAACCAAAAACAAAAGTTTGATTCTAGACAAGAAAAAAAAGCAAACGGCTTGAGGTTATTGGAACAGGCATTTGTTAAATACAAGGGCGACGATGTAAATAGCCGAAAATTAGCGGCGGTTATTAATTCACATCCAAGTGCATTTGTTTATTTTATGCTTGGAGATAATGATCGTTTTTTAGATGATGGTTCAGCTGAAACATCATTAATATCTTGATGTGAAAAATCAAATGATTCTATTCAAATTCCTGAGGAATATTCTCAAATTTTAAATAGAGATTCAATTTGTGAATTTACAAAAATTACTTGGTAATTCTTTATTTAAGAACATTAATTTAACAGTTTGTAGTGTTCTTAAAAAATTCTTTATTATTTGTAGCAAAAGGAAATTTTATTAACAATCATATATGAATAATATAGCAACGTCTTATTAGGGCCGGCAATATAAGTTGCTGGAGGTTACTATGGATATCAAAATGTTAATTTTGGAGATTCAAGAACTCTTAATAGTTGAAAAAAATTGATGCAACGCTGATAATCCTGTTCTCTCTGTGGGAAAGGTTTTAAAAAATTCGAAAAGAGTAGAAAATTTAAACAGATTTTGTTTTTTTAAGTAACAGACAGAAGGAGATCATTTGTGTGTAATAATATTTTTTTAACCTCAGGACTCGTCTCTTGCGCACTTATCGCATCAACCACTACTAACATTGCAATTAGTTAAATTTTGATCCTTTTCTGCTTCTTCAAAACAATATTCTTTTAGTGATTCAATTGTCGGAAATTGTTGTCTGAATTGTGTAGCTTCAACGTTATTCCCCCGACTATCTGAAGACACTTCCCTTTCATATTGTTTTTTTCAATGAACATCATTATCTCAATCCGGTAAATAATAACTTTTTAATACCCCTGTTGAGCGCTTTAATTTAAAATTTTCACTTAATCTATTGTAGCGCTTAATTTTAGAGTTGTAAGCTAAAGTATCATTTAGTTTAATCCCTCCAAAAGAAGTAGCTAAAATTGCAACCCCCCCCCCTAGTAATTTAATTATTAATTTACTGTTCACTTTTGAAAAAGATGTATATTTTTATAGAAATTAACAAGTATATTGTTAACTTTCCTTCAAAAAATTTTTTTCGTATTTCTTGTTTGTAATTGGTTATTTTTTTCTAATACCAAACCATATTTTAAAAAAAATTTTATAGGATTAACTCAAGAATGCATAACTCCAAAACTTAAGCCTAATAAAAAGTTTTTTAATAAATAAAGATATTTTCTCGCTAAACTTTTGTAACTTTTAAATTAATTTATAAGAGTCAAGATGTTTTTGTATTTTGTATTGAAATTATTATTTATTTCGCTATAGTAGTTTAATAAGTTAAGCTTGTACATTATGAATTGAAAAATTGTTTCTGCAGGAATTACAAGTTCAATATCTTTAGCAGGAGCAACTTCTTATTGATTTTTATTTAACCCCCAACAACCCCCAACAACCCCCAAAATAAAATCCTTTAAAGGTAAATTCCCTTCTGTAAAAATTAATTCTGAGTTTGTGGGTGGAAAATACAATTCTGGCTTTTGAAAACCTAAAATTGAAAAAATAAAAAGATATTACTCTGATCCAAGCAAACCACAAATAAGAAAACGTCTAATAGCATCTATGTCTAAAGTGGTTGATTCTAGTTCTGTTGCTCGTTATTTTGATTGAGAGGAAAGCGCTATTCAAGTTGGCGATTTTGAAGGAAGATTATTAGCTCAATATTGCAATAAAGCTTGAAATTCTGAGAGCGAAAAATTTAAAGGAGATGAAGATATTATTGAAGATTTCTGTCTTGAAGAGGGGGCAAAATTTAATCTTTAATTAAAAATTTCATTTTATGAGGTATAATGAAAACAATTTTTATGTTCAAATTGTTTACTGCGTATATGTGAACTTAATGTTTTTTAAAGGTAGTTATTTTTTATCCTAGTAAGCGATTATCTTCCTCTGCTTTTATCCCGTTTTCAAGAACCATCTTTAGCGCAACCCATACATCAACCTTCTCCATTACCGCATTGATTATATTTATTTTCTGTTTGTGAATAACAATAATCCCTAAATTTTTCTCAATTTGGAAAACTATTTAAAAATCCAGTTCTCTTTTGTCTATTTGCGTCAGAATTATCTTCTGTATGTTTTAAATTGTGAGTCCTTTTTCATGTTTCAAGATCTGTATATTCTGGCAAGTATCATCTTTCCCCCGAAGAGCTACTTAATCCAGAAGATGCTAGAAAAATTTTAGATATTTCTGAATAACGTGCAACATTTTTTCTTGTAATCTAAAGTATCATTTAATTTAAGTCCAGTAAAAAAGTTGTTTTTATTTTGTAAATTTCAATGAATAATTGAAACAAGTTTTTCAATCAATTAAGATAAGTTTTTATTTTAAATTTAAGTTAATTTTTCAAAAATTTAATCTCTATTTTTCAATCATTATGCAATCCATACATCAACCACTTGAAGAAGAACATTGCAAAAATTCTTTATCCTTAACTATTCATCCATAACATGCGTCTCTCATATCTTCATATGAAGAGTAAGATTCATCTAATATTTTTCCTTTCTCTCATGCATATAAAGTTTTTCAACTTTTATGATCGTCTCAATCTGGAAATCGATACCCTTTAAAATCTTCAGCTATTTTTTTTAAAAAATGTGATTTTAAATTCCTATTATTTTTTATTTTTTGGTTGTAATCAACGAAATCTTTGATTGTGGTTCCAACAAAAAAAGCAACTAAAATTGCAACCCCCCCCCTAACAAATTAGATATTAGTTTTTTATTCATAATTCAACAATTAAAAGCTTTTATTTATTTAATAATAGCTCGTTTTTTACTTTTAGTGTATTTCATAAATTAATCTCTTTAATAATTAAATTGGGATGTCTTGACTCTAAAGTTACTGCGACATTTCTCGTTAATTTAATTAAAAAAATTGACTTATTTTTTTTGAATCAATTAATTCAACGACTACTATTATGACGGATTTTGTAATATTAAATAGAAGATCTTCATGGATAATATAGCAAAATCTTTAATAGGACTGGCAATAACTGGCATTACAGCGGCAGGAGGTTATTACGGGTGACAAAATTTAAGTTTTAAGGATTCATCAACACAGGAAGGTTGAGCACAACAAAATGCTAATTGATTTAATACGAAGTGGAAAAATTTTGAGAAAAAAGTTTTTTTGCCTGAAAATAATGATTTATGGAAAGAATGGCATAATCTAAATACTAAATTAGCGGAAGGTGAATCACTTACAGATTATCAGATAGCTAAAAGATTTAAAGAATGATGTGCTTCTCAAAACACTATTTTTGAGGGCCAAAATGATTTTGCAAGACTTCGTGCCGAATGCAAACAATTATAAGAAAGATTAAAGTTCATCTTTGTTAAGGGGCGACATTTTAAATTAATAACTTGTTTCTGTAATATTCATATTGCTGTTTTCTTAAAAATATTTCGGCAGGCAATCCTTCTTTAATATTATTTGATAATTCTCAAAACTTATCTAATAAATTAACAATTTCTTGTTGTTTTTCTAAAGAGGGAATAGGAATTATTAATTTTTTTATTTGGTCTATATTAGAGTGAACTACTTTGGATTTTATTTTTCCTTTAGTTTTTTGTAATAAAGCATCCCCTGTTGATAGCGTATAAGCTAAATATTTGGGATTTTGATTGTGTTTCATGATCACTATATCTCCACCTACTAATATTGGCTTTTTTCCTATGTAGGCGCATGATTTTTCTATATCTTGAATATTTTCGCTAGTTATTACGAATAATAAGTCATTTTTTTCGGCATATCTTTTGTTTTTTATTAGCGTTTCATCTATTCCAAATGGACACTTATCAAAATAAATTAAATTTGAAGTATGAATTCAACCATATCTAACGCATGGATGTCCAACCCCTTCAATAGCTTCATCTTTCTTTATTCCAACGCCCCTATATAGTTCAGTTGCTATTTCTCCTAATGTTAATCATTCGATCTTGTTATCTTGTTTGAATGAAAGCAACTCATCCCTATAATATTCATATTGTTTTTTTCTTAAATTAAGCTCTTTTTCAAGCTCTTTTGATAGTTCTCAAAATTTATTTAGTTTGTTAGCTATTCTTGATTGAGTAGCTAAATCAGGTAGAGATATTTTGATTTTCTTTAATCTATCAATATCTAATGCAGGAAGTATTACACCTAATTTCAAGTTCTCTATTTCTTTGGATTTGGAAATTAGGAAATGATAAAGATAATCTCTATTGACTTTGTCAGATATAGGCTCTATCTTTAATATATGGCTGTTAAATAGGAATTCTCTATCTATATTAATCTTTCCCAATTTCCCAAT
>NZ_LWUJ01000002.1 GCF_001645765.1 Candidatus Mycoplasma haematobovis | reverse complement strand
AAGAAGCAAAGAAGCAAGTTGTTTGAGAGATGATTCGTACATCATAAATTTCCCAAGAACATAAATACCACTCCATCTAATTGAAAAAAACTACCACTTAAAGATTTTGTTACTTTTAAGAAAGGAAAAAAATTAGCAGGAGATGCAATAGATAATGGGCTTTATCCATTCTTCACTGGATCTAAAGAAACACAAAAAATAAATGAATATTCTTTTGATCAAGAAGCTTTAATATTAATTGCAGATGGAGCAAGACATATTAAATATTTTTCTGGAAAATTTAATGCCACTGGTCATGTTTATGTTCTTGACGCTAGCCATAAATATATTTCTTGATTGCTTGAAATCATAAAATATTCCATTCCAATATTTGATCGAATTTCAAGAGGCACTGGTATTACTGGTTTATGTTTGGGAGACTTAAGAAATTTTGAAGTCCCTCTCCCTCCAGATAATCTATTAAACTTATTCAATAAATTTGCTGAACCTATTCAAAAACAAATAGATAACTTATCTAAGCTAATAAATGATTTTCAGTTTATTAAGTGGGAATTAGTAGAAAGAATTTATAGTCAAAATCTTGAGATAAATTAATCTAAATTATTTCAGTAATTCTTAAAGTTATTAATTCTGTGTATTTAAGTTAATTGTTTTTGCACTAATATAATTTATTGATTTATGAAGTCTCAGTTGGCGAGGGAGCTTTGAAAGCTGTGTGATGATCTTAGAGCTAACTCAAGTTTGAAGTCTAATGAATATTGTATGCCTGTTTTAGGCATCATATTCCTTAAATATATGTATTTACGTTTTAAGGATGCGGAAGCAAAAATAAATAAGAATAGATTAGTTAAGGATGGAATTGCTTGTCCTATAGATGAGCATGATTTTGTAAGAATGGGAGCAATTAAATTGCCAGAAGAAGCACAATTTAAATGAATTGAAGCTTTACCTGCTGATATTGCTTCAAAGAGAATAAATAACAACAATTACCAAACTATGCAAAGTTTGGGTGAGGTCTTAAACAATGCAATGTCATTAATTGAGGAGAGATCTGAACAATTGGCTGGAATTCTTTACAAAGAATACAATAAGTTGTCAGATTCTATTCTTAGGAATTTATTAGAGGTATTTGCTAGAGAAGATATTGATAATGATACTGATTGTTTGGGTGAAGTTTATGAATATTTTCTAGGAAACTTTGATCACGGATCAAAGAGCGATAAAGGTGTATTCTTTACTCCAAGATCATTAGTGCAAATGATTGTTAATGTATTGGAACCAAAAAGAGGTACTGTATTAGATCCTGCCTGTGGTAGTGGTGGTATGTTTGTTCAAATTAAGAATTATATGGAAAAACATAAACTAGATTGTAGTAAGTTAATGACCTTCTATGGACATGAGTTGATAGATTATCACGCTAAGTTATGTTTGATGAATATTATTATTCATGGTTTAAATGGTAAGGTTGCTTATGGCGATGTAGGAAACACTTATTTTTACGATCCATTTAATTTAGATGGTAAATGTGATTATGTATTAGCAAATCCACCCTTCAATGTTGATGGTGTAAATGCTGCATCAGCTATTGCAGCAGGAAGGTTACCTTTTGGGGTACCTAAAGTAAGTAAAAAAGAAATTTCAAATGCCAACTTTCTTTGAGTTTCTTATTTCTATTCTTACTTAAATGAAAAAGGAAAGGCTGGTTTTGTAATGCCTTCCATTGCTATGGGAGGTGGTGATAATCAATTCAGGAGCAAAATTGTTGAAACTAAACATGTTGATTTATTAATTAATGTTGCGCCTAAATTTTTTCAAAGTGGATTTAAAGCTGGTTGTTCTTTGTGATTCTTTAATAAACAAAAATTACCAGAACATGAAGATAAGATATTGTTTATAGATGCTTCAGAATACTTTACTCCTTTAGGAGATAAACAGAATATTTGAAATGATTGACAACTTAAGAATTTAAATGCAGTTGTTTGACTTTACAGAGGTCAAAAAGAGGAATATAGAGCACTACTTAAAGAGTATAGAAGTGAATTAAAAAATTTAGCAACACAATTTGAAATTAATGTAGAGAATGATAATTATTTAGAGGCTTTTGAAAATTACAAAGAAGAATTAATTGCTGATAGTCAAGCTTCCATTGATAATGCTGGAAAACATAAAAAACAAATTAAGAAGTTTTGAGATGAAAAACAGAGAAATCTTGAGAATGGTGTATTAATTGCTAAAGAATATCATTGAATTTATTCAAAATTTGGAGAAGGAGAATACAAAAATATTTTAGGATTCTGTAAAGCAGTAGATCTCAAAGAAGTAAGAGAGAAGAATTATTCATTAATTCCTGGTATTTATGTTGGTGTTTCTGAAGAAGAAAGAGAAGATGAAGCAAGCTTTATGCAAAGAATGGAGAATATGCATAGAGAATTAGCAGATTTAGAAAGAGAATCTAATGAATTAATGGCAAGAATTCAAAGAAATATGGAGTTATGGAAAAAATAGTATGGATTCTGATTATTCTGAAAAAGAGTTAGTTGAAAAATCTGCTTTAAATCTTTTAGAGCATGAGTTAGGTTGAACAATAAGGAGGGCTACTGAAGTTTCTAGGTGAAGAGGTTCTGAAAAGAGCCCATTATTAATAGATGATTTATTTTCAGCTTTAAGAAGATTAAATCCTTGAATTAATGATGTTCAAATAATTGAAATAATTAATAAATTAGAGGAAGGTAACTTTAATAAATTTAATTTAAGAAATAATCGTAATAAGTACTATTTAATAAGAGATGGTATTAATGTAACTGTAAAGAAACAGGGAATATTTGAGCAAAGAAGAGCAATACTTATTGATTTTAGTAATTCAGAAAATAACTTATTTACTGCTGTATCACAACTACATATCAAGGGTTCATATATTGAGTATTTATGCAAACCAGATTTATTAGGTTTTGTTAATGGACTGCCTTTATTATTTATGGAGTTTAAAGCACATAAAGTTGATGTTCAAGGAGCATACAGTGTAAATTATTTAAAGTATTTAGAACAAATTCCACAGTTATTTGCCTACAACGCTTTTTGTGTTTTTTCTAATGGCTTAAATACAAAAATAGGGGAAGTAGGTAGTAAATATGAATTCTTTAAGGATTGGCAAAGATTAACAGAGGATGCACCTAGAGATACAAAAATAGAAAATCTTTTAAGGGGTGTTTGTGATAAAGATAATTTCCTTGATTTATTTGAAAATTTTATCTTATTTTCAGAGTCTAACAATAATATTTCCAAAATAGTTGCTCGTAATCATCAGTTTTTAGGAGTTAATTTAGCTTTTGAAAGTTACAGACGTAGACATGCAAATCAAGGAAGATTAGGAACATTTTGACATACACAAGGAAGTGGAAAGAGCTATTCAATGATGTTTTTTGCTGAAAAAATAAGGAGAAAGTGTGGTGGTTCTCCAGTTTTTGTAATTCTTACAGATAGGAGAGAATTAGATAAGCAGATTTATGATACTTTTGTTTCTTGTGGTGTTTTAGGGGGAGATAATAACTGTATTGTTGAGAATAAGAAGGATTTGGAGAAGAAGTTAAGAGAGAAACATAGTTATGTATTTTCATTAATACATAAGTTTGGTAATGCTGATTTTACTCCTATTGAATCAGATAAAGAAATAATAATTATTGCTGATGAGGCCCACAGAACTCAATATGGTGAAATGTCGGAAGCCATGTATCGTTTTTTACCTACAGCTTCAAGAATAGGCTTTACTGGAACACCATTACTACATGATGAACAAATAACAGCAAGATATTTTGGAGATTATATTTCTCAGTATGACTTTCTTAGAGCTATAGAGGATAAAGTTACAGTACCTTTAATTTACGAAAATAGAGCTTGCAAAAATCAAAATATTGTTAATCCTGAAATCAATATAGATGTTACATCTCTATTGGAAGAGCCTAATTTAACATTGGAAGAGAAGAATAATTTGCAGAAAAGAATAACTCAAAATAAGTATTTGTGAATGATGGAAGATAGATTAAGAAAGAATGCTCAAGATTTTGTTACTTATTATTCAGCTAAATTGGATTTGGGGAAAGCCTTGTATGTATGTCTTAATAGGAAGGCATGTGTATTGATGAAGAATTATGTAAAGGAATATTGGAATAAAGAAAAGCAAAATTTAATTGATTCTTTGCCTAAACAAGCAGATTCTGAAAGAGAGGTTATTGAAAAAAGAATTAGATTAATGGATGAAACTGATTTTGAGATAGTAGTTAGCAATGATGTTTTTGATGAAGAAGAGATATTTAGTGTTTATGGTTCAAATATTGAAATACCTGAGAGGAAAGAAAAAGAGAAGTCAGTAGAGGATAGATTTAAGGATAAAGATGATAATTTAAGAGTTGTTTTTGTATGTGCTATGTGACTTACAGGTTTTGATGTTCCATGTTTATCCTTTTTATTTTTAGATAAGCCTCTTAAAGCCCATACTTTAATGCAGGCTATTGCGAGACCTAATAGGATGTATGTGGGAAAGAAATATGGAGTGATTGTAGATTATATGAATTGTTTTGCAGCATTGGCTGATGCACTAAAGCAATGGTCTGCTGTTCATAAGAGAGCATTAATTACTACTAGTTCTACAAAAGAGATAGCACAAAAAGTTGTAGCTCTTATTGATGAAATTGAAATATTTCTTAAAGAACAAGGCATTTTTCTGGATAAATTTATTAATGAAAAAGATCGAGAAATTAAGAAAGAATTATTATCAGATAGTAAAGAAATATTATTACGAGGAGATATTAAAGATAAATTCGATAGATATTATTGGCAGTTAATTAATGAATTTAAATACATACTTAGACAAGATCTTTCTGAAATATATAGGGATAAATTTACTACTATTAAAGCTATTTATGAACAATTACATGCCAGAAGTTCACGAGTTTCAAAAGATGATTTAATAACTAAGTTATTTGCTATTATTCAAAAATATGTAAAGTCAGATGTTAATAAAGAGAATTATTCAAAGGAGATTAGTAATACAGAAATAAAGTTAATAAGTAGTTTAGTAATAGATTCGAATAGGCAAAGAAGTGTAGTTAATGAAATTAGAGAAAGTTTTGAAGCTGATTTAAAGAAAGCTGTAGATTTAAATCCTAGTGTATTTAATTTATTTAATGAGTACAATAAGCTTATTGAAGAGTGAAATAAGGCTATAGATCCTGATAAATTAGAAGAACTCTTTCCACAAATACTAGGAATTGTTTTTCAAAAATGAAAGAAAGAACAATTTAGACATAAAGAAGAAGGTTTTTCAAATGTACAATCTTTAGCTATTTACGATATTTGTAAAGAATGAAGTTCAGAAGAAATTTTGCAAAGATTAAAGGATTTTTGTGAAAGTTTTTTCTTTTCTATTAGAGAACAAATTTCAAATACTCATGATCTTTTTGAAAAAGAGTCCACAAAGAGTGAGCTCTTATCCTTTATTAAAGAAAGTCTTTTTGTTCATTGTCCTTGTAAGCTTACAGAACAAGCTCTATTTACTTTAAGAGAAGCTTTGTTTTCATATTTATTTAATATTTACCAAAAGAACTTATTGTATTTTGAACCTCAGATTTAATGAGGTTACAGAGGCCGAGAGGAACTAAAGATCTTTTTGGAGAAGAGCTACAAAAGTTAAATGAGATATGTAGTAATATTAAGAATTTTCTTGAGTTAGCAGGCTATAGAGAAATAAGAACACCTATTTTCGAACACAAAGAAGTATTTTTAGGAACAGAAGAAGAATATTTATTATCCAATAAAGAGATTTTTAGAATTGAGGGAGGTAAATATATATTAAGGCCGGAGAACACAGCATCTGTAGCAAGAGCTATTGTAGAGAATCGCTTCCTTTGTATTAACTCTAAGTCGACTAATAATAAGAGATTTTATTATTTAGGTACATATTTTCGCTATGAAAGGCCACAAGAAGGAAGATATAGAGAATTTATTCAATTAGGTATTGAGGAGATTAATTCAGCTCCAATTGAAGCAGATATTTCACAAATAGCTTTAATTAATAGATTATTAGAGAGTTTTGGAATTAATAAAGCATTAACACTTCATATTAATTATTTAGGCTCTAAAGATACAAAAATTAAATGAAATGAAGAATTAAAGAAATATTTTGAGGAATATAGAGATCAATTGTCTGAGGACTCTAGAGAAAGAATTAATAAGAATCCATTAAGAATATTGGATGATAAAGAGGATTCAAAATTGGAAATAGTAAAAAATGCTCCTAAAATAGAACAATTTTTAGATAGTAAAGAGAAAGAGCAGATAGAGAATATTAAAGAACGATTGCAGAAAGATTTTGATATGGTTTTTGAATGAGATACTAATTTAGTAAGAGGAATTGATTACTATACAGGTTTAATTTATGAGTGAAAGTATAAAGAATTAACAGTAATTGCTGGAGGAAGATATGATGAACTCTTTTGTAAATTTAATAATTCTGTAATTCCTTCTTTGGGATTAGCAATAGGAATAGAAAGATTTAAATTCCTTCTGGAAAAAGAGAATTATGTATGAAAAAATAGAGAGGTAGCCCCTATATATATAGCTAGTCTTGTTGGTTTGGATGCTAAATTAAATTGATTATTAAAGGTTTTTGAGAAACATAATATAGTTTATTGGGCAGACTTTAGTATTGTTAAATTGAATAAGCATTTTGAAATTTCTTTACAAACTGAATCAAAAGTAATGCTTATTTATGGCGCTAAAGAACAAGAACAACAAGGAATTACTTTGAAGTTTTTAGGAAGTGAAAAAGAAGGAGACTTTTTTGAATTTAATGAAGAAGCAATAAATAAACTCATTCCTTTAATTTTTTAGGAAATAAATTCAAAATAAAGTTTAAAGTTTTTTATTAACAAGCTTAATAAAAAAGCTTATATTCAAAAATTTTAAATAAATTAATTTGTCAGCCTGAGAATTAGCAACCTTAGATAAATTAGGCTTTATTAGCAGGGGAAGACAAACGCATTATCCAAAAAACGATCCAAATTTATTTTGAAAAGGCACCATTCCTTTTGTTGAAACACAAGATGTTAAAGAAGCTAAACTGTTTGTAAGACAAATACGTAGATATTACAACCAAAAAGGCTTAGAGCAGGGAAAGCTTTTTCCTATTAATACAGTTTGTATTGCTAGTGAAGGTAATATTGCAGATTCTGCATTATTAAATAAACCTTCTTGTTTATCCTGCCATGTACATGGATTTAATGCCTATGAAGGTATTTCTTGTCCTAGATTTATAAAATATTGTTTTGATTTTTCCTCCATAAAAAAGGAGTGCATTTCAGTAGCTCAAGCAGGAACTACTAGATTATCCTTAACTTCTGAAAGGTTATTGACCATTAAATTCCCTAATCCCCCTTTTGAAACTCAAAAGAAGATTGGTGATATTCTTTCAGCTTATGATGAATTAATTGAAAATCATCAAAAACAAACTGAATTACTTGAAAAATTAAGATCAGACCTTTACAAGGAATGATTTATTAATCTTAGATTTCCTAATTATGAAAAGTATGAGATTAAAGATGGTTTGCCAGAAGGATGAAAAAAATTAAAGCTTAAGGATATTGCAACAATCCAAAAAGGAAAGAAACCGGCAGGATATGCCAATCCTAATGGAGAATATCCATTTTTTACTTGTTCTTTTGAAACTCAAAAATCTATTGATTTTTCTTATGATATTTCAGCTATATTGGTTGCTTCAGGCGGAAATTTTGTAGCAAAAAAATATCGTGGTAAATTTGAAGCAATGACAGATGTATTCATATTAACTACATCGGATTTAAGAATGGAGTGCTTATTATTTTTGAATTTGAAAGAGGAGTTGGTTAATTTAAATAAGATGGTAGTTGGGACAACTATTAAACATCTAAGTAAAGAAATTTTAAGCAATATTGATTTAGTAATTCCCAATGATAATTGTTTACAAGAATTTAATATTTTTTGTGAGGATATACAATCAAAAATAGAAAAATTAGATGCGAAGATGCGAAGATGCGAAAAAATTAGAGATGATTTGCTAAATTTATTATTCAAGCAAGCAGACAATTTAAATTAAAAAAACAAGATAGATAACAAAGAATTGTTGGATATAAAATTTGATTTTTTAGAAGTTCAGGATAAGGATTTGCATTTTTGATTATTTTGTCTGTTTGAGAGCAAGTTTCTTTAAATAAGTTAGGTATTTTAGAAAAGGGAATACAAAAACATCATCCTCAGTATGATACTTGTTTATTTGAAGGCGGAAGTGTGCCGTTTTTGCAAACTTTAAATTGTCAAAATGATAAATTACATCCAATTGAATTAACTAAGTATTACAACAAATTAGGAATATTACAAAGCAAGCAGTTTAAAAAAGATACTGTGTGCATTACCAATCATGGCCGAATAGGAGACGCAGTAATTTTAAAGAATCCCACCTGCTTAAGTGCTCACTTATTTGGCTTTAATTCATTCAAAAATGTCTCAGATCCCAAATTTATAAAATATTGTTTTAATTACAGCAAAATAAAGAAGTTATGCAATGTAATTTCATCCGCCGTTTCCGCCACAAAAGAGTTAACTTTGGACAGAATTCTTAAAATCCCGTTTCCAAATCCTCCATTTGAACTTCAACAAAAAATAGGAAAGATCTTATCTACTTATGACTTATTAATAGAAAATTATCAAAGGCAGATTGAAGAAGCAAAGAAGCAA
>NZ_LWUJ01000001.1 GCF_001645765.1 Candidatus Mycoplasma haematobovis | reverse complement strand
ATTCAGGACTTCATTCAGGACAGGCTCAAATATCTCTCTAGATTTTGTTAACACTTGATCTTTCTGATATTCTTCTTCTTTTCCTGCAAATAAAAATCTCGCTTCTTCCTGTTCCTTGGAGCCTAAATTAATTAATTTTGATTCACTTCTTAAAGTTGTTAATTTACTCTTTAATTTATCCTTGATAGCCGAGGGTTTGTCTTTTTCATAACTATCAATTAAATTTACTGTTAGATGTTGAGTTAATCTTTTGGCAAGTGTTTTTGCTCCACTAGTAGTTTTGAGATAACTCTTTATTATGTCTTCAAGTCTCTTTGAACTTGAACTTTCAAATTCTATAAATTTATCACTACTACCTATTTTGCTAAAAAAACCTAGTTCTTCCTTTAAATCTATTGTTTCGCTATCCTTAGTCTTGGATTGGATTGGAGGACTCAGTACTACTAAAACTAATTGTACTTAGAGAAGTTAAAGAACAAGGTAATAAGAGTCAAAATAATTTATGGTTAAATATCATCAAAAGTATCTAGTAATTGCCGAGATTTCTCATTTTAAATAGTGCTATCTATTTATCGTAATTACACAACTTGGCATCCATCTCTTTTCTTACTATATTATCTCCTGCATGTTCTGAGAAATATTCACATCATTCTAAGATGGCTCTAGCAGCTTTTTCATAAGATACAAAAAATCAACCCCTTTTTGTATCTTTAATCTCTGTTTCTAAATATTCTGCTCATTTGCTACCTAAATCATCTCTTAAAGCCTTTAATCAATCTGTTTTCTTATCTTTATGTTTCATAGTTAATAAATTAGCTCTAGATCTTCAAAAGACTTCTGTTCTTGTGTAATCATCCTTTTTGAAACCAGTAGGTGTTATGTCTGCTTTATTTTTAGGATAATTAGCTATCTTTCTTACTTCTCGAGTATTATGAGTAATTCCATATATTACTGAAGCAGTAACTGGAATTATGGCCAGTACTTTTATTCAGAGCTTAGAGCTTTATTTAAAGACACTAATTCTTAGCCAATCATTGATAACCTAATAGACTTCTTAATCTGTAATCTCCTGATTCCATTGAATCTAACTTCTTATTTGCTAACTTATCAAATAATGCTTTTTTCTGTATTTTGTGATCTTTTGCTAATTTAACTACTTCTCTAAGTATTAAATCACTAGTAATAGTTTTCAAATAAGCAGTTCAACTATTTACATCTTTAACATTACCATGTTTAATAGGAACTAAGAATATTAAATGTTGTACTCCTTCTTTATCTGTTATTAAGTAATTACCATATTCATCTTGCAACCATTCATTACTATTACTTTCAAAAGCACTATCTAATGGACTACCTCCACCATTAATAGCTTTAATTTGAGATAGTGACATATGCATATTTAATGTTGAACCTTTGCCTTTTTTTAAATAATGTTTAAGAGCTTCTTTACGATCATCTAAAGTAGTTTTTTTCTTTAATCTACTACCTAAAGAAGCTCTATTTCAATCTAATTTAAAGTTAGGTATTTCATAAACATCTTTAAGAAATACTTCTCAAGCAATATTAGGAAATACAGTCTTTAAAGTATCTATTAATTCTTTAAGATGTTTATCCTCTTTAATAGATTCATCTATATAGTCAACTAAAGCATTAGAGTCTTTTCATAAAGGACTCTTACTTTCAATTCTTTTGACTATTTCTTCAGGAAAATGAATTTTTCAATCACCACTAATTAATCCCTTGTAACCAGTAAATGTTTCAACTTTATCCTTTACAACTACTTTAGCAAAACTTAAATTTTCAGAATTAAATGGACAATTAATTATTTCTTGCTGACCATTACTATTTCCATCAAATCAAGAATGTTTAAGAGATTCTTTATTTCACTTTAGATTTTCTGAAGGATTATTGACTGACGAAGGTAAACATTTATTAACTTCTGAATACTTTCTTGAAAATACAAAGGCTGATAAAGAACTTTTTGAAAGACTTGAATTTAAGTGTTTTCTTAAATTTTCAAACTTATTCTCTGATAATCATTTAGCAGTAAGTAAATCTAAGAAAGTATTCTCTTCAGATAAAAAATCAAATCCTTTTGAGGAAAGAAAAATCTGAGCCTCCTTATCTACTTTTTCTAAAAATTTAAACAATTTATCACTATCACTAAAATCTCCATCATCGCCTATTTTCCCTACCAATCTTGTAAGTTTCAAAGAAGATAATTTTTCAAGATAGCTACTAATTAAGTAGTTTTTTATGAGCTCTTTTGGGAGCTCTTTGGTTTCATTCTTAAATAAATCTTTTGTAGTTTCATGATCAATTATTGCTCCTGATTCCTTTCACTTTCACTGATTATCTAAAAATGTTGCCTCTGATAAGACCTTTTCCTTCTGAAAAACATTGACTATCTTATTATCCTTTAGCAAAGTGGCTAATAAAGAAGAAAATAATTTATTGTCTTCAATATTTAAGCCCTGTTGTAAAGTGTTTACTTCACTACCAAAATAAAAGAAATTTTGATTTTCGTACTTTTCATTCTGTTGTTGTTGTTGTTGTTGTTTAAATAAGTCTTCAATATTTTTCTTGTATCCATTCATAGCCTCTTCGACGTTTGCAAAACTATCAATTGCCCACATAAACCTAGATTTCTTATCAAGTCTGAGTAAATAAGAATCCTCTAAATAAGGAAATATTTTTTCTGTTGTTCTTGTTGTTGAATACTGATCATCAAAAAAACTATCCTTGCTAGTCTTTTCAAAAAACTTTTTTGGAAATTTACCGGCAAATGCCAAATTTAGGCCTTTCCGAAAATTATTACCAGATCTAACTAACTCTTTCTCAAAAATATCTAAAAAATCTGAAGTTAATTTTTTTCTTAAATCAAGTTGATAAGGAGAATAATGAGACTTAAATAATAATTGGCTTAAAGTTTTTGCAGAATCCTTGTATTTTAAACCATTGTTTCCATTGTTGAAGAATTTATCTCAATAGCCTAATAACAAAGCACCAATATGCTTTGTAATATATGAAAATAATTTTTCCTTTATCTTGAAATCTTCACGCTTGAATAATAGCTTCTTTAATTCTTTATCATCAAAAGCTTTCTTGAATATTTCTCAATCATATGTAATTGCATGTATTCCTTCTTTATCTTTGAATATTATTCAGCTTTGTTGTTCTTGTTGTTTAGATATTAAATAAACAAAATCACTTACTTCATTAACAGTTCCAAAATTATTAGATTCTTTTTTCAAACAAAATAAATCCTTTAAATCCTTACTTTCAATATCAAAATTAGGAATAAACTTATCTATATTTTTGCATTCATTATTGTTGGTGTTGGTGTCTCTTAATACATCATGATCATCATCTGCCTTTTCTTTAGTAATTTTTTTAATTAAATAGTGATAAAGATCAAGAAGAGCTATAGAGTATTGAGAAGTATAGTCAGAATGAGGAATATTAGTAATTGTTACTATTGGATTTACATTAGTTGTGTCAGAATATTGTTGTAAGTCCTTTAAGTCCTTTAAGTCCTTAATCTTAATAAGAAAGTCTTTAAATTTCTTATTTGATTCTGTTGATACTAAAGGAAAAAAATAATTAGGCGTTTCTGGAAGTTTTGAGCCTGCTGGTATATGTTCTGGATTTATTAATTCTTTAATTTCATCTATTCTCTTATTGGTATCATATTTTCAAGTTAATTTCTTAATTGGTACAGGTCTTTCATTCTTGATGTAATCATCAAGAGCATGATTTAAAAACTTAGATAAGAAATCCTTGTATTTATCAACATCGCCTTCTTTAAATTTAGAGTCTTTATCATCTAAATTTATTTCTTGAAGTAATTCATTAAGCACTTCAAGAAATACATTCTTTACATTACCTAGTACTTGATGTTGTTGATAATGTTCTTCTTTACCTCCAAATAACCACAAAGCCTCTTTCTTTTCATCTCCACTTAAATTCTGAACTTTATGTGTACTTCTTAAATTACTAACTTTTGATTTAAGTTTATCGCCTATATGTGAAGTGTTTCCAGTTTGATAATTATCAATAAAGCTCAAAAGCACATGTTGTGAAAGCTTATCGGCCAAAACCTTTGCACCGGTTGTAGTTGATGCATATTCTTTCAATATTTCATTAATTTGTTTTTCTTGACCATTTAATTTCAAAAACTTATCTCCGGTACCAATAAGAAACTCTTTATGTGAAGAGTTATCTTGTGGAACTAGGGGGGGGGGTGAATCTGTTGAATGAATACTAAAGCTTAAAGAACTAAAAGAAGTTAGTGCACAAGGCAATAATAAAGCAAGTAATTTGTGTTTAAAGAGTAACACTACTTAAAGGAAACATCGCAAAGTTTTTCTAACATCTGACCTTTATCGGAAGTAATATCTACAGTTATATCATTATTGCTCATACACCATTTAGCAATAAGAACAGGAACATTAAATTTATCTTTTCCTAAAACTTTAAGCAACTCTTTCCATCAAGGATGATCCTCTTTATTATTAGTTTTGAATATTAAATCTAACTCCTTTGCCTCCCATCTTTTTCTAGATACAGGATCTTCAATATATCCATTATCCATTACTTTAGGTATTGATTTAGGTTTATTATTCCATACTATTGTTTTCATAGGAAAAGTATTACTGAAACCTCCAGACAAATAAGAAGCAATAAGGCCAGCACTTCCTACAAATGCTGTAGTTCCTAATGAAATAGAGAGAGATCTTTGCAACATATAGAAAAATTACTTTTATTAGTTAAAGCACTAATTAGTACTCATATAATAAAGTAATCTATTTTTGAACAGTATCTTCAAAAGTTGCATCACAAAGCTGTTCTAACATTTGGCCTTTAACAGATTTAAAGTCTATCTCTTTATCATTACTATTTACACATCATTCTGCAATAAGAGATGATGGAGTTCTGTGACTACCACTACGTGCAAAATCCCTTAACAACTCTTTTGCTCAAGGGTGACTTCCATATATCTCACCAGAAATATTTTTAAAAGTAGTTGCTTTTGTTTCCCATCTGTCTTTACTGTCATCAATAATAGACCCATCAGCATTAAGTCTAGGTAAAGTAGTGGGTTTATTATTCTTTCAAACTACTCTTTTGATTGGGGAATGGAGAGATTTATTAAAGCCACCTAATAAGAAAGTTATTCCAACTCCTGCACCGGCGACAATTGAAGTAGTAACTAAAGAAATTAGGGTAGTTCTTTGGAACATAAAAGATGCATCCTCACTAATAAGTGGTGCTGAATCTTTCCCAATAGTTAATTTTATTATTGAAAAGTAACACTATTCAAAAGTCACATCACAAAGCTTTGCCATCATTTATCCTTTAGTAGAATTGATACCTACATCTCCATCACTGTTATTCATGCATCACTCAGCAATAAGTGATGGGACGTTTCTTTGAGTATTACCTTTAGAAAAAATTGCTAATAATTCATTTGCCCAAGGGGGATTACCATATATTGTTCCTGCTTTGCGTTTAAATATAGCTTCTTTTGCCTCTCATTCGAGAGCCTTCTTTCCGTTGACCTTTCACTCCAAAGAGTCAAAATCAGGACTTGTGGTAAACTTATTTTTTCAAACTATTTTTCGGATCGAGGAGATTTATTAAAGACTCCAGATAGGAAAGTTATTCCTGCCCCAGCACCTCCTACAATCACGGTGCCTTCGAGTGAAAGAGCTACTGTTCTTGGAAACATGGAAGAAAAATGTTTTTTTATTAAATAGTATTAATATATATGGGTAAAGATTTGGAAACTTACCCAAGAGGCTCAAGGGGACACACTGCTAATGTGTTAGACAAATCTTTTTTTGTGCATGGGTTCAAATCCCATAGTTTCCGCCATTTGTTTTAAGGTTGCTATCGTTGCGCTCGCAAGCTTACCATCATTCACATTCACATTAAATATAGGCTTTATTGCTGCCTGTATTAGTAGTATTCCTATACCAAAGAAAATAACAGAGGCTATAGTATCTAATATAGTAGTTAAAGCTGGAGCAGATACAGAAGCAGGATCATAATTAAATCTAATAGCTAAGAAAGGAACTAATACACCAAAGAATTTAGAAAAAATAACTACTAAGAATAAAGCTAAAGAAGAACTTAAAGCTCCAACTATTCCTAATTTAAATAGTTTTGAGGGGTCTTTAAAATTTTCACTACTATTAATTATTGAACTAACAACCTGAACTACTTTCTGTAAAGAACTAGTATGGAATTTCTTACTATCTATTTGAAATATTGCATAGTAAATAAGTAGCCTATAGAAGTTACAAATAGCTAAAATTGCTCCTATTATTACTGCGACCTTTAATTCTTTTTTGACGACTTTAAAAAAATCTGATTCCTTTACATCTCCTGCCGCCACAGCCTGTATGACTGTAGCAGTGGTTTGAGAACCGGTATTACCACACATATCTGTAATCACTGGAATAATAGGAACTAATACAGCAGTAGAAATACCTGCTGTATAATCAACTCCCATTAATTCAAATTTATCAATAGCTAAAGTAGTAAATGTTGCTGCTAGCAACATCATTATTAAACAAAATATTCTGGACTTAACTATCTCAGAAATATCACTATTTAAATAAGATCTCTTAGTTTCTCTAATACCATAGAATCTATATACATCCTCTATATTACTATCTAATATCTCAGGTATTACATCGTTGTAACTGACAATACCTACTAATTTATTTTGAGCATCAAGTACTGCTACAGTACTAACACTATATTTCTTAAATAAATCTATTACTTCATCAATATCATCTACTTCTCCTACTGAAAAGAAAGCTTTATCAACTATCTCAGTAATAGTCTTAGACTTATCTAGAAATAATAAGTCTTTAACTCTTACTGAACCAACTATCTCTTCATCAGAATTAACTACAAATATCTCTTCGCCTATATCAAATTCATCTTTATTAATACGTAAATAATTAACTGCTTCTCCTACTTGCATACCTGCTAATAGAGTAGCAAAGGTAGTATTCATAATACTACCTACATGAGCAAAATTAAAACTCTTAAGCTTCTTTATTTCTTCCTTTAATTCTTTAGAGGCATTAAAGATTATTTTCTTATGTACTTGAGGTGATACTATAGAGAGTAATTCATATACATCGTCAGCATTTAAATCCTCAAGAAGCTGTTGCATAACAGCATTCTTTAATTTAGAGAGTATTCTTAATTTATTAGTTTCAGAAAGCGAAAGAAAGAGTTGGCCCATTTTGATTTTGTAGGCCGAAATAATGAATCTTATTATTAAATCAATATCATCAATACTCTCTAGTGCTTCAACTAATAAGTTAAGTGGCTGGTTCTTTATTTGACTCTTTATTCCTATGTCGTTTTTACTTTCGTGTAAGTGATAAATTCTATTCTTTAATGCAACAACCTTTTGGTCATACACATGGGCATAATTTACCCGCCTTCGCAACATAATAAATATTTAGAAGTAATATCGAACTCATACCTACAGTTCTTCTAGTTTATATAAAAGTTTAACAATTCGAACAAATTATCACACAATACATCTAAATTTTCTTTCTCTAAAGCATGTATTTTACCTTTCTTACTATAGGATATATTACCAGTAGTTTCAGATACTATTAAAGCTATGGCATCTGTTTCTTCTGTTAATCCAGTAGCTGATCTATGTCTTGCACCATAAGTAGAAGTCATAATTTTTTGTGTTACTGGAAAATAAGAAGAAACAGAAATGACATTAAATTTACGTACTATTACTCCGCCATCATGAAGAGCAGACTTCTTATTGCCAAATACTGTTATTAGTAGTTCAGAAGTTAATTTAGCTGTTACTGAATAGCCTAGAGATACATATTTCTTAAGATTATCAACATTTTCAATAACTACTAAAGCGCCTATTTTATGCTTAGAAAGAAAGTGTAAAGAATAGGATAATTGGAAAATGAAAGCTTCGTATTCTGCTATTGAGAAGTCTTTATTTTTGCTCTTAAATAGCTTTCATCTTACTTTCTTATGAGGTAGTTGTGCGTAAAGTAATAGGATCATCAAAAACAGAACAGCAAAACCTACTGAATTGATAGCTGTGTTAGTTGTGTCCATCATATCTAAGAATTTCTATATATTGCATAAAGGATACTAAAGAAAATACACTAGATAAGAATAATAAGCCCTGACTAAATAAAGTTTGTAAAGTTCAAAAACTAGTTACAGAATAAGAAGGAAAAACAAAGATAAGCACTAATAAGCCAGCCATTTGAGTTGCTGTTTTATATTTGGCTGTTTTTATTGCCGCTATTACTTTGCGTTTTCTATAAAAAACAAGTCTTATTAAGTCCATAATAAGATCTCTAAGAATAAGTATTGAAGCTATAGCAATTAATACTTTTCTAGATATCATGAAAACAATAAGTGTTCCATTAACAAGTAATTTATCTGCTAATGGATCAAATATCTTTCCAAATACAGATACCGCATCTCATTTTCTAGATAATCATCCATCTAAAAAATCAGTAAAGGAAGCGCAGGAAAAAGCTAATCCACCCAATAAATGAAATAAATTATATTCACTGCTAAGTATCTTAAATAGTCCCTCTTCACTGCTCTTTGTGTGATGATCTAATCAAAAGAATAGTATAGCTACAGGCGCTAAGATAATTCTACTTACTGTTAATATATTTGGTACTTGTTTCTTGCCTATTCTTAAAATAAATTAATTCTTCTTACCTTTAGTATCTTTTGTTTTTTTCTTATCTTTTTTGTTTTCATCTTCCTCATCTAAATCATCAAATAATTCATCATCAATATCATCTGAATCTGGTTTAAAGCCTTCTCATTCTTTAGCAAAAGAATTAAATATTTCTTTAATAATCTTTTGTTTTTTGTCTAAGTCCTTGAATACTGTAAACATCTTTTCTTGAATAGACATGAAGTCTTCTTTAGAGTTGGTTAAGCTTTGAAGAAACTCAGACACTAAATCTTCAACAGTATGAACTCCCTTAAATTTAGCGATATCTGATTGTTTAAGTAACTCTAATTGCTTCTTAAGGTCATCATAAAGCTCTTGGCTTATTTTGATGACTACCTCTATCTTTTTATTTGAAGACATAATCTTAATATTTTGGAATTATATGCAAATGAAAGTGAAAAACTACTTGTTTAGCTTTTGCACCCTGATTTGAAACATAGTTTATACCTTGAATATTAGGATACATACTTAAAAGTTTTTTAGCAGTCTCTTGGGCTAATACAGATGCATCTTTTATAGCTTCGCTTTCAACATTCATAAAATTTTCATAATGATCTTTAGTAATTATCAAAGTATGTCCTTCTGTAATTGGCTTATGATCTGGCAGAGCATAAGCATATTTAGACTCCCCTAATATATTATCTGGTAATTTACTAGCAATTTCACAAAATACACAACCCTCTTTCTTACACATAACTACTTAGCGTATCTATATGAAGCAGATTCTCGAAACTGTTTGTCGTATGCTTCTACCTTAATAATTGTATCTTCTAAATCTCTTATTGCCATCTCTTGTACTCTTTCATTTTGTGCGGCATCAATTATTCAAGCTCAAAATAGCTCTTTTGTAAGATGCTTATTAGCATATTTTTTAAAGCTTTCAAAATCTTTAAATGCATTGTGATTTACTTGAGTAACAAAATAGTCGTCGGCAATACCTCCCTTTGTTGGACTATAGTGTTTTTTAGCATCAATGAAAGTGCTACATCCTCCTCCTCCTCCTCCTCCTCCTCCTCCATTAGTACATTTAGAATGCTTAGTAACAGCTTCGGGAGTTCAATTCTTATCTGGATCAGTTTTGAAAATATTTTTATATTTAGATTTATCCATTTTTCCGTCTTTGACGTCTTCAGATTTAATGTTATTCAAAATAGCGGAAACCAAGCTCTTTCTCTCTTGCAAAGTTAAGATGCGGTATGATGATGATGATGAATCACCATTAGTAATGTAAACAGTTTTTAAATTAAGTAAATTGAGTTCAGTACTACTCTTATCCTTGCCAGCAACTTCCTTTATTTTTTCTATCACTTCTTCCAAATCTGCTTCATTTTGAATACTCTGAACATATGCATCAACTTCATTTTCTGAACCTTCTGAACCGTATTTGTAAAGACTATTAGAAACAAATTTGCTTGGATCAGAAACTAAATTTTGTGTTCAAGTTTGTGGAGAATTAAGTACCAAAAATCCTTTATAGAATGAGGTGGCTTGGGTGGCTGGTTCTTGTCCAGGAGGAGTCTTCTTACCGTAACCTGAAAAGTAAGAAATTAAATATCCATTGAAATCATGAATTTTGTTTGAAAATTGTTGAACATCAGGGTTTAATCAAGGGTTTTTAAGAAATCCAGATGTAGCCTTCATTGTGACTGCGTTATTTCCTTTTTTATTAAATTTCTCCCACAAGAAATATGCATCAGTTTTTGGAGTAACTGTCGCCCTCATCAAACTTAAGAAATACTGAAAATTGTCTCTTGTTAAATAAGAAAGAGTAGCCAAAAATTTAAGGTGTTTATCTTTAAGTCCATCAACATTTAAAAAATAACCATTTTCAAAAGCATTCTTAGAGGCTTTTCTTATGGATTCACCTAACTTATTAGTAGTGCTATCAATTGTCCCGCCACCATATTTCAGAACATCTCAAAGACTACTATCAATATTCTTCAAGAAATATTTACCATAATAAAATTTATTTACAGAAGTCTCTATATCTTTCATTAACTTCTTACGATTATCTCCGTTTGAATCAGAATCTAAAGAATCTAAAAAATTATCTTCGATTGTCTTGGCATCTAAATCATCACTATTGTTATTGATTAATAAAGTTTTGGTTTTCTGAGTATCAACATAACCTTTATTTCCAATAAAGGATTTACCTAAATAATCCTCTTTAAGAGAGACCTTAAGAAGTAAATTTCTAAAGAGATTTTCATTTTTGAAAAAAATATCAATTATTTCGTTAACATAAAAGTTGTTTAAAAAAATTCGATCACTTTGAAAGTAACCAGAAACCTTAGTATTTAACTCCAGTTTACCTAAAGCACTAATTAAAGTTTTTTGGAATTTATCTTGTTTTTCTTTAATGCTTCTTAAGAAGACATTCTCATCTAAATTACCTGAATAAGTTACACCTTTAGATCTAATACCATCAAAGTAAACGCCATATATTTTCTCTAATTCTGGGAACAAGTATTCTTCATCTTTGCCGCCTCCTCTAGTAAGCTTTAATTCGTATGGTAATGGAGAAGAAATTCCAAATTTCTTCGGTACGCTCTTGAAGCTCTTGCTACTGTCTTCTACATCTCATTGAGCTTTAGCATATTCCTTAATAAGTGCTTCTCTTAATTGAAGTGATCTTTGGTATCTTGCTTTAGTTCTTACTAATTCTTCTCATTCATTAAATAAATTCCTAAATTTACTTGAAGTGTCTAAATTGTAATTCCTAAATAAATTGTTGTTTTTGGAACTATCAGAAACTGTGTAACTTACTAATAATCTATCGAAGTGTTTAGATACATAGTCTTTAAAGGAATTGATTGGTTTAGTGTAATCAATTCCCAGTGTTTCTTGTAAAGAGAAAGTGTTTTTTTCTTTAACCTGTAGAGTTCTGAAATTAAAGTGATGATAAATATCCTCTAATTTTGGATTACTTGATCCATTTCTACGGGCTCCAGCACTATCAACAGCAACTGCATGTATTCCTGCTTGGTTTCTGATAAAGATTCACGGAGAATCTTTAATCTCTACAGCATCAGCATATTTGTTGCCATTGCCATTG
>NZ_LWUJ01000010.1 GCF_001645765.1 Candidatus Mycoplasma haematobovis | reverse complement strand
CAGAATTCTTAAAATCCCGTTTCCAAATCCTCCATTTGAACTTCAACAAAAAATAGGAAAGATCTTATCTACTTATGACTTATTAATAGAAAATTATCAAAGGCAGATTGAAGAAGCAAAGAAGCAAGTTGTTTGAAAGATGATTCATACATCATAAATTTCCCAAGAACATAAATACCACTCCATCTAATTGAAAAAAACTACCACTTAAAGATTTTGTTACTTTTAAGAAAGGAAAAAAATTAGCAGGAGATGCAATAGATAATGGGCTTTATCCATTCTTCACTGGATCTAAAGAAACACAAAAAATAAATGAATATTCTTTTGATCAAGAAGCTTTAATATTAATTGCAGATGGAGCAAGACATATTAAATATTTTTCTGGAAAATTTAATACCACTGGTCATGTTTATGTTCTTGACGCTAGCCATAAATATATTTCTTGATTGCTTGAAATCATAAAATATTCCATTCCAATATTTGATCGAATTTCAAGAGGCACTGGTATTACTGGTTTATGTTTGGGAGACTTAAGAAATTTTGAAGTCCCTCTTCCCCCAGACAATTTATTAGACTTATTCAATAAATTTGCTGAACCTATTCAAAAACAAATAGATATTCTCTCTAGACAAATGAATACTTTTCAAATTATTAAACAAGAATTAGTAGAAAGAATCTATAGCGAAAATCTTGAGATTAACTTTTAAATTTTAAAATGTTAAATAAATAATGAACGATAAAAAAAGATTGCTGGAATTAATTTCAAAAAGAGAAGAAATGTGTTCTGAACCACTCAATTATGAACATGTTTTAGAGTGACTTGAAGAATTGCATTATCTTTTTGGTAAATTGGATTTTTCAAGCTCAATTACACCGAAGATAAGAAGAATAATTGAGCAAATATTTTTTTTCAGTAATAATAAGAATTTATTGAAAGAGAAAATTGTTTTGGTCAAAGTTAAATTGTCTGTCTTTGAAAAATATGAGGCAGAAAAATTAAGAAAAAGTTAATTGTGAAAGGATGTCTTTTTGCTTTAAAAAAGCTTTTGGAGTTATTTTAAGAGTAAAAAATATTTTAGACAAGCAGACCCTTGCTTCAAATGATGCACTTTTTGATTTTCTAGAGGAAGAATTAATTAATTTCGTTTATCAATTAAGAGATAAAGAATTTACTTCGAAAGTTTTGGCGTTTTTAAAATCTGCACACTTAAAATCAGATTTTAATAAACTTATTGCTTATTTTGAAAAGAGAAAAGTAGATTTTTTAAAGAAGCAAATTTTTTTGGTTTTTGGAAGAAACAAAAAACACTTTGAAATTGTTCGTGATTGTATTGAGCAAAGCGGATTTGAATGTGATTTGTTATCAATCCAAAAAATAAAAGGAGGAACTAAGATTATTTTTCCAACTTTAATTGAAAAGATTTCAGCAAGCTTTAAAGTTATTGTTATTCTAAGTGCAGACGACAAAGGAAAGCTAAACAAAAGTAAAGAAAAATTTACTTTAAGACCAAGATTAAATGTTGTATTAGAGGCAGGTTTAAGTTTTGGAATTTTAAGTGAGGATAATGTTATTCTTCTTTGGGATGAAAAAATTTCTACTAGAGATTTAATATCTGATTTTGGAGGCTGTTACACAATAGATATAAAAGAAAATGGTCAGTGAGAAAAAGATTTGATGAAGAAATTAGAAGAATTTTCTGAAGAATGAGAAAGAAGTCTTTTTTATTAAACAGATGAAAAAGATAGCTGAAGTTTTTCAAAAGAAAGATGAAATAAATTCTTTTGAAGAAAAACTTCTTTGAAGAGAAGAATTACTTTATTTGTTACAAAAAAAGAAGAGTTCAGATACTTTGTTAAAGGAAATTGTTGATAATTTAAATCTACCCGCCTCTAAAGAAAGAATAAATGATTCAGACAGCGAATTAATAAATAAATTTGATATATTTTTTAAATATTTAAATAAGCCAAAAAAAACACTTCACAAACAAATAATTGCTTTAGTGAATCAATCAGAAGAGTATCTTAATGATAATAGTAAATTTTCTACTTTAAATAATGATCTTTTTTATTCTGATGAGCTTTCTAATTGAGCCAATGAACTTTATTATTTAATACAAAAATCAGTAAAAAAAGATGACTTTATTCAAAATATTTTGGAGCTTTTGAAAAAGGCAAAGATTGTTCTTATTGGCAAAGATAAATTAGAATTAGAAAACCATTTAAGGATGTTTAAGATAGTTAAACACAGATATATTGATACTAAAGAATAAGCTGTTTTTGTTAATTCACATTTAAAATTAAGACTTTTCTTTCAAGACATTCTTTCTTTTGGCTACTTGAGAACAAACAACTTTAGATAAGTTAGGTATTCTCCAAAGAGGAAAGCAAACCCATAAACCCGAATACGATCCTGTTTTATTTGAAAATGGAACCGTTCCTTTTGTTCAAGTTTGGTGCGTAAATGAAAGCTTATTTGTAAATAATATTAGGAAGTATTACAATGAGGTAGGCTTAAAGCAGAGTAAAACATTTTCTAAGGGTACAGTTTGCATTGTAAATAGCGGGAGTGTAGCGGATTCTGCTATTTTAGAAGAAGCTTCGAGTTTATGCACCCAACTGCACGGCTTTAATTGTTTTGAAAACGTTTCGGATAATCTCTTTGTAAAGTATTGTTTTGATTTTCAAAAAATAAAAAAATTTTGTCAAAATATAGCTTCTGCAGTATCGAGTTCAAGAAAGTTAACATTAGACAGAATTCTTAAAATCCCGTTTCCAAACCCTCCCTTTGAACTTCAACAAAAAATAGGCAAAATTCTTTCAGCTTATGATTTATTAATAGAGAATTATCAAAGGCAGATTGAAGAAGCAAAGAAGCAAGTTGTTTGAAAGATGATTCATACATCATAAATTTCCCAAGAACATAAATACCACTCCATCTAATTGAAAAAAACTACCACTTAAAGACGTTGTTCAAATTTCAAAAGGTAAAACTCCTGCTAGTCAAGAAAACCCAGAAGGTAGGTATCCATTTTTTACATCCTCGATAGACAGTCCTAAAAAAATAGATAGTTATTCTTATGATACTACCGCTATATTAGTTACATCCGCTGAGCATTTTGTTGCTAAGTATTTTTCTGGAAAGTTTGAAGCAAGTTATGGTAGTTATATTATTAAAGCTAATAATGAAAATTTATTTATTTTTTTATTAGAGAAACTAAATAATTTTTTGCCAACTTTAGTTAAACAATCCAGCACTACAAGTTATCCTCAATTAAGAAAAAGCACTTTAGAAAAACAAGAAATCGTAATTCCTCCAGATAATCTATTAAATTTATTTAATCAATTTGCGGAGCCTATTCAAAAACATATAGATAGCCTCTCTAAACAGATAGATACTTTTCAAGTTGTTAAAAAAGAATTAATAGAAAGAATCTATAGTCAGAATCTTAAAATTAGTTAATTTCATTTGGCGGAAAAATAAATTTAAAATAATGTGCTCTTTTTAAAAAATATTAAACTTTGGCCACTTGAGAACAAACAACTCTAGATAAGTTAGGAATTTTACAATCTGGTAAAAAAACTCACAAGCCAGCTAGTGATCCTGTTTTATTTGAAAATGGAACCGTTCCTTTTGTTCAAGTTTGATGTGTAAAGAACAATTTGTTTGTAAGAAATGTTGAAAAAAATTACAATGAAATAGGCAAAAAACAAAGTAGATTGTTCCCCGCTAGTACAGTATGCATCACAAATAATGGTAGAATTGGTGATGCATCTATTCTTTTAGAGGATAGTTGCTTAGCAGACACTTTGTTTGGCTTTAGCTCATTTGAAAATGTTTCAGATCCTAAGTTCATGAAGTACTGTTTTAACTTTGGTAAAATAAAAAAGCTTTGCGAGTATGTTGCGTCTGCCAATACTGGAACAAAAGCTTTAACAATAGAGCGTTTAAAAAAAATTCCATTTCCGAATCCACCACTTGAGCTTCAACAAAAAATAGGAAAGATCTTATCTACTTATGATTTATTAATAGAGAATTATCAAAGTCAGATTGAAGAAGCAAAGAAGCAAGTTGTTTGAAAGATGATTCATACATCATAAATTTCCCAAGAACATAAATACCACTCCATCTAATTGAAAAAAACTACCACTTAAAGATTTTGTTACTTTTAAGAAAGGAAAAAAATTAGCAGGAGATGCAATAGATAATGGGCTTTATCCATTCTTCACTGGATCTAAAGAAACACAAAAAATAAATGAATATTCTTTTGATCAAGAAGCTTTAATATTAATTGCAGATGGAGCAAGACATATTAAATATTTTTCTGGAAAATTTAATACCACTGGTCATGTTTATGTTCTTGACGCTAGCCATAAATATATTTCTTGATTGCTTGAAATCATAAAATATTCCATTCCAATATTTGATCGAATTTCAAGAGGCACTGGTATTACTGGTTTATGTTTGGGAGACTTAAGAAATTTTGAAGTCCCTCTTCCCCCAGACAATTTATTAGACTTATTCAATAAATTTGCTGAACCTATTCAAAATCAGATAGACTATTTAACTCAAACGATTAGCATTCTTTCAAATATTAGAGATTTGCTAATAGAAAGGATTTATAGCGAGGCATTATTCGTTTAATTAGTAACATCTATGTCTGATTGTCATAAGATAGCTGAAGATCTTTGAAAGATCTGTAATAAATTAAGAGCAGATTCTAAGCTGAGTTCTGAGCAGTACCGAACCCCAGTATTAGGAATTATCTTCTTAAGATATGTTTTTGTTCGTTTCAAAATAGCTGAGAGGAAAATTAATCACAACAGACCTATAAGAAATGGCGTACCTTTGCCAATAAATGAAGATGAATTTATTGAACAAGGAGCTATTTTTTTGCCTAAAGAAGCTCAGTGGGATTGAATTCTTAATTTACCAGAAGATGTTTCTGTGGAAAAAATAAGAGGATTAGATGGGCATCAAATAACTTCTTTAGCAGGCATTATGAATGATGCCATGAGATTATTAGAGATTAATTGCGAAGCTTTAACAGATTCATTACCTAAGAATTTTCAAGATATTCCTGACAATATTCTTTGGGAATTATTAAGAAAATTTGATAGTAAAATTCCTGTCGATAGTGAAGCTTCTGTAGATATTATTGGCTTTATTTATGAATATTTCTTAGGTAAGTTTTCTTTCAATGATGCAAGACAGGACGGAATTTTCTTTACTCCCAAATCTTTGGTAAAGCTGATAGTAAACATTCTCGAACCAAAGAAGGGTTATTTGTTAGATCCTGCTTGCGGTAGCGGAGGTATGTTTATTGAAACTAAGCAATATTTAGATTCTCAAGGATTATCAGTTAATAAAGTTATGACTTTCTATGGCCATGAAAAAGTTGAATTTAATGCCAATTTATGTTCCATGAATATGTACATACACGGAGTTCAAGTATTTGTTGCTTCTAAGTTTGGCGGTAATACTTATTATTGTGATCCTCATTGTTTAACTGGTAAGTGTGACTATGTAATGGCTAATCCGCCATTTAATGTTAAAGAGGTAGATGCTACTAAAGCAGAAGCGGCAGGTAGATTGCCATTTGGTTTACCTCCAGTTGGAGAAGATAGAAAAATACAAAACGCTAACTATTTATGAATTTCTTACTTCTATGCTTATTTAAATGAAACAGGAAAAGCAGGTTTTGTTATGGCTTCAATTGCTGCTGGAAATCAAGCAGATAAGGATATTAGACGTAAAGTTATTGAAACAGGCCATATTGATATCATGATTAATACACCAGAAAATTTCTTTGCGAATACTAATGCTGCTTGTCATTTATGGTTCTTTAATAGGCAAAAACCTCAGGAGTTTTTAGATAAAGTATTGTTTATTGATAGTTCTGAATATCGTACTAAAGTTAGACAATCACTATATGAATGGACTCCAAAACAATGTAAGAATTTAAATGCTATTGTTTGACTTTACAAGGGAGAGATAGAGAAGTATCATAAATTATTAAAGGAATATCAAGATTCAGTTGAGGCAGCAATATCGAAATTTAACTTGCTTATTGAATTTAAAAATAATAACTTTATTGAGATATTAGATGTTTTTGAAAAGCATTATTCAAATTTAAAGCAAGAGTCTAACAAACTTATTGTTGAGGCTAATAATAAAAAAGAGGAGGCAAAAATCAAAAAAGAATGAGATGAAAAGATTAAATCTTTTGAAGAATATTTAGAGGTGGCGAGAGAATCGGTTTGAGTTTATTCTAAATTTGGAAATGGAGAATATAGGGATATTCTTGGACTTTGCAAAGTAGCAACTATTGCTGAAATTTGTAAAAATGATTGAAATTTAACTCCAGGAGTTTATGTTGGAGTACCTGAGCCGGAAATTGAACCTGAAGATGTATGGCAAGCAAAAATGAAAGAGATGCATGATGAGGCCGAAAGATTACATAAGGAATCACTTGAATACTTTGCACAAATTAAAGAAAATATGAAGCTTTGGGCAAAGGAATAATAAGTTTTGGATAATTTTTCAGAAGAAAGCCTTGTTGAAAAGCCTGCTTTAGATGAATTAGAAAATTTAGGCTGAAGAATTAAGAAGGGTAGCTCTTTAATTAGACCAGACAAAAGTCAAGTAATTTTATTTAGTGAATTTTCAAAAGCTATTAAGAAACTTAATCCTTGAGCATCTACACATCAAATACAAGAAGCGTTTCAAGAACTAACAAATTACAGATCATCTACTTTTTTACTTGAAGAAAATCGCGAAAAGTATTTCTTAATAAGGAAGGGAATTAATGTTACCGTTAAAGATAAATTTGAAAGAACAACAACTAGAACTCTTCGATTAATTGACTTTAATGAGCCTGATAATAATGAATTTTTAGCTGTTTCTCAATTAACTATTTTTGGAAGAGTAATTAATTATCAAAGAACTCCAGATGTAATATGTTTTGTTAATGGAATTCCATTAATTTTTATGGAATTTAAGCATAATTCAAAAAAACCAAGAGAAGGCTATGAGGATAATTATTTGAAGTGTTTAGATGAGATTTATCACTTATTTTTTTTTAATGCTTTTTGTGTATTTTCAAATGGCGATGAATCAAAGATAGGTACTGTTGGTAGTAGTTGAGAAAATTTTCATGAGTGAAAGAGACTTTCAGAAGATGAGGATGGAGATACAGATATTACTACTTTAATTAAAGGTGTATGTGAAAAAACTAATTTTCTTGACTTATTAGAGAATTTCATTCTTTATTCTGATTCAGATCTTGGTTTTTTCAAAATTCTTGCAAAAAACCACCAGTTTTTAGGCGTTAATAAAGCAATTCAAAGTTATGCACAAAGAGAGCAAAATAAAGGAAAGTTAGGTACATTTTGACATACTCAAGGCAGCGGAAAGAGTTATTCAATGCTTTTCTTTATTGAAAAAGTATTGAGAAAGTTCTCTGGAAATCCGACTTTTTTAATTCTCACCGATAGGAAAGAATTAGATGAACAAATACACAATACTTTTGCAGCTTGTGGAGTACTTACAGATAAGAATTGTTCAGTTGAAACTAAAGAAGAGTTGGCTGAGAAATTAAAGGGAACTCCAAGGTATTTATTCTCTTTAATTCAGAAATTTGGTAAGCCTAAAGAAGGAACAACATTAAAGCCTATTGAACTTAAGAATGAAGTAATTATTGTTGCTGACGAAGCACACAGAAGTCAGTATGGGGGCCTTTTCGAAAATATTCAAAAATTATTGCCTGATGCAATAAAGATTGGGTTTACTGGTACTCCTTTACTTGTAGGAGATGTAACTACTATAGATCAATTTGGTCATTATGTTTCTAGATATGACTTCTTAAGAGCTAAGCAAGACGGAGTCACAGTCCCTTTGCTTTATGAAAATCATGCATTGCCATTTGGAGAATTAAATAATCCAGAAATGGATGAAAAAATAAGAAATTTAGTTGAGTCTAATACTGAAGATGTTTTTGAACAAGAAGAAGTGACTCGAGAAACAAGAACAATTAAGCAATTATGAATGAAAGAGGACAGGCTTAGAGCTAATGCTAAAGATTTTGTAGAGCATTATTCAGAACTTATTGATGTCGGTAAAGCAATGTTTGTATGTCTAAATAAATTGTCTTGTGTGCTTATGCATAAATATGTCCAAGAATACTGACAAGAGAAAGTTAAGGATCTTAAAAAAGAACTACAGATTGCACCTTTTTTGGAGCAAGATAAATTACAAAAAAGAATTGAGTTTATGGAAAAAACAAAAATGTATGTAGTAATTAGTGAAGATGTTGGCGATGAAACTAAGTTTAAAGAGGAAGGCTTGGATATTAAGCCTCATAGAGAGGCTATGCGTAAAGAAAAACTTGATAAGAGATTTAAAGATAAGAATGATAACTTTAATGTAGTTTTTGTATGTGCTATGTGACTTACAGGATTTGATGTTAAGTGTTTGTCATTTCTTTATTTAGATAAGCCACTTAAAGCTCATACTTTAATGCAAGCTATTGCAAGACCTAACAGAATTAGCGAAGGAAAAACATATGGTCTTATTGTTGATTACAACAATATTATTAAGCACTTAAAGGATGCACTCGAAACATATACGGGCGAAGATTCAAGACGTGTATTGCCCATTGTAGATAAGAAAGAGGCATTTCAAAATTTCTTGAAGTTTCTTCAAGAAATTGAAATTTTTCTTCAATCACACAAAATCTCTTTAGTTGAAATTGTTTATTGTGAGGATGCTAATCAAAAAAGAAGGTTGATAAATGATGCTAAAGAAAAGTTATTGGAAAAAAAGAAAATTAGACGAGAATTTGGAAGGCTTTATAGGGGCTTTTTAAGTATTGGTAATTTAATTGTAGAGAAAGAACTTACTGATATTGAAAGAAGAAAACGGTCTTGCATTATTAACATTTATCAAAATTTAAGAAAACCAAGAGATCACAATAAACATGCTGATTTAATTCGAGAAGTACACAAAATTATTGATGAATATGTAACTCTTGGGGAAATTAATGAGAGTTCTAGAATTGCAATAGATGAGATAAATCTTAATAATTTATGTGATGTAGTTAATAAATCAGGTAGGCAAAATCACATTTTTTATACGGTATCAGTAGCTATAGGAAAAGAGATTAATGAGACTTTAATGAGAAATCCTTCTTGAATTAGTTATCAAGAGGAATATCAAAGAATTATTGATGATTGGAATAATGCACTTACGAAGGAAGCTAAAGAGCAAGCATTTAGAGAGCTTATGGAGATGTGTGAAAAATTGAAGAGCGAAAAAGGAAGAGCAAATAGAGAAGGTTTTGAAAATGAATATGAATTAATTGTTTGACATATATTATGTATGCACAAAAAAGATCATTCTGATGAGGATAGATTAGTTCTTAAAGAATTGTCAAAAGAGCTTTACAGAGATGTGCAAAAGAAGATAGCTACAACACACAATTGAAAAGGAAAACCTTCAACAAAAAGTGTTGTGAAAAATACAATAAGAAGAAAATTATTTAGCGATGGGCCTCAATCTTGAACAGAGAAAGATATTGATCAACTATTAGAAAAACTATTTGAATGATTCTTAAATAATTAATTATGTGTGCTTGAGAAATAGTAACTTTAGATAATTTAGGTATTTTAAAGAGTGGAAGGCAAGTTCATAAACCAGAGTATGATCCTTCTTTATTTTGTGAAGGGTCGGTTCCGTTAATTGAATCTCAGTTAATAGAAAATGATCAGCTTTTTGTTAGGAATGTAAGAAGATATTACAATACATTTGGAGTTGGACAAAGTACGATATTTGAAGCTGATACTGTTTGCATTACTAGAACTGGAAATGTTGCAAAAACTTCAATAATTAAAGTTCCTTCTTGTTTAAGTTCAAGGGTACATGGACTAACTCCTTTTGTAGGCGTTTCAGATGCCATATTTATTAAGTATTCTTTTGATTTCAGCAAAATAAAAAAATTATGTCAAAATATTGCATCTGCTAATACTGAAACAAAAGTTTTGACTATTGATAGGCTCCTTAAAATCCTGTTTCCAAATCCTCCCTTTGAACTTCAACAAAAAATAGGAAAGATCTTATCTACTTATGACTTATTAATAGAGAATTATCAAAGGCAAATTGAAGAAGCAAAGAAGCAAGTTGTTTGAAAGATGATTCATACATCATAAATTTCCTGCAAATATAGATGCCTCTCCATCTAATTGAAAAAAACTACCACTTAAAGACGTTGTTCAAATTTCAAAAGGCAAAACTCCTGCTAGTCAAGAAAACCCAGAAGGTAGGTATCCATTTTTTACATCCTCGATAGACAGTCCTAAAAAAATAGATAGTTATTCTTATGATACTACCGCTATATTAATAACGTCTGCTAGACATTTTGTAGCTAATTATTATTCTGGAAAATTTGAAGTTAGTGATGGCAGTTATATTATTAGAGCTAATAACAAAAATTTATTTATTTTTTTACTAGAGAAATTAAATTATTTTTTGTCATCTTTAGTTAAACAGGCCGGAACTACAAGCTATCCTCAATTAAGAAAAAGCACTTTAGAAAAACAAGAAATCGCAATTCCTCCAGACAATTTATTAGACTTATTCAATAAATTTGCTGAACCTATTCAAAAACATATAGATAGTCTTTCTCAGCAAATGGATACTTTTCAAGTTATTAAACAAGAATTAATTGAAAGAATTTATAGTCAAAATATTAAAATTGATTAGTTTTTTTCTGTTTTAGCAATAGACTGAAAAAGAATACTTTAAAGGATATTTGCAAGAAATTAAATAATTTACTTTTTTGTATTTAAGTTTATAGATGTAAAGAGCTTTATTATTTAGGTGTATGTTTTTATTATGAAAGGCTCCAAGAAGGAAGATATAGAGAATTTATTCAGTTAGGCATTGAAGAAATTAATTTTTCATATTTAATTATTTAGGCCTTAAAGAAAGAATTAATAAGAATCCACTAAGAATATTAGATGATAAAGAGGATTCAAAATTGGAAATAGTAAAAAATACTCCTAAAATAGAACCATTTTTAGATAGTAAAGAGAAAGCAGCAGATAGAGAATATTAAAGAACGATTGCAGAAAGATTTTGATATGGTTTTTGAATGAGATACTAATTTAGTAAGAGGAATTGATTATTATACAGGTTTAATTTATGAGTGAAAGTATAAAGGATTAACAATAATTGCTGGAGGAAGATATGATGAACTCTTTTGTAAATTTAATAATTCTTTAATTCCTTCTTTGGGATTAGCAATAGGAATAGAAAGATTTAAATTACTTCTGGAAAAAGAGAATTGTGTATGAAAAAATAGAGAGGCACCCCCCCCTATATATAGCTAGTCTTGTTGGTTTGGATGCTAAATTAAATTGATTATTAAAGGTTTTTGAGAAACATAATATAGCTTATTGGGCAGACTTTAGTATTGTTAAACTGAATCAAAAGTAATGTTTATTTATGTCGCTAAAGAGCAAGAACAACAAGGAATTACTTTTAAGTTTTTAGGAAGTGAAAAAGAAGGAGACTTTTTTTGAATTTAATGAAAAAATAATAAATAAGCTTATTCCTTTAATTCTTTCTCAAGAATATTAAATATCTCTTCTTTTTTCAGTTTCTTTATTTTTTTCTCATAGCAAATCATTAGTACTGCTTTCGCTATTTTTTTATTTTTTCATGAGAGGGCCAACCTTAAAATCATTGAATTTCTTTTAGTAAATGATCATATGATAATAGTGTTTCCAGATGTGCTGTCTTTTTCTAGAATTTAAGGCATTAAACCTACAGACTTTATAAGTTTAGTAACTTGGTCTCTCAATTTATGATCTTGTCCATGAACAATAAATATTTTGGACAAATTTAAGAAAAAAATTGTATATTACAACAAAAAGTAAAATAGGTTATTTTTTGAAATTAATTCTTTAATTTAAGTATTAAAATAGCTGTTACTTTTCTTCCATATTAAATATATTCGCATATTAATGGTTTGTTTTCTAGTATTTTCGAAACTAAGAAACTAAGAAACTAAGAAACTAAGAAGTGTTTATTGCTTGCAAAGATTTTTTCAGAAAGGGAAATAAAGTTCTTTTAACTAAAGAAGGAATTGAAAGACATAAGAGAATAAAGCTTACAGGGACTAAGATACCTAAGTTTTTTAAACTTAAATTAAATGCTCCTGACGAGGAAGAGGAAGAATTAGAAGAAGGCGAGGAAGAACCTACAAAAACTCCTTTTTGAGTTTGATCATCCATAATTAATTTTCCTTTTTCAAAGAGGCGTAGTCCTAGAAAGGAAGAGAAATATGAAGGTATAGAGAGGAAGATAAGAGATTATATTTCGACACAGTTAAATAAGAACTTTATTAGTTATGTTACAAAAAAATACGATGTTTTTGATGCTTCTGAAGAGGGCTATTTAGCTTATTTAGGCGGTGTACCTGATGGAGAAGAAATATCTCCTGCAGGAAATACACTTTCTATTCTTGAAATCAAAACAATGACGGATGCTGGGTCTAAAAAAATGGACTCTAGATTTTCTGATATTCCTCTTTCTTATTTATTGCAAATAGCTCTTTATTTGTATTTAAGAAAAGTTGATATTGGTTGAATATGTATTACTTATTTGCATCATGATAATTGAAGTAGTTTAGAGAGTTTATTACTTAATACTAAGATAAGCCTTTACAGCGGAGAACAAGAAACAAAGTCGGGAATTATTGAATCATTAATTGAAGAAATAGGAGAATGTGAGTTCGAATATCAAATATTAGAGGCTTATGTTAATAATTTTTTAGAGGATAATGAATTAATACTTTTCAAAGTAAGAATTAATTTAGAGAAATATGATGTTTTGATAAGAAAGTTATGTAGTTGGTATGACAAGCATAAATATGAAAGCCCAGATATGACTGATGAAGAGCTAAATAAGTTTATCTCAAAAAATAAGAATCTTTAATTGATGGAGTTGAATGCCGAACAAGAAAGGGCCGTTAAGGCTGAGCTATCTCCAATTCTTGTAATTGCTCCTGCGGGCACTGGAAAAACAAGAGTACTTACAGAGAGAATTATTTATTTAATTGAAGAAGGAATAGTGAGGCCAGATGAAGTCTTAGCTATTACTTTCACTAATTTAGCTGCTAATGAGATGGTTAATAGAGTGGGAAAAAGAATTAAAGATAAGCATAAAATTCCTGATGCTATTGGAACTATTCATTCTTTATTTGCAGAAATACTTAGAAAAGATATAGGTTTGGTATGCAGAAATAGGAACTTTAATTTTGAAGTTGTTTATGGTGAGTTTCAAGATTCAGTATTGAGAAAAGCCTTGAGACGCTCTAAGACCGATTCTAAATATAGTAGATATCATTTACAAGATCTTAAAGAATTAATTTCAAGATACAAAATTTCTACTTATTTAGAAGAAAATAAACTTTCTCCAATAGAGTTAAATAAAGTTCAAGAAGTATTTCCGCAATATGAGAAACTTCTTGAAGACAAGAATTTACTTGATTATGATGATATTCTTATTTTTGTAGATAGGCTTTTTTCGGAAATTCCAGCAATTTTAGAATTTTGAAAAGACAAGTATAAAGCAATATTAGTGGATGAATTGCAAGATGTAAATGAAATACAATTTCGAATAATTAAGAAATTAATTTCAAAAGAGAAGCCAAATTTCTTTGCTGTAGGAGATCCAAATCAGTGCATATTCATATTTGCAGGAGCTAAAGAGAATATTTTTGAAGAATTTAGAACTTTATTAACAGAATGTCATGAGATTGAATTAGTTACTAATTATCGCTCCGTTAAAGATATTGTTGATTACTCTAATACTATTAAAGTTTTAAATAGGCCTAAGATAGCTAAATCTGCTTCAAGTGAAAAGGGTCAAATAATAAGAGTTGGAAAAGTCGAAGATTCTTTATTAAAGGATTTATTATGTACTGAAAATATAGAGCTTTCTAAGTGGGCTGTATTATTTAGACATAATGCTGACTCTAAGTTCTTAATTGAGTTGCTTATTGAGAATGGAATACCCTTTAGAACTTCTTATTTTTCTTTATTAGATGATCCTGTTATTGAAAAAATAATTAATTATTTAAGACTTATTTATTTTGATAACTCTAAGCCATTGAAGACTATTCTATGAACTAAAGATGTTTCTTTAGATACTTATTCTAGAAAGGAAATTGCCTCCAATCTTAATTTTCCCGAAACCACTTTATTTGATTACTTAATGAAATCAGAGGCTTGAAAAGACTTACCAATAACTGATGCTTCTTTAGCTAATTTAGAAAAGTTTATTACAAAAATAAAGAGATTAAGGGGCTGTGATAAGAGTCATTTAGCAGCTTTAGTAGAGGAAATACTACCAGAAATATTTTTGAGAAAGATTGCTCCTTCAAGTAGAGAGAAAATTAACTTGTTTATTAAATGATTAAAGAATATACAGAAAGAAAAGGGCGAAGCATTTTCAGAAGAGATACTTTGTAATTTAAGGTATTATGCAGAAATTACAAAAGAGGATATTAATGCTAAGAGACATAATTATTTAACACTTAGTACTATTCATAAGACTAAAGGATTGGAGTGAGAGAATGTTGTGATATTAAAGTATGACGCTTTAGCTCAGTCCTCTAGAGCAATAAGTGATGATAAATATTTAGAGTATGTTGCAATAACTAGAGCTAAGAATGCGTTGTATTTGTGTTAATCGCTTTTTTCGGGCCTTACACATTCCTCACATCATCCATCCTGATCACTACAGTGATCGTATGATTTTAGTTTTGCAGCATGCCCATAACAATAACTTCTAAATGCATCCATGTTGGGGTATTTTTTCTTGAATTCTTTTTCTTTTTTGTACGATGCATTTCTGACTATTGAATTTTCATAATGGGTGGTTCAATTATTTTCATCATCTCAGTTAGGTAAATAATATCCCTTTAAAGATTCGGGAGCTTTTTGTTTAAATAGTTTACTTACTAATCCCTACGAAAGAAGCAACTAAAGTCAACTCCCCCCCCCTTAATAAACCGCTAATTACTTTTTTTGTTGACATTTAAAGAAATAAATTTTACAAAAATTGTATTTTTATTTAGCACACGCCATTTTTGTTGTTTTCTTTGTAGCTGAAACATTTAATTTATTTAATTGATCATAGAAGTCTCCAGTAGTTATTTTTTCTGCTTTTGACAAACGTAATAAATCCATTAACTTTTCTAAAATTGAATTATCTTTTGAATATTGGGTGTAAATAATTATTACACCTATGGTTGTAGCAAGAAAAAAATATAGAGGAACGTTCAGCTCTTCTAACTCTTTTTGGTCTTTATCTTGACTTCATAAATAATAACAAATTAGGAAAAACTTCATATTCTGTTTGTAAACTCAAAATGTAAATAAATTAAAAAAATTTAATAATTTCTGATAAAGTTACAATGGTATATTTTCTTCCTTTGAGCATTAGAGGTTTAAATTTAGTTAAATAAATTTATTAATTCAAAGATTTAATTAGGGTACTCGTCTTTTTGTTGCGTCATTAGCTAGGTTGTAGATTTCTTTATTGTTTTTATAGAAGAGAAATTTACAAACCATAATACCTAAAGCAAGTACACTTGATATTTCTGGCGCAATTACTATTAATGGAAAGGTTGTTAAGCAGATAATACTAGTTAATAATATTTTTGATTTCTTAAGAATATATTTACTTTTTCCTTCAGATATTCTTTCAAATAAATGATTGAATGAACTTAGAGCTCTAAAGCTTTTGATTACACTAATAATTATTAAACCAATCAGCAACACTAGTATTATTCCTGTTGCCGCAAATAAAGGCGCATGTTCATTTATTTTTTCTGAATCTAAAGATTCCAAAGAAGGTATTTCTCAATTTGTTGATATTCCAAAAATAAATAGTAGTATCGAAAGGGACATTATTGTGATGCCCAATTCTATTTTTCATCATGCAATCAACTCTTCAGATTTCTTTAGTAAATCACTAAACATCTAAGCCACTAACAATTTTAAGCGTTATTAATTAATGTATAAGAATAAGTAGTTAACGCCTTACTTGGTAATTAGCTGTTATTTAAAAAATTTTGAAATTAATTTACAAATTATTTTATTTTGCATTATTGTCTGGCGTTCCTGTAGCTACTTATTTATTAATTCCTTCTGCTCCTATTGAAATTATTGAAAGTGGTTCTGAACCTTTACCAGAAATCAAAAAGAGTAATGCATTTTGAAAGACATCTTTAATTAAGCAGGGCTATGTGCCCGTGTCATTAGGGGATCCTTTTGAATATTTTCCAAGGATTACAGAAGCCTTTAAGAAGGCAAAGAATATTGAAGACGGAACAGAAAGTTCGAAGTTAAGAAGTTTATGTAATTCTTTGGAATCCAAAGACACTCTTAGCCCTACTGAAGAAAAAGATGGTGTGTAAAGCCTAGAGAGGTTGGAGAAATACTCATAAGTAATGGTAGGAAATATATTTACACAATTAATAACGAAATGAGGGATTGGGACAGAGTAAAGTTAAGAGATTTAGCTGAAAAATATATGAAAAACCAAGAACCTAGTTTAAAGATGGCGAAAAGTTGAGAGAATTCCGAAGAATTAGTAATTGATAATAAAGATTTGGATGGAGACTTTGATTCATTCAAAGATGCTTGTGTGAATGTATTAACTACTTCAAGTTTTGAAGAAGATTTAGAATTAAAAACTAAACAGGCCATAGAATGATGTACAGAACCAGCTTAGTTTTTTTGATAGCTTAAAAATTTTGAAATCTTTAGTAAATTATCATTTTCAACAAGAATTGTCCTTCTTAGGAGTTCTTGGATATTATTTACTACTTTATCTCTTGCAGGTGTAACCAAGTTAATCGTCTTCGAAATTTTCTCTAGTCTTTATAGAAAACCACTTCTTTATTTAGTAGTAAGATCACAAGGATTTAAGGCTTTTCTAGAAATTAAGAAAGAACCATTTAATAAGTGAAAGAGAACTTTTGTTACTAATAGAGCAGACTTATTTAGAGAAAACTTTATTCTTTATTTAACTAATAAAGCTTCAGATGCAGAAGGAGCTTATTATTTAAATAGGTGATGTAGAGAAGCATTTAATAGTTTTAGTTGAGATAGTGTAGTTTTATGAAGAACTAGGAGATATTTGTAAAGTTACATAAGTAATTGAGTTTCTTGAAGAAGATAGAGTATGTTTAATTCAAGAATTATATACTGAAGCTACTAAACAAGAATGGGAGAAAGTCTTTAAAGAACTTAAGAATAATAAAGGAGTTTAATGATGTATGATGTAAATATGGATAGGAATATAGAACTACTTAAAGATTTATGTAATGATAAATTAAATCAAAATTCTATTAGTGAAAATCTTTCATATAAGTTATATGTTAGGTCTGTAGGTAATCCAAAAAGAAGCTAACATTTTAAAGACTTGGATATAGTATTCAATTTAAAGGCATATTTACCAATCAAATAAATAATAGTAAAACAGCCAGCAAGCCCAAAGTAATAAATCATTAATTTTTTCAAATCCATTATTTAAGTTCTATATTTCATTGATCAAAGAATCTTAATTTTCCTTGTTGGGGTATATTATTTCAAAGTAAAGAAGCTTCAACATTCTTATTAGAGTTTATTTGATAATATATTCTGCCCCTTAAATTATCCATATTTCAAGTGTTTTTTCTAAAGTAATCATTTAGAGAGTTTAAAGCAATATTTTTTAAAGTTGACTCTAATTTATCTTTCTGTATTTCTTTTCTTATATTTCCCCTTACTTCCTTTAAGTCATATATAGTATTTACTTTTTGAATGTGTTCTTGTGGGTAAAGAATAACTCTTTTGTAGGCTGAACTAGGAGCGGAAAATAGTTCATGATCCATATGCATTTTGTTACTAAATAAAGAAGCCCCTATTGTTAAAGGAAAGATAATACTTCCTAGTATTTTGGATTTATTAAGCATTAAAGATCTATGTAGTTATGTGAATAAGTTATTGGATGAGTATTAGAAGTAGAATTGATAATAAGTTCTGTTGTTTCGTTAGTATGATTAGATCTAGTAAAGTTATTGGTTAAATTTATTGATACTGCTTGATTCTTAAGGAATAATAAGAATTTGCTTTTTAGAATTCCTTGATTTTCATTGGAATTTGCATAGTAATTAAGTCATCCATTAGTAAATCTTGTATTTAGTTTTATGTCTTGGTCATTGACTTTAGCAATTAAATTCTCTATCTTTAGGTCTTTTTTGTGTTTAATACCGAAAGATATTTTGTTTTTAGGCAAGAGTAAACTCACATATTCGTAGTCATAATAAGTATTGTTTTTGTTAATAGTAATATTTGTAGGTATCTTTAGTGTTTTGTAAGAATCCTCATACGATTCTCTTTCAACATAAATACTATTTTTGTAATTGAAAAAAGTATTTATTGAATATCTATTAATTTCATCTATTAAAGAAGGCCATACATATGAATTAGTAGTGTCTATATCAAAAGTTATTGAAATTGGAATAGCTTCATAATTTTGTATTTCTCTTTTGAAATATGAATCTCCAGCTTGATTTATGTAAGTAGTTGATTCGTATACTTGACATGTTTGATTGTTGTATTTTGTAGAACATTTGCTATTTGATTTAATGAGATAAATTTTGTTTATTTCTTGATTAGGCAGACGATATTTGGTAAATAGAGCTTTGGTATTTAAAGGAGTATCAGTAACTACTTCGTATTTTCCTGTTACTTTAAGTTGATAATAATATGGCTCTATCTTAAGAGTGTAATTTTGTATGTTAAACATACTTCACTAATATTCTTAAGATTGGAAAAGAGCATAATTAAATAATTAAATTTTCAAAGAAGATTTATTATTTTCTATCTCATGCTTTTTCTCTACCGCAAGTAGTACATCATCCTTCATTACTTGGACAACCTTCTAAATTCGTAGCTTTTTTGGCTTCTTCAAAACAATAATCTCTAAAAGACTGGGGAGTTGTATATTTTTTTTTAATATTAGCAGAATAACCCACTGATCCGGATAATCTACCGTATTGTTTTTTTCAAATTTCATCATCCTCTCAATTAGGAAAATATCATCCCTTGAGAATACTATCATTCGAGAAAATTTGAGTAGATTTACTACTTATTTTGCCGTAATAACTTACTTTTTTCTTGTAATCTATAGTGTTTTTAGCTTTAACTCCTCCCAAAGACGCCGCTACCAAAGTTACCCCCCCCCTAACAAACTACCAATTAATTTTTTTTTCATTGTAAAAACTTAGGTTTTTATTTGCAATTCTAATTATTTTATGTACGTTTATTTTTGCTTAAAATAAGTATCTTATAAAGTCTTTCAAATATTCTTTTATTTCCTTAAATTAATATTTATGGGAATAGTGCATCTTGAAAAAAGTAGTAATTGTTGGTAAACCTAATGTTGGTAAATCACAATTATTTAATAGATTAATAGGAGAAAATCATTCGGTAGTTTTTTCTGAACCTGGAGTTACTAGAGATCGTATATCTTTAGAGTGTTTTTGAAGGAATAAGAGTTTTCTTCTTACTGATACTGGTGGATATACAGAAGAAATATATTCTTTTCAGAAAGAAATTAATATTCAAACTAAGATAGCACTTGAAGAAGCTGATTTAATAATATTCTTAACTTCATTTAAAGAAGGAATAAATAGTGATGATTTTGCTATTGCTAAGACACTTAAGAAAGAGAAAGCTAACAATGTACTATTAGTAATAAATAAGTGTGATATTTTTGCTAAACATTCTGTAGAGCATGAAAAATTAGGATTTGGTAAGGGTATCTTAATTTCTGCCGAACACGGAATTAATACTGGAGAATTACTTAATAAGATTGTTGAATTACTTAATTTAAAGGAGGAAGAGACACAGAAATTAAAGAAAGTTAAATTAGCAATTATTGGCAAACCTAATGTAGGTAAGTCTTCTTTGGTCAATACTTTACTTCAAGAAGATAGAGTATTGATATCTGAAGTAGCAGGAACTACTAGAGATGCAATAGATTTAGATTTTTGTTTTAGGGGAGATAATTACACTCTTATTGATACACCTGGAATTAAGAGACACGCTCAAATGAGGTCTGATGAAAAAGAGAAATATTCAATACTTAGATCTAAGAAAGCTATTGCTAGAGCTAATATGATTCTATTTATGTTGGATATTGCAGAAGGAATAACAGAATTAGATGAAAGAGTGGGAGGGCTTATTTATGATGCTAATATTCCAACTTTAATAGTAGCTAATAAGTGAGATTTAGTAGTGAGAACTAATGAGAATAGAGTTGTTTTAGAAAGAGAAATAAGAGTTAGATTTCCCGCTTTAAAGTGGGCACCTATAGTATTTGTAAGCGCTAAGAATAATGAGAAGTTAGAGAATATTTTTTTAAAGATTAGGGAGATTGAAGAAGAGAGATATAGGAGAATAAATGATAGTAGTTTGAAGTTATTTTTGAGTAAAGTAGTATCTTTATTTACTGTTCCTACGGTACAAGGTAATAAGATAAAGCTTTATTCTTTAACTCAAGTTAAAGGACAAGTACCTACTTTTTTAATAATGTGCAATAATTCTAAGTTATTGCACTTTTCTTATGCTAGGTGTATAGAGAATCAAATAAGGAAGTCTTTTGGTTACAAAATTACACCAATAACAGTAATTTACAATACCAAGAGATCTTAAAGTAAGTTTATTATGAATTTAAAGATTGTTGGCTCATTAGTTACTTTAACAGCTACAGGAGCAGCATTAGGTTGTTACTTCTTTTTTTCGGAAATAACATTTAATCCTCATGGAAAAACAGCAAAAACACGTTATCCAACATTGAAAGTGCCAGCGTATGGACAGTATAGTAGCGATGGAGTTTATGACAATAGTTTCTGATTACAAAAAACTAAAAGACTAAAAAATGAATACTACAATAAGGGAGAAACTTGAAATAAGCTCTTAGCATCTTTTAGAAGCAATGCTACATTAGCCGGTTATTCATTTCAGGAGTTTGCATTTAAAGAAAGACAAGGAAGTAGTGATTTTGATGGAGAGAGTTATGTTGCTGAAACATTGGGCAAATATTGTAAAGTCAAATGAAATAGCGAAGAGAAAGATATTGAGAATTATCCAGAAATAATGAGAAATCTTTGTGCTCCTTAATTTACTATAAACATTAAGAAAGTAAGCCTTTTGTTATGTCTATTGCTGAATTAGTATTCTTATTACTGTCACGTAAGAAAGCATTAATTAAATTTGTTCTAGGTAGCACTATTACTTATGGGGCTTATGTTGGAGCAATAAGGCCATCTTCTGCAAAAGCTGTAACGGAGGTAGATGGTTCAAATATTCTGCAGGGAAAGAATAGGCATTCCATAAAGCTCGCTAAAGCTCCTATACCTAAAGTACATAATGTACTTGAATTAACTTCTTTAAAAAATTTAGAGCAAAATCAAGCAAGATTTCACCCTTCTTTATCTAAATACTTAGATAATAAGAAAATCTTTGAAAAACAAAGCTTTAGTTGATGGAAATCTAACGTTGGAGCAATTGGAGAAATAATAGACAGTGAACAATATTGTTTGTCTTGCGCCAATCTTTCAGATAGAGAGGTAATTTATGGAGATACTTATTTTTCTGACAAAGTAGCAGAACTTGGAGAAGCAGAATTAGTTCAGGATATTCTTTGATCTTTATGAGAAGAGTCAAAATACAACGGAACTGTTATTCATGCAGAAACAATTAAAGTAGATTTACAGTTAGATAAGACAAGTAAACCTTCAATAGTTAAACAATTCTCTCTTTCATTTAAAGTATCTAATTTAAGTACAAGAAAAGCACAAGTATTAAGAAAAATAGATTTAGATCCCTATACACAAGCAGAAATAAATGTATTACTAAGTAATGGTGAAATAAGATCTACACCAGTTGCTACAGGTCATCATGGCCTTAAATATACAACTTGAAATTTATTTCCTAAGAATACGCAATGAAAAGTAGTAAAGAATATTCAGCAACCTAAGAAACAAACCGCTACATCTTCTCATGATTCATTGCAATTAATTTATGGCGAAAGTAGATTTATTCCTCATTCAATATCTAGAAATACACAAAGAAGAACAGCAATTAATACAATTGATTATGCCTATGTCAAAGATAAATTAAGTCCTTTTTTAAATTCAATAACTGCCGATGATATTGAGAAGGATATTGAAAGTTGATATGGAGGTTATTTTGCTTATTTAATACGTACAAGAATTGATGATATTCAGAATTTAATTGAATTATTACAAAAGAAAACTATTGAGAATGATAGAGGTATTAAAGAATCAGTATTTGAACAAGTCTTAAATAATTATCAATTTAGGAATAATCTATACAATCACTTTAAATTTAGTGATACTTACAAAAAAGCTTTAAATAAATTATTAACTAATGATGGTAATAAAGGAATCAGAATAACAATTGAAGAAATAACAGGATTATTAAAGAGCTGAGTTTACCAACTTAAACAAATTCAAGATTCAATTAAGGTTGAGATAGAGTGAAAAGAAAAACCTAAGAAAGTTTATTCCCAAGCAGGACAATATGGAGAATACCCTACTTTTGCATTTAATTTTGAACAGAAAATTACTTGAGTTAAAGAAATGAAGATACCTTTGAATGGTATTTGAAGTATTAAAAAAAATAAGTATGAAGAATTATCAACAGGATCAACAGGATCAACAGAGGATGGTAAGCACAAATTTAATATTACTAATAAATTAACTAACCTTAAAGATATCTTAGCTCCTTTAACGAGTGTTATTAGTTCTTTAAATCAATCATTAGAAGGAATAAATGTTATGGACGATTTAATTCCTGATGTTGGTAAGTTTATTGGTATAGATGCTTTAACTATTAATGAGAATGAAAGTATTTCATATATTTACAAGACAACAGGTTCTCCAATAACACTAGCATTAGATGATATTTCTGATTTACAAGAGAAACACTTCCCAAGAATGAATATTGGATGAAAAGCTATTGATGTTAGTGCAGCCTTAAATCTATCTAAATTCACTAAGCTTTTCCACTCCCTTTATGAGAAGTTTGATTCTGGAATTAAGGAAAGACAGTCTCTAGGATTTATTGAATTAACTAAAGCAGGAGATGAACTTAAGAAAAGCCCTATCTCCTTTATTGCACATGCTATTAATTCAATATTTGATAAGTCATATGGTTCTGGAAGTTCTCAAAGACAAGATGAAACTAAACGCCCTTGGCCTGTCTTCTTTAGATCTTTATTTGCTGATCCTTTAGTTTTTGATCGTGCACAAATGATGACAGGCTATAGCAGGTTATTTTTTAAATACCCTGAATGATGAGGAAAGGATAATAAATTAGATAAAGATTGTAAAGGCCAACAACAACAACAACAACAACAACAACAACATTGATGTACCAGTTTTGATTTTTCTAAGCGAAACAAAATAGCTGAACCAAAAAATTACGAAGTAGATTTAATTTCTCGTTCTTTAACTTTCAATCATTCTATGTACGCACCTTATTCACCAATAGTATTGAATAATATTAGTGGTGGTCAATATGAGAAGTTTCTAGGGGATGAGGGGGCTGGAAAAACTTCACAAGGAGTATTAAATGGAACTAAAGAGATTGTTGAGGCAGTTAAGCAAAATTACAATAAGAATTCATTTGTAGGTAAGAGAGAAATAGATTGAGGTAAAGCAAAAGTTTCATTTGCTCAATTAAATTTAAAGAAAGCAATTGAGTCAGTATTAGCATTGGAAAATACTTGAAGTGGATTAGTTTCTGGAACAGCTTTAAATTTTGCAGGAATTTATTTCCACAAAATTCTTGGAGAAGCTTTGGTTAGAGATGGTTTTTGAATAAATATTAATTTAATGCATGAACATGGAATATTTACTAAACATGATGTAAAGGTAACAAAGAAAATGAACTATTATCCTAATAGTGAAATTTGATTAAAGGTTGATCCAAGCCTAGACCATGAGAAGTTAAATCTTGGCTGATTGGCTAATTTATTTTTGCAAAAAAAATAACTGTCGGTAGTTAAATTACTTGTATCAATTTGGATAAAATTTCGTAACACCTTAGTTCTTCGTGGGTATATATTTGTTCGGTGGTTTTTAATGTCTTGCACAAATTCCACTATCTTCTTATCTTAGAATTTGTTGACCTTTAAGGGCAGGAACTAATTTTTGAATTTTCTCATTAAATGCAGTGATTAGACCTCCAAAACACTTAATTTAACTCCTCCAAAAGAAGCTACTACAGCCATAGCCCCCCATTAAATTATTCATATTTTTGGGTTTAAAAATCTTAGTTTCATTTTTGAAATCTTTAATATTAGCAATTAATAGTTATCGGGTGTGCTGTACCATCCCCTACCCATCAAGCAAGTTTCACACCAACCAGAAGAAGGGCTACAATTTTCTGGTGACTCTTTCGTAACCATTTCGTAGCAAACATCTCTTAATTCTTCAGGACCACTTAGACTCTTGGTATTTTCTGTACCATCTCCATTGCTAATACCAATTTTTTTATTGTTATTGTTGTAATGTTCCTTCCATACTCTATCATCCTCCCATTTTGGTAAACGATACCCACCAAAACGACTTTCTGACAGAAAATATCTATTGGCTGTGTTTCTTAGATTTTTAAAATGTTTAACTCTACCTTCATGGGAAATCTTGTCATTTAACTTAAGTCCACCAAAACAACTTAATATAGCTACCCCCCCCCTAACAAACTACCAATTAATTTTTTATTCATTTTTTAAAAAAGTAGCTTTTAAATCTAAATTAGCAATTTATCTCTGTAGTATTCATATTGCTGTTTTCTCAAAAATATTTCAGAAGGCAATCCTTCTTTAATACTGTTTGATAGTTCTCAAAATTTATCTAATAAATTAACAATTTCTTGTTGTTTTTTTAAAGAAGGAATAGGAATTATTAACCTCTTAATATTTGGCGCACCAGAATTAACAACTCTAAGTTTTATTTTTCCATGCTTTTTTTGTTTTTGAGCATCTGTAGTAGATAGAGCATAAGTTAAGTATTTTGGATTTTGCTTATGTTTCATAACAACAATGCCGTCACCAACTAATATTTTTTCTTCTCCAATGTAAGTACAAGCTTTTTCAATATCTTTGGTATTTTCGCTAATTATGGCAAATAATATATCTCCTTTTTCAGCATATTTCTTAGTTTTCAATAGATTCTCATCCACTCCAAATGGACACTTATCAAAATAAATTAAATTTGAAGTATGAATTCACCCATATCTAACACATGGATGTCCAACCCCTTCAATAACTTCATCCTTTTTTATTCCAATTCCTCTATATAGTTCAATTGCTATTTCTCCTAATGTTAATCATTCGATCTTGTTATCTTGTTTGAATGAAAGCAACTCATCCCTATAATGTTCATATTGCTTTTTTCTTAAATTTAGCTCCTCACAAAGCTCCTCACAAAGCTCCTCAGATAACTCTAAGAATTTATCTAATATCTTTGCTGTTCTGTTCTGATAAAGACGGAAGCAGCAATTCTACTTTTTCAATTTGCGAAAAGTAAAGATTAGGTTGAGTAGCACATTCTGCAAGATTAAAGAAATCCTCTCTTTTTGAAAGTAAAAAATGATAGAGTCACCTCCTATTTATTTTTGTTTCATCAGGATCAATTCTGCCGGTAGCGGTATTTAAGAAAAATATTGTATTAGTATCATTTATCCCTACTTTACCAGTTGTATTGCCCGACATTGCAATGACAATGTCATTAGACTTTATTTGATATTTGCTTAGATTTTCTTTAAATTCTGAAGGATTAAAAAATGTTAATCCTTCTGTAATAATCTTTCCATTTTGTATATTCTTGATTTTTAATATTGGTAGTCCTTGACTTCTTTGCTTTGAGGCTTTGAAATTAAAGCCTTTTTGGAATTTACAAACATCTCCAAGAGTTACTAATTTCATAAGTCATTCGTAGTGAATTTTAAAGTTCTTGAAAGAAAATGGTTGTGTAGATTATTAGTTTATGTTGTAGGCTTCATACAAATTAAACTTTCATTGTAATATTTGTAGTTTCCTTGATCATTGCTTATTTATAGCAATGTTTTTTTATTTAATTAATGTGTGAATTTTGTATCCCTAAAACTCTATTCAGTACTTTTGGACCAAAGTTCTTATTTATTTTCGAATAATAACTAGATTTGGTATTATTTGAAGACAAATTACTTAATTCAAACTTATTTAATGTGGTCGTAGCAATAAATGTTTCACAGAAAGATGATAATCCACCTTTAATTCATAATTTAAATTTCTTGGCTATATCTTAACTATTTCATGCTTTATCCCTTCCACACTCCGTACACCAACCATCGCCACTAATACAATTTTCAAGATTCTTGAATTTTTGTGCTTGTTCAAAACAATGATCTCTAAATGATCTAAAGTTTGGATATTGATTTTTACAACTTCCTATCAAATCAAATTGTTTATCTAATTTATCATACTGTTTTTTCAAATTTCATCATCCTCTCAATTAGGAAAATATCATCCCTTGAGAACAGGATCTTTTGAGAAAGTTTGACTAGTCTGACTACTTTTTTCTTGTAATCTATAGTGTTTTTAGATTTAACTCCTCCCAAAGATGCCGCTACCAAAGTTACCCCCCTCCTATCAAATAGCTTACAGTTTTCTTATTCACTTTTAAATTCAGAAAATTTAACTTTTATTAAAGTAAATGAGACAAAATTAATATGCTAGGTTAATTAAAAAATTTTAGGTAGTTTAGCCCTGATATCAACTTTTGTCTATCACACAAACATTACACCAACCAGCACTGGGGTTACAGTCATCTCATCCTCCCTTTTGACGAGTTATGAAACTATAACAATAATCTCTCATTTCTTCTCAAGTTTTAAGTATTTTTCCATCTGCTTTATTGTCTCTTTCGTGATGTTTTTTCCAAACTCTAATATCCTCTCATTTTGGAATGTGATAGCCTTTAAACCCTTCATTTATGCTGGGAATAGCATCATTAAACTGAGATCTTAAGCCCCCAAAATATCTAACTTGTCCATCGTAATCCATTTTCTTTTTGGCCTCTATTCCTCCGAATGAACCCAAAATAATTGTAACCCCCCCTCCTAACAAGCCACCGATTATTTTCTTATTCATATTTGAAAACCTAAGAAGCGCTAATTTTATTAAATATTTAACAAGAAATCGTTTTGGCGATGATATTTAAGAGTTTACAAATTAATCTTTTACGTTCCATATTGGGAGCCAACTTTTATCTATTAAACAACTTTCACACCAACCAGAAGAAGAGCTGCAATTTTCTAGCGACTCTTTCGTAACCATTTCGTAGCAAACATCTCTTAATTCTTCAGGCCCACTTAAAATCTTAGTGTTCTCTGTACCTCAACCACCAATATTAATTTTTTTGCCCCCCTCTTTACTGTAAAGTTTCTTTCAAACTTCAATATTTTCTCATTTTGGAATCCGTCAATTGTCATCAAAACCAAGACCTTTTTTTGGCAATATATCGTTAAACGAAGTTCTTAGACCTCCAAAATGCCTAACTTTATTGTTGTAATCTATATTATCCTTTAATTTAATTCCTCCAAAAGATGCAACTACAATCGTAACCCCCCCCCTAGTAAGCCACTTATTACTTTTCGATTCATATGTTTTTCTGCTATTTTAAAAAATAAAAACTTGGCATTTTATGTTTCATAATTTAAGATTTAAATTTTAGTGTTCTTACCGGATAGGGATTTTTTCATTAAGGAAAAAAGAGTTTTATTAACTAGAGCAGGAAGGGAAAGAGTTAGATCATCAAAGATAACAGGCACTAAGATACCTTTCTTTTTTGATCTTAAATATTCTCCCTTTATGAGTTGAGCAAGAATTAATAATTTCTATGAAATAAGTAAGGACCCTAAAGCTTGAGAAAGATATTTAATAAATATTGAATTTAAGATAAGGGGATTTGTTAATGATGAAATTAATATGGACTTTAAGGGGTATTCTCCTGATAGATGTAATGTATTTGATCATGAAGTATTTGGAGGAGTGCCAGATGGTGAGGAGTTTGATGCTAATGGAAAAGTAACTTCAATTTTAGAAATTAAGACACCCCATTGAAAGAAACCTAATACAGTTGATATTTATGAATTCTTATTGCAATTAGGTCTTTATTTGTATTTGAGAAATTTAGATGAAGGTTATTTATGTGTAGCTTTTTTAGGAATGGGAGAAGTATGGAAAAGGAAAGATGAACATCTTGATTTATTTCTTACTGATTTCACTGAATTAGAGCCATTCTTTAAAGTAGGAAGATGAGATACTTTACTTCCTTCTCAATGAAAAGAATTTAATAATTCTCCTTTTGGTTTTGATATTTTGGAATCTAAGAAATACACTAATAGTAAATATGAAATACATTTAATGAAAGTAAAGATAGATATGGAAAAGTATGGAGCAATAATGAAGAAATTTGAAAATTGATATTGAAAACATAAACATGAGAGTCCTGATTTAGACGTTAATCAAGATACACAGTTTGTTAAAGAAGCATGGAATGGACATTAAACGAGAAGCAAAAAGAGGCTGTATACGCACCACTTAATAGTCATACATTAGTAATAGCACCAGCAGGAACAGGAAAGACTGAAGTACTAGTATCAAGAATTCTTTATTTATTAGAGAACTCAATAAGACCAGAAGAGATATGCGCTATTACTTTTACTAATTATGCAGCTAATGAAATGTTACAGCGTATTAAAGAGAAATTTAATGATGTGAGAAGAATGCCTATTGCAATAGGCACTTTACATTCTCTTTATGGTCAAATGCTTAGATATGATATTGATGATTTAAATACTAGTTTAGATTACAGATTTAAGATAGCAGATGAGTTACAACAGTGTTCAATATTAGAGAATAAAGAAATTAAAGTTATTAGTAACTTTAAATACATTAAGCAATTACGCAAACTTAGTAATTTAATTTCAAAACATAAAGTTAGTAAGCATTTAAATCCTCAAAATACTACTGATCTAGAAAAAGAAGGATTAGTTTCTGTTTATGAAAAATATGAAATGATTCTTAGGAGACGGAAGATGGTGGACTATGATGACTTACTTATTTATATGGATAAGCTCTTTGAAGAGAATCCAAGAATATTAAATTATTGAAGAAATAAATATAGAGTAGTATTAGTTGATGAATGTCAAGATTTAAGTTTACTTCAATTTAAATTAATTACTAGATTAATAGGAGAAAACTCTATTTTCTTTGGAGTGGGAGATCCACACCAATGTATTTATGCTTTTGCTGGAGCACAAAAAAATATATTTAAGAAATTTAAAGCTTTTTTCAAAAATAAGAATTATGTACAAATTGATTTATTAGAGAACTATAGATCTACAAGAAAGATAGTTGATTATTCGAATCAGATTAAATTATTTGAGCCTTATGCAAAAGTAGTTAAAGATGAAGAAGGGCTAGTAGAGGTTATTAGTGTGCCTGATTTAATAGAGAAATTAAAGACTGAAGATTTATCTCAATGAGTAGTATTATTTAAAGAAAATAAACATGCTGATTTCTTAATAAAGCATGCTATTGAGAATGGAATACCCTTTAAAGCTTCTTTATTTAAGCTTATTGAGAGAGATGAGATACAGATAATTATTAGTTATTTAAGACTTATTTACTTTAATAATTTCAATTCATTTTGAAGATTAGTACAGCTTAAGAGTATAGAGTTAAGTGGAGATGCAAGATGGAAATTATTTAAGATAAATCCTACTGGAGAACATTTAACTCTTTATGCTAGGTGAATAGAGGGAGAAGAGCAAAATTGGTTTGATAATCCAGAAGATTGTGAGAAATTAAATACTTTTTTGAGAAAAATAAAGGAACTTAGAACACAAGATATCTCTAATTTATCAAAGTTAGCAGAAAGCTTAATACCACACTTATTTAAAGTAGAGTTAAAGGGAATTAAGAAAGAGAGTATTTCTTTATTTATTAAATGATTGGATAATATACAACCAGAAAAAACTAGAGAATCAGCAGAGAAAATAGTTTTAGATATAGAGAATAAAGCTAAATTCTTTAAAGAGCCAGAAGAAAATGAAGATCCTAATTATTTAACTCTTATTACTATTTACAAATCTAAGGGCTTAGGATGAAATAATGTGGCAGTTTTGGAATATGATTTATTACAAGAATGCGCTAGGAGAAGGGATGAAGAGAATGAGTTTTTAGAATATGTCTCTGTTACAAGAGCTAAGACTAAACTGTTTTTGATTAAATAGAATGGATGGTATTACTTAGGGAGAGGAAATTAATTAAGGAGCAAGTCTTTGAAGAAAATAGTAGCTGAGTAATAGCTGGTTTTCTTAGAGTAGTAAAGAATATTGGTAAATTAATATTTACTAACATTGAAGATCTTTCTGGTTCTATTCAGGCTTTATTTTTTGATAGGGAGATACTTGAATTAAAGAAGGAATCTATATTACTTATTAAGGGTACTTTAAAGAAGAGAAAGAATGTTAATAGTGCAGTTCTTTATGGGGAGTGGGAATTAATAGTGGATGAGTATGAAATACTTTCAAAAGCTTTAAAGGTATTACCTTTTGAAATAAATCCTTTAGTAGATAAGCCTTTAGAGCCCACAAGACTTAAATATAGATATTTAGATTTAAGAAGAGGACTTAAAGATAGCTTAATAAAGAAATCAAAAATATTAAGTATCTTTAGGAATAATTTACTTAATCATAACTTTATTGAAGTTAATACACCAGCATTATCAGTTTCAAGTCAAGAAGGAGCTAATACTTTTGATACTATTATTGAACAAGATAAATCTAAATATCTCTTTTCTTTAGCTCAGTCTCCTCAGCTTTACAAGCAATTATTAATGATTGGAGGCTTAGAGAGATATTTTCAATTTGCTAATTGTTTTAGATTAGAGGATTTAAGGGCAGATAGGCAATATGAATTCTCACAAATTGATATGGAAATGGCTTATGCTTCACAAGAAGAGTTATTTGAAATAATAGAGAGTTCTTTAGCTCTAGTATGGAAGGAATTAAAGGGAGAAGAGCTTATTAGACCTTTTCCTAAAATAAGTTATTATGATGCTCTTGCTAAATATGGTTCAGATAAGCCAGATTTAAGATATGAATATTTAATAGAAGACTACACTATTTATTTTCCTTATTTATTAAATCAAAATAAACATACTAAAGCATTTGGTTTATTTATTCCAAATATAGAGATATTTCAAGTTGAATCTAAGTGAATTAAATCAATAGTAACTACTAATCAGATCTATATTTTGAAAATAGAGAATGGAGAAATAATTAAGAGTTCACTATTAACAATGGACTATCCAGAGTATGGTATTGAGGAATTAGGAACTGCTGTTACTAAGGGAAGTGGTACTTTATTATTAGTGACTTGTGACGACTTTACTTTTAAGAATGCTTTGACTTCTATGGGAGCTATGAGAATGTGATTTTCTAAGAGACCTAAAGCAGAATTAGCTAAAGAATTTAAATTTGCTTGAATAGTAGATTGACCTTTATTTGAATACAATGAGGCGCGAAGAAAGTGGACTATAGCTCATCACTTATTTACTAAGCCCGCTTCAAATAGCACTACTTTTGAGATGAAAACAGAGCTTTCTAGGGGCTATGACTTAGTACTTAATGGTATTGAGTTAGCTTCTGGTTCTGAAAGAAATAATGATCTAGAGGTGCAACATTATGTGTTTAAGATGGCTGGATTAAGTAATTTAGAGATTGAGAGTAGTTTTGGATGGTTTTTAGAGGCATTTAATTATGGCGTGCCTCCCCATATGGGAATAGCTATTGGTATTGATAGATTAATACAACTATTACTAGGAGTGGAGAATATTAGAGAAGTAATAGCTTTTCCTAAGAATAATCATGGTATTTGTCCTTTAACAGGAGCACCTAAAATTGTTGAGTAATGGGTGTTTATGATGCTAAGTTAATTGAAGAAAAGTGAATAGATATTTGAGAGAAGAAAAAGACTTACAAGTTTCTAGATCATCCTAAGTTAGAGAAAAAGTACATTCTAGATATGTTTCCTTACCCTTCTGGGGCAGGGTTACATGTAGGACATTTAAAGGGCTATTTAGCTACTGATATCTTAACAAGGTATTATAGGATGAAGGGCTATGTTGTATTTCATCCCATGGGATGAGATGCATTTGGATTACCAGCAGAACAATATGCTATTCAGACTGGTAATTCTCCAGCAGACTTTACTTTAAAGAATATTAATGCTTTCAGAAAGCAATTAAAGAGATTAGCTCTTTCTTATGATTTTGAATGAGAAATAAATACTTCTGATGCTCTTTATTATCAACATACTCAATGAATTTTTTCACAAATGTACAAGCATGGATTAGCTGAACTTAGAGATACTTTAGTTAATTGGTGCGAAGAGTTAAACACTGTATTAGCGGATGAAGAAATAATAGAGGGAGAAGATGGGAAGAGATATTCTGAGAGAGGCGGATATGAAGTAGTTCCTAAGCGAATGAAGCAGTGAGTATTACGAATTACTGCTTATGCTGATGAATTGTTAGAGGATTTAAAGGAATTAGATTGGCCAGAGAATATTAAGAAAATACAAGAGAATTGAATTGGAAAGGGTCAGAAATATCAATTTGCTTTTGAATTTGAGAATAATAAGTATTACTTAAATTTAGATAAGCCTAGTGATATTCTGAGACTGAAGGCAGTAGGGATACATGCTTTTTCTAAGCTAAGAGAGAAGTTAGAAATAAATGAGAATTTAAGAGAAACTAATTATTTAATTAAGAGTTTATTTAATAATAAAGAGTTACCTATTCATTACATAAAGAATGTTGATTTTAGGACAGAGGAGTTATTGCCTATATTAGGAAAAGAAGTAGAGGAAGAAGTTAAAGAGGGCTTTGTTCCAGTAGTTACTTACAAATTAAAGGATTGAGTATTTTCAAGACAGAGATATTGGGGGGAGCCTATTCCTATTGTTTTTGATAAGGAGGGAAAGGATTATTTGGATGAGGAGTTGCCTGTAGTACTTCCAACTAATATTGAGTATTCTTTAAGTAGGAATGGTAGTTCTCCTTTAATTAATTGTAAAGAGTGGTTGGAGTCTAAGGTGGGGTACATAAGGGAGAGTAGCACTATGCCTAATTGGGCAGGCTCTTCTTGATACTTTATTGCTTATTTATTGAAAAAAGAAGATGGAAGTTATTATGACTTAGATTCAAAAGAAGCTAAAGCTATATTAAAGAGATGACTACCTGTAGACATATATGTGGGAGGGCAGGAGCATGCAGCTATGCATTTACTTTATGCTCGTTTTTGAAATAAGTTTCTTTACAAATTAGGAATAGTTGAAGTTAAGGAACCCTTTAAAGTTTTATTTAATCAGGGAATGGTACTGGGCTCTGATGGAAGTAAGATGTCTAAATCTAAGGGGAATTCAGTAAATATTGATGAGATTGTTGATAAGTATGGATCTGATGCTTTAAGAGTTTATGAGGCTTTTTCTGGTCCTACGTCACTTTCATTTAAATGAGAGGAAGAAGGACTTAAAGCTATGCAGAAGTGGCTTGGAAAGGTTTATTACTTCTTTAATGATTTAAGTAAGCTTGAGAAAGTAGCTATAGATGAGGAAGTGAATCAAATAGAGAATAAGTTAATTAGGTCTTTTGAACAGGTTATTCCTAGCCTTAAAGTAAATATGGGAGTAACAGAATTAATGATATTTATTAATGAGTTACAGAGAATTAAGAAATATAGCGAGAAAGCTCTAGTTACTTTCTTGAAATTTCTTAGTTATTATGCTCCAGCTTTAGCTGAAGAGCTTTATGAAAAAGATAGTTCTATATATGATTCTCCTTTTCCTACTCTAAATGAAGAAGGAGAGCAGCAAGAAGTTGAATTTAAAGTATTCATTAAAGGTAAATTTAAGTATTTAATTAATATTCCAGTTAATTTAAGTGAATCAGAAATAATAGAGTTAATTCAAAAAGAACATAATTCAAAAATAGTAGTTAAAGAAAAAAAAGGAATAATTTTAGTGCTTTAAGATGTAAATTCATAACAATAATCTCTCATTTCTTCAAATTTAGAAAATTTTTCCGCTTTATCATTTTCATATTGTGCTTAACTTTAAGTTTGGTCATCTAGTGGCTATTTTTTTATGAAAATTTTTACTGAGTAATGATTAATTTTGGCGTTACTTGAAATTAAATCTTTTGATTTAACACACCCAATAGCAACAACAAAAATAATTATCCCCCAACAAGTTAACGACTAATTTTCTGTTAATTTCCAATAGCAAATAAAGAAAAAACTTTAATAATCTTTTCCCACAACTAATTCTTTAAATTATCTTTTTTGGCTCTGGCTCTTAAGAAATTAGATAAGTTGTGCTTGCAGTTTTCATCTATCTTTATGTATTCAGATGCTTTAATATTGGAAGGAATTTATATTCTTCCATCATAAATAATAACTAAACTTGAAATATTTTCAAGATATCCAATCTCTCAAAAATAAAATTTGTTTTAAATTGGCTTTCTTCTGTTAGTTTAAGATCTTCAGTTAATAAGATAATAGCCATATTAAATTCAATATCTTTCAATTTATTAGTAATTTCTTCCATAATTATTGGATTAAATTTTTCCTTAATTAGGAAAGTTTCAACTTTTTTACAAAAGGATCTTCCTGATTATGAGCGATAAATATGTTTCTTTACTTGATTCATATTTAAGTCATGCTTGTGGCCTTTTTGAAGCTATTCAATAAATAAATTATTTTTGTTTGATTTTGAAAGTGTTAACCAAAAACTTTATTTAGATCTAAATGAATTTACACCGTATTGGTTTTGCTGTTTTTGCAGAAACTTTAGTGGCTGGCGAAATTGTGGCTACAGTTATTTTATTGAATTCTTCAAAGCCTGATGTAAATTATGTTGGAAAAACTCTAAAGTCTAAATATCCATTATTGAAAGCTCTAAGATCAAGGGGTTATTTTGTCATTCATAACAATAGTTTTTGACTAGAAGAAACTAAAAAACTACACCAAAGAAGTTGGTTGAAGTTCCATTGTTAAGTCTATCCATAGTAATCTTGAAAAAATAGGAGAAGAGATAGGCTTATTGGGGATTAATTTTTTTGAATTATAGAATGGTAATTTTCGGACGGGAGATAGAGAAATTGTCGATAAACCAGCATATTATGTAACTATAGTTGGGATAAAGAGGATTCAACAATTGAAAACTATCCAGAAGTCATGAAAGATTTATGTACTTAATTTAATCTCAACTTTTTCCTCTAGTGCATATTTCACATCATCCTTGTGAAGGGTTGCAATCAACCCAAGTTTGTTGTTGTTGCTCTAATTTTTGGTAACACCAGTCCCTAAAAGCTTCAGGGGATGCATAAGCTTTCTTATTATCTCCTCTTTCTCAATGTTTTTTTCAAATAGCGTCATCTTCTCATCGCGGAAAGTATCAATTGTTTCTTAATTCTGAATCAGGAACATTTTTGTTAAAGTGGTTTCTTAACTTCCCAAAATGGGCAACCTTTTTATTTCAATTTGTAGTATTGTTTAACTTAACTCCAGACAAAGAAGCAACTACAGCCGTAACCCCCCCCCTACTAAACTACTCACTATTTTCTTGTTCATATTTCTGAATTTGAAAACTTTAATTTTATTAATTTCTTGAAAAATTAGTAATTATCAGGAGTGTTGTATCAATTTTTTCCAATTAAACAAGTTACACATCATCCCGAGGAAACATTACAACCCTTGTATCCATTTACGACTTCTTTCAAAATCATTTCGTAACAAATATCTCTTAATTCTTCAGGACTACCTAAAAATTTAATAGTTTCCGTAGCTCCATCGCCAATACTAATTTTTTTACTATCGTTATTTTTGTTGTAAAGTTCCTTTCAAACCCTATCATCTTCTCATCTTGGTACACGATATCCTTCAGCACTATGTAAAGTGGGAAGTACTTCATTGAAAGATGATCTTGCGACCCCAAATTTTCTAACCTGCCCATTATAAGCAATCTTGTCATTTAACTTAAGTCCACCAAAAGAACTTAATATAGCTACCCCCCCCCTAACAAACTACCAATTAATTTTTTATTCATTTTTTAAAAAAGTAGTTTTTAAATTTAAATTAGCAATTTATCTCTGTAATATTCATATTGCTGTTTTCTCAAAAATATTTCAGAAGGCAATCCTTCTTTAATACTATTTGATAATTCTCAAAACTTATCTAATAAATTAACAATTTCTTGTTGTTTTTTTAAAGAAGGAATAGGAATTATTAACCTCTTAATATTTGGCGCACCAGAATTAACAACTCTAAGTTTTATTTTTCCATGCTTTTTTTGTTTTTGAGCATCTGTAGTAGATAGAGCATAAGTTAAGTATTTTGGATTTTGCTTATGTTTCATAACAACAATGCCGTCACCAACTAATATCTTTTCTTCTCCAATGTAAGTACAAGCTTTTTCAATATCTTTGGTATTTTCGCTAATTATGGCAAATAATATATCTCCTTTTTCAGCATATTTCTTAGTTTTCAATAGATTCTCATCCACTCCAAATGGACACTTATCAAAATAAATTAAATTTGAAGTATGAATTCAACCATATCTAACGCACGGATGTCCAACCCCTTCAATAGCTTCATCTTTCTTTATTCCAACGCCCCTATATAGTTCAGTTGCTATTTCTCCTAAAGTTAATCATTTGATCTTGTTATCTTGTTTGAATGAAAGCAACTCATCCCTATAATACTCATATTGTTTCTTTCTTAAATTTAGCTCCTCACAAAGCTCCTCAGATAACTCTAAGAATTTATCTAATATCTTTGCTGTTCTGTTCTGATAAAGACGGAAGGGAAATAATTAGCTTTTTGAATTTATTGATATCTAAGTATGGAATAGCACCTACTCCAACAAGAGTTGAATTTATTTTTTCTTGATTATTTATTAATCAGTGAAATAGATATCTCTTATTTAATAGTTCTTCATTAGGGATTAAAGCAAATAATCCATGCTTAAGATAAATTGAAGAATTAGTCTGATTTCATCCCACTTTACCAATAGTACCAATTCAAGATACAAAAATATCTCCAATATTTATTAAAGCAAACTCTATATTATTGGGATAGTCAGATGGATCAAAATAAACTAGTTTTTCAGAGTTTATTTTGTTGTTATGAATATCTGTTACTCTTAAGATAGGTAGTCCTTTATCTCTATATTTATTCTTTTGAAAAGCAAATCCCATCCTTAATTCACACACCTCCCCTAAACTTAGATTCTTAAGCGACATTTGAGGATTAATATATGTTCTTTAGGAAACTTGCTTTAATGTTTAAAATAATTTTAATTTTCTATATTAAGTCTCATTTTTTAAGTTTGGATTTATTTGATGTCATTTCTTGAATTATTGAAGAATTTGTCAACGCTGGTTTTAGACACTTCTAAACAGGCCCAAAAACTGAAAGATAGGGAGAAGAGACTTAAAGTAAAGTTAGATAAAGTAGCAGGATTTATTCCTAATATTGATGAGAATAATGCAAAGAGATTTTCTAAGAGTTTAAGAGATTTAAAGAGAGATATGAATAAGTTATTAAAGAGTTATGTGATACTTGAAAATATTTCTTTGGAGATTTGCAATCTTTCAGCAGAACAAATTAAAGAAGAAATAAGTTCTGAAACAGGAATATTAATGTCTAAGAAAGTTAAGGAGTCTGAAAGAATTAAGAAGGGCTTGCAGAGAATTAATAAATTACTAACAAAATTTAAAAAATGTCCAAAAATTTCATAATTGGTATTAAGATATTTTTGGGAGTTATTAGGGCATAATTCTTGAGTATTAAGAATCTGAACATTTTGATATCCTTTGTAGGGGTTTCAGGATGTTCTATTCTTCCTAAGTACCTTGGTTGTGTGGCGTCACATCCAAGTTGTGAGGTATAAGAATTTAGCTCTTGCGGGAATAGCTTTTACTTTAGCTGTTTTTTATGCTCTTTACAAACGATCCCCAACTATTCAACAATCATTAATTAAAGAAGGTTTTCAATTAGTATCTAATTCAGAAAAGAAGAAAGAGATTTACAACGATATATTAGAGAGACATAAAGAAGGAATTAATTCAATATCTCTGGATCAATATTTAATTGATAATGACAGAAAATGAGAGGCACTTAGTTTTTGATGTGATTTAGGCGTAAATAATAATAGCTTTTTCAGAACTATGGAAGATCATAAAAAATATTGTGTTATGGCAATAGAAGACAGCGCGAAAGATACAGGTAAAAAAATGTTGGATTCGGTCAAAAATTTGGAGGATGGTAAAGTCTCAAGATTTGTCAAACAATATCTTATTGTTGAACCAAAAAATGTTGAGGAATTAGGAAAAAAATGACTTTCATGGTGTCAAGAGAATAAATCAAAACCTCTGTGAAGAGCAACTAGACCTTTATCAATAAGTGTATATGAGTTTTGTTATTACAATACGTAAGATTTAGCTATTGATTTTCAAGTCAACTTAAATATCTTTAGTACAGTAAATATCCCATGTTTTATGTAATTAAAGAAACCTGCTTTCTTTCTCTTTGGTTGTACATCATAGAATAGTATTTCAAATCTATGTCAGAAATCAAATATATCTGCACCTTTCTTACCTTCTTCTTTACTTACTTTAACATTAGCTAATATATGCTTACCACAAGTATCAAATATCTCTACAAATCTAATCTTAAAAGTTTCATAATTATGTCTAGGAGTTCCACTTTCAAAATGAGCAATAAAACTTTGTCTTGGTGTAACTATTGTATCTCCCATACTACTAGTTAATATATTCTTATGTTCTTCTTCCATATGATCTACTACACTACTATAAAATAATATTGTTATTGCTTTTCTTAGTCTGATCAGAGCTATTTCTGCCTCTGTCTTTACTCTAAATCTCTTTATGGGATGACGTCAAGCACTAGGTAGAGTTTCCATTAATTTAAATATTCATGAAGTTTGATAAGTACGTATTTAGAGAGGATTTTATTTTCAAAAATAACAGAATACATTTAACTCCACAAGGATTAAGAAAATTATGAAGACCTAAGAAGTTAACTGGCTCAAGAATAGGAGCAGTATTTGGTAATGATACTTTCAGAACTCCCTTCCAAGCTTGATGTGATATCTTAGGCTTCTTTAAAGAAGATCCAGATTTATTCTTTATTAATGCAGGTAGAGTAATAGAGCCTAAATTAAAGAAATATGCAGAAGAGAAGATGGGATTTAAGTTCATAAGCTATGATCCAGTTAAAGTTAAATATGACTTATTCTCAACTAACAGAATATTTGGCGGAATACCAGATGGAGAAGAATTTGATGAGAATGGCAAAGTTATTTCTATTTTAGAGATCAAAACAGCACAGTTAGATAAATACAAGTGAAATTTTCAAGATAATCAATTTAAATTAGTATATGAGAATGGAGAACCAGTAGTGTCCCAAAAGGGAGGAGGGCTGATTAAATGATTTAAGAATGGCGAAGTATTAATACCAGAGAGTTACAAAGATCAGCTTTCACTATATCTTTATTTAAGAGGCATAAGTGTTGGTTATTTTTGTGTTGCTTTTCTTAAACATGAAGATTATTTAGATCCAGACAAAGTAGAATTTAGCTCTGAATTTAATAGTCAAGATGGTAAGAGAATTTTACTTTGGAAGAAATTTGAGATAGATTTAGAGAAAGAAGCAAAGAGAGTTGAAGAGGCTAAGAAGTGATATGAAGAACATATTATTAAAGGTATTAGTCCTGAATTAAGTACTAAAGACTTAGAGTGATTTAGATATGGTTATCCTGATTTAAGCCTTGCTTAAGAATTTTGTTTCTAAGTTCTTAGTTAAATTAAACGAGTACGAAAATATTGCTATTTTTGTACATATAGATCCAGATTTTGATGCTTATGCTTCAGCATTTGGACTTAGGAAATGATTGCAAGATAACTTTCCTAATAAGAATGTAAGATTAATGATTCCACAAGGAATACTTAGAGAAGAAGAGAAATTCTTATTTGATTATGATAAGCCTCTTCCTTCTGAAAAAGAATTAAAGACCGCTTTAGGAATACTCTTAGATACACCTAATACAGAAAGAGTCTTAACTCAACAGCATATCCACTGTAAAGAGCTAGTAATTATTGATCATCATCCTAAAATTAAAGGCTTTGCACAACTTGAATTTATTGATCCTACTTATCCAGCAGTTTCCCAAATACTTGCAGAAATCTTTTTTTATTTAGAGCCAGACTATGTCTTTAATTCTGAATTAGCTCAATATCTTTATGCTGGGATTATTACTGATACTAATAACTTTATGAGTCTTGCTGTTTTGCCCTCTACTTACCAAGCGCTCTCTAAATTAGTTTCAAAAGGATTAAATAGAAGTGCCATACATAACTTTATTTTTGTAAAGAATTACAAATTTAAGCTTTTTATTTCCGATGTAGTAAGAAGAGCTAAATTAACTAATAATGGCTTAGTATTTGCTGTTGTTGATAAGAAATTAATTAATAAATACTTTATTAAAGACTTTCCACATACAGTACCATTCTTAGAAAATATTCTTAATGTAGAAGTATGAACTACTTTAACTTATGATTTAAACTCTAGACTTTGAAGAGCTTCAATTAGATCTAAAGAAATAATAATTAATCATATTGCTAAATTGTATGGAGGGGGAGGACATAAAAATGCTGCAGCAACTCAATTTAAAAGAAAATCTACTTACTATAAATTATTAGTAACTTTGGATGAGTATTTGGTGAATGCGGGGTATGGAGGTGTTACAAGAACTGACTTTAAGTTTTGCCTTAAATTCGCTTTCTTCAAATTCTTTAGGTTCTATAAAAAGTTATAAAATAGAATGCTTGCAGGGAACAGTACCCAAGAGGCTGAAGGGGACGGCTTGGAAAGCTGTTAGGTATCTAAAAATTACGCGAAGGTTCGAATCCTTTCTGTTCCGCCACGGGGGTGTAGTTCAATTGGCAGAACAGCAGTCTTCAAAACTGCGTGTTGTGGGTTCGAGTCCTTCCACCCCCGCCATATTGTAAATTCTTGCATCCTTTATTATTCTTTGCTTTCCTATTATGCTTTATAGGAATAGTAATTACTGCTTACTGATCAATAGAATCAATAAAGGCTTTAGCTGTTAAATACAAACTCTCTGATACTTTTGTAGGAGCTTTATTTCTTTCAGTAGGAACTTCTTTTCCAGAATTTATTAACTCTATTGCTTCTGGTTTTCATGATAAAGGTCAAACCAATCCTACTTACGCTCTTTATTCTTTCTACAATGTAACTGGCGCTAATATTTGACAAGTAGTATTCTTGTCAGTAGCCATTGCTGTAATTACTATTAATTGTGCAGTAAAAAAAAAACAACAAGATTTAGATCAAATCTCTACGATTTTCTGAGAAGATAGTATCTTTTCTTGAGAATTAATTTTCTGAGAAACTATTCTTCTTATTGGTATTTTCTTTGTTCCACCTCTTTTTGAATCCTTTAATTTCAAAGGTTTCAATTTAATTAATTTAGTATTCCTATGAGTATGAATTTGATATTTAAAAAAGACTTATCAACATGACTCTAAGAACTCTAATAGGAGACTAGAATTCAATTTCTTTAATGATTGAAATAAATATTCTTTATTAGCTATTACTTTATTTCTTTGAATAGTATTTGGCTCTTTAGCTTATGCAAATTTTTATATTACTTCAATGTTGCCCCTTCCAAAGAGCGCAGCATTTGGAATAATACTTAGCTTTATTACTTCAACACCCGAATTCTCTGCTCTTTATTTCTTATTTAGAAAACGAGAATATTTAATAGCGGTAGGAGGTTTCTTTGGCTCTTCTTTATTTAATTTAACTCTTCCTACCTACACTAACTGAATAAGCTCTAATTCTTTAATGGGCAAGAGACATTTAAATCAAGACTTATCTAATAATAAAATAGGTTTCTGATTGCTCCTTAACTTACTACTTCTAGTATTGTTCTTATTTTCATTCCAAAAGAAAGAAAAATGAAGGAATACTATACAGATTGCTAATGGTTGTTCAATGATAACTCTTTATATTTCTCTGAATATTTTGTTAAATAGTCTGAGCATCTAGCACATAAATCATTATTTAATGACTTATGTCTTCTGCATCTTAAGCACTTAGGTAGAGAAGTTTTAACAACTTTTAATTCAGGAGCATCAAATTCAATTTCAGCTACATTTAAATACTTTTGATAATCAAGAGTACTAGCACTCCTATTAAGAAATACTTTAGTTTCAGGAGCACCTCCAATCTTCTCTTTCTCTATTTCTGCATAAATAGCTTCCTTTATTTCAAAGAACTCTTGTCACTCCTTATTAATAGTTAAAGCACTTTCAGAAATAGGTTCAAGTAACTCTAAAGCCACACTCTCTTTCTTATTCTCTTTATTTAAATAAGAATATGCTTCTTCTGCTGTTTGAGGAATAAATATACTAAATAATAGTAGTGATTTATGAAAGATTTCATAAATCACATATTGAGTTTCTTTGAAAGCTATACTTTCAGGATCTCCACAATATAGTAAGTCTTTAGAGATCTCTAAATATCAAGAAGAATAAATATTTAAGAAATCTAAATAGGATTTAATAGCTTTAAAGAAATGATAAGAATCTAAAGCTATAATAGCTTCTTTGTATTTTTCTTGAAATAAAGCATAAATATATATATTTTCTTCTTCCTTTAATTGCTCTAACTTTTCAACTTTAATATCTTTAAGCACCGATAGTGAATAACGAAAGAGAGTATTTCTTATTTTTCTATAGAGAGAGATAGCGCTTTCTAAAGAAGACTCACTAAGCTTAATATCTTCTAAATAATTATTCATAGCTAGTCATAATCTAAGTACATCAGCACCATATTTATTAGCTATATCTAAAGGATTAATTACATTACCTTTAGATTTAGACATCTTATTGCCATGTTCATCTAAGACAAAGCCATGAGCAATTAATTTTTTAAAGGGTAATTTCTTTTGTACAGCTAATGAAATAATTGAAGAAGAATTAAATCAACCTCTTAATTGATCAAAACCCTCTAAATAAAGATCAGCTGTATTATTTAAGATGTTCCAAGAACTGCCTGAATCAAATCAAACATCTAAGATATCTTGTGATTTAGTTATTTCTTTAAGTTCTTTGTATTTTGGATGCAAAAAGAAGCTAGCTTCTTTTTCATACCAAGTATTAATTCCATGTTTTTTAAGAAGCTCAATAGTATATTTAATTTGCTCTATATCTAGAATAGGTTTACCTTCTGAGAAAAGAATTACTATTGGAGTACCTCATGCTCTTTGTCTAGAGAGACATCATTCAGCTCTTGAAAGTAAGAGTGATTTAAGATGAGAACTTATTCAAGAAGGAGAAGATTCAAAACTAATTTCTTGTACTTGTTTTTGTAATTCTTTAATATTTATGAATCATTGGGGAGAAGCTCTGTAAAGTAAGGGTTCTCCTGTTCTTCAGTCATGCCCTACACTATGTGTTATTAACTCTACTTTAATTAAATATTCTTTAAGTTCATTAATAATAATCTCATTTGCATTTTCATAAAATACACCTCTTATTTTTTGAAATTGAGCTTCAGAAGTAAAATAACCATCTTCATTAATAGGACAATATAGTTCTTTGCCTCCAGTAGCCATATAGTCCTCTAAACCAAAAGCGGGAGCTATATGAACTATGCCAGTACCAGTTTCTTCAGTAATATAGTTAGCATTAATTATTTTTCCTTTGTAGTTATTTAAAGGATTAGTATAGCTAGCATTTAAGAAATAACTACCTAAATATTCTTGAGTTATTTCATAATTTTGAAATAGTTCTTTAAGTACTTTAAATCTAGCTTTACTAATTAATAAAGCTTCTTTTTGATTAGTAATTAATAAATAAGTTAAGTCCGGATGTAGAGCTACAAATCTATTAGCTTCAAGAGTGTAAGGAGTAGTAGTTCAAATTACTAATTTAGTATTAAGAGGAAGTTCTTTAAATCTATCTAAAGGAAAAGTAAAGTAAATACTTTTGCATTCTCTATTTTGAAAGACTATTTCTGATTCTGCTAGAGCTGTTTTTGAAGACCAAGATCAAGCTACTGGCTTTAAATCTCAGTACAATAATTTTTGTTCTATGAAAGCATAAAAAATATCTAATTCTGCATTAATAAATAAACTATCTTTAGTCCTATATATCTCTTTGAAATTTGTGAGTAAATTAAGCTGTTTAAATTGTTCTTTTTGTTTTCTTATTTGTTCATCTGCATAATTAGCGCAAGCTACTCTTTTTTCTAGAGAACTCTTTATTTTGTATTTATTATCAGATCTCTCTAATTTATTTTCAATAGGAAGTCCATGTGTATCTCAACCAGCTATGTAATTAATACTTAAGCCTTTAAGAGTTTGATATCTTAGTATGAAATCTTTAAGTATCTTATTAAGAGCATGACCTAAATGTATATCTCCATTAGCATAGGGAGGACCATCATGGAGAATGAATAATTCTCCTCCTCTATTACTTAGCTTTTCAAATACTTTTTGCTCTTCTCAAAAAGATCTAAATTTTTCTGCATTTTCTACCAATCCCGCTTTCATGGGAAAGGCAGTTGAAGGAATATTTAGAGTCTTTTTATAGGACACTAATAAATTCTTTCAATTATAATGGCGAAGGATAGACCTTTTTATTGGCTTAGAAGGTGCTTTCCAAGGGTAGATTATTCATAATATCTGGTTCTAGCGGTGTTGGTAAGAGAGCCATAATTGAAAAACTTCTTGCAAATCCAAGATTAAATTTAGTATTTTCTGTATCTTACACTACTAGAGCAAAAAGATTTAATGAGGTGCATGGTGTGCACTATTTCTTTATTAGTAAAGAAGAATTCATACAAAATATAGAGAGCGGAAAGATGTTGGAATATGCTAATTTCTTTGGAAATTATTATGGAACTTCTAAGGAATGAGTAGATAATACTTTAAATGAAGGAAAGAATGTAATATTAGAGATTGAAACATTGGGATTTAAACAGATATTAGAGAAATGTGATGATTTTGTTTCAATCTTTATTGAAGCGCCTTCTATGGAAGAATTAGAGAGAAGACTTAGAAAGAGAGGGACAGAGAGCGAAGAAGATATAAAAATCAGGCTATTAAAGGCTGAAAAAGAGATATTAGTAGCACCATTATTTAAATATCGTGTAGTTAATGATGTATTGGAGGATGCAATTAAAGAAGTTGAAAATATTTTTCTTAAAGCGATAAATCAGTAATTTCGCTTTGCATATGCAAAAAATTAAATGTATTTTTGTTGATATTGATGGTACTTTAATGAAAGAAGGTGCCTATTTTCCTAATAGTATCAGTGAAGCTAATATAGATGCTTTAAAGGATTATGCTGATGCAGGAGGTCAAATAATATTATCTACAGGAAGAGATGTTACTGAAACTATTAAGGTAGCTCAATATTTATCTAAGACTATTTCTCCTGCATCTATACCTTATTTAATTTGTTTAAATGGCGCAATAATAGTTAGATTTACTAGTGAATATCCAAGTATAGTAACTAGGTATTTTGAGTTAAATGCTTGTAAGCTTGTAGTTGATTATTTAGTTAAGAATAAATACAATTTTTTTTTGGCCAATAGCGATAAAGAACTCTACTTTACTAACAGATTATTTTCTAAATTAATGTTTTGATTGTTATTTAAAGATAGATATGAAAAAAAGTATTTTTCAGAAGAAATTAATTTAGCAAAAATACAGAAAGTAATGATATTCTTAAAGCTTCCTAGAGTTAAAGCTTTAAGAAAGAAATTAGTAGAGAAATTTGGAAGTTATTTTTATTTCTCTTCTGGTCCTCGCTTTTTTATTGAAATTATAGATAATAGGATTAATAAGTGATATGCTGCTCAAGAAGTGGCAAGATTATTAAATATAGAGATAGATAATATTGCTGTTATTGGGAATGAAGGTAATGATATTTTGTCTTTAGAGAGTGCTGGTTATGGAGCAGGAGTAGATTTAAGAGAGAAGAAGCATTTAAATTGAGATCCTGAGAAGATACAGTATCATACAACTAATAAATATTGTGAAGCTGTAGCTAATGTAATAAGAGAATTAAAGAGAGCAGGTCGTTATTAATCTTTATCACCCAAAGAACAAATAGCACACACCTCAATTAATTCTTGATTATTCTCGTTGAAATAATCACTAAATTGATTTTTATTTGCCTCTATTATTTTCTTTAAATTCCTAATAACTTTTCACCATTATTTCATCTCTTAAATTTATCTAATTCTTCCGCTTCAATAATATCTATAATTTCTTGTCATTTTTCTTCTGGAAAAAGAATACTATATCTTTCATTATCAATTAATATCCCTCTATTAGTCTTGCATTTTCATAACTACTTAAGCTCTTTCTCTCTATTTGACTCGCTAATAAAAGTGGTATACTACTAAAAACTAAACCAACAATGACAAAGATGTCACTGAAAAAGATCTTACTCATTTCAGCTTCTAACTCTGAACCTTCCATTAATAATGAAATATTGCAAGAAATTGTAAAGAAGACTGAATTTGATTCTCTTAATCTTCTTAAATACTCTAATATACCAATGTTAGTTAAATTTCAAAAAGTACCAGAAGAAATACATGAGTTGTATTTACTATTCAAAGAATACGAAACATTAGTATTCTTTGCTCCGGAACATAATGGCTATATTTCTGCTTTTTTTAAGAATATTATTGATTGACTAAGCAGGATAGAGATTGATTTTTTAAAGAGTAAGAATGTCTTATTTATTTCTGCCAGCATTACTGAAAGAATTAGTAGGATAATGCAGGCAGGCGTTGAGAATACTTTTACTATTTTCAATCCCAAGAGTTTTGAATTTATGAATATTAATAGATATGGTAAGAGTATTCAGGAGAATAGCGAAAAGATAAAAGATATTCTGGAAAAAGTAAAAACTTTTTTATAGAATTCTTGTTTTTATGAACATTCCACCTACCCCTCATATTAGCGCTAATAAGGGAGATATTGCTCCTTTTGTTTTGATGGCTGGGGATCCATTAAGGGTTAAGTGAGCGGCAGAGAAGTTTTTAGAAAATCCTAAAGTAGTTTCATCAGTTAGGGGAGCTTTAATTTATACAGGTACTTACAAGGGAAAGCCAGTAAGCATTGCTACTTCTGGCATGGGCATTCCTTCAATGGGAATTTATTCTTATGAATTATTTAATTTCTATGGTGTTGAAACTATTATTAGAGTAGGTACTACTGGCGGTCTTAAACCTGAGATTGGACTTAAAGATATTATTTTGGCTGATGCAGCAATAGCTGAAGCTCCAACCTACAACCTAATAATAAATGGTAGTGATGACAAAATAATTAAAGCGGATGCTGAGTTAGTAGTCAAATTGAAAAAATCAGCTGAATTACAAGGAATTCCCGTAAGACAAACAATGTGCTTTACTACAGAAGTTTTCTGAGCAGGTAGAACAGCGAGACAAGTAGTAGATATTTCTGGAGCAGATTGCATTGAAATGGAATCTTATGCTTTATTTGCTAATGCCGTTAAGACAGGAAAGAAAGCAGCTTCTTTATTAACAGTTTCTGATAGTTTAGTTACTTGAGAAGAAATTTCTTCAGAAGAAAGACAAACTACATTAGACAAAATGTTCCAAGTTGCTTTAGGAGTTCTTTAATCAGCCTGAATAGGTTGTGTCTTCAGCCCTTGCTCTAGGCATAGATGCATATAAATACGAAATTTCTAAGTTTGTCTTAATGCCTAGGGACCCTTTAAGGGCAAAGTGGGCAGTAGATAAATTTTTAAAGAATGCTAAAGAGTTTTTTCTGTTAGAGGAATAACTATTTATACTGGCACTTACAAGGATAAGCCTGTGAGTATTATGGCTTCAGGAATAGGTATTTCATCTATGGGAATTTATTCTTATGAATTATTTAGATTTTGTAATGTTGAGGCTATTATTAGAGTGGGACTACAGGCGCTCTTAAGTCAGATATGAAATTATTAGATCTTATTGTGGTTGATGAGGCATATGCCGAATCTCCCACTTATCATAAGATTATGAATGGAAGTGATGAAAAGCTTCTTAAAGCTAACCCAGAATTAGTTGCAAAATTAGAAAATTCTGCTCAAGAACAAGGTATTCCAGTGAGAAAAGCAAGATGTTTTACTACTGAATCATTTTGATCTGGAAGAACTGCTGAACAAATTATTGAAATTTCTAATGCTGACTGTATTGAGATGGAAAATTATGCTCTTTTTGTTAATGCTATTAAGACTGGCAAAAAAGCTGCATCTATTTTGACAGTAGTAGATAGTTTAGTTGCTTGAGAGGAGATTACAGTAGCAAGAAGAGGGGATATTTTAGAGCAAATGTTTGAAGTGGCTTTAGGAATTCTTTAGCTATACGGTTTAAATGTCGTATATTAAAGGATATTCATTCCTAAAAAGAACTTTCGTTCTCCTTTCTCCTTTATTTCTTGTAACTCTAGCTTCTAAAGAGCTAGCATTTTATGCACCAGTAGCTACTCTATCTCCGATATTAAGTGATCCAAAAGAGGAAAAAGACTCAATAATTAATTTAGTAAGTTCTTTAAATAAAGAACTTCCAGAAGGAGTGGAGGATTATGGTTCATTAAAGATTCAAAAAAGTATTTGAGGAGAAGAATTATGAGTTGAAGAGGCAAATCCCCTTTCAACCTTTAGTCATAATTCTGATTACAAATTTCAAGATGCTAAAGAGATAATCAAAAGTGAAAATAGTAGTAAATATGTTTTGGAAAAAAAAGATTTTGAAACAATTAAAGAAAAGGGCAATATTAATGTATTAACTATTTTTGATTTAGTAACTAAAGGACAAGAAACAATACCAATCACTCATGTTATTCCTCTTGCGGACTTAACTACTGTTTCTACCAAGACTTACACAGTAATCACTACAAAGATAGATAGCCATCAGAGAGAGCATAGATTAACAGTTACAAAAGATAGTTCAAAACAAGCAATAACTTTTGAATTAAGCGATGAATCTAAATTTATTCCGTCAAGTAGTTATTTAAATCAAGATTTATCTTCTTTAGTTATTAAGTCATTCTATATTCTCTTTAATGATAGTCCTCCACTAAATCCAAAAAGCTACTTTACTCTTGTTGAAGAAACAACAAGTGTGGTGGGTGATGATGGAAATAGTAGAGTAAAGAAAGTATTTCTTAATAAGTGAAATAATAGTTCAAATGAAAAATCAAATTCTGCAGAAGAGCCCAAATATGAATTTAAGCGCGAAAATGATTTTTGAAAATCAATTTGCTCGGACCCTTACAAAGTTGGGGGATTTATTGATAAGGATTTAAAGAGTGAGACATCAAAACAGCAACAGCAAGAATTAAAAAACCAACAAATAGATGGCAAAGAGACAAGTCAATTAAAGAAGCAACTTAAATCTTGAGTTGAATTTAAAGCACAGAAAAAAGAAGCTCAAAACCGTAATGGACAATATTTTTGAAAAGATATTAAACAAGCAAATGTTTATGTTCCGCATGATGAATCTACAGAGACTTACGACAAATGTAATGGATTAGATGAAGAAACTAAGACTAAATTCAAAGAACACTTAAGTTCTCATTTGGAGAGAGAGCCAAAGAGTTATATTGATAAGAAGTTGGCTCCAGAAGCATTAATAAAGGAAGTAAAGGATGGAGATTCTGCTGTAAATGGCAACTCTAAATATCCCTATCACAAAATAGTTCAATCTTCGTTTAGAGCTTGGGGTAATGCTTATCTAACTAAGACAGGCGAGAATCTAAAAGAAGAGGGAATATATAGTAAACAATTTGAATTAGCAAATCAAAGTCAGCACACTTTCTCTATTAAATTACCTAAAGATATTTGAATTAAGAATTTAATTGAAGGCAAGCTAGATCAAACAGAAGGGACTAAAAAATTAAATACATCTCCTGATATTTCTTCACTAGTAGAGGTTTATTATCCATTATCTTTTTCATTTTTTGATCCAGTGTCGAGTTATTTAAAAAAGCATAGCTTATTACTAAAGACTGAATTAGATTTAAGTAATCTTTATTTAACTAGCTCTTATTCTAAAGAAGTATTTAGATTTGATATTGGTAATGCAAATAGGGAAATTGGCAAGGATTATCAAGGATTTGAGCCAACTTTAAATCCAGATAAAGCCAAACCATATGGTTTGGATGGTACATTAAGTTTCATTTCCAAACTTGAATTAGATCAAAATAAAGATTTAAATATTCATTTAACTGCAAAAGTTAGTGGCTTTGTAAATACTAAGAATCCTTCTTGTGATTTAAGACATAGAATTTACAAAATAAAGAGCTTAAGTGGAGATTGAAGTAGCTTAGAACAAGATTGAAAATGCAGTAGTGAAGCCGGTTGAAAATACAGAAAGCATATTCATATTCCTTCTTATTTAGTAATTTCACTTACAGAAGAGCCAGAAGTCTCCGCTTTCTATATAGATAAGCAATCAGGGATAGTTGAAATTCCGGCACAATTAAAACAAGAAACTCCTAAACCAATTAAGACTCTTTCTGAATTGTCTGCACAGTTAGAACAAAAAGAGATTGTTTCTGTAGTTGAAACAGATGATACTAATAAAGCAGAAGTATATTTCAGAGATATAGCGGCTTATGGAGAACTTAAGGAAGGTTTTCCATTGGATTTAAATGGCTGGATTACTAGTGGGCAACAAGTTTATTATTGGTATCCAAGAAGAGCAACTGGAACTATTACGAATGTTAATTTTGAAAATTTAAAGTCAATAAAGCTTTATCTTGATGGATCAAAGAATTCTTACAATTCATTCTTTCACAGTAATCATTTCAATACATTAACAACTCTATGTGTAACAAGTAAGTACAATTTAACAGGAACAGGAACAGGAACAGGCGACAAGGAGTGTGCAGATGGCAATAAATATGACAAAGAAGAGAAAGATAAAGCTCCTTCAGAACTCCATGATTTATGGGGTTCACAAGAAATAACTATTGAGCAAAGTGGTAAAGAATTATCATCAAAAAATGATGAATCTCAAGCTTATGAAGTTAAATTCAGAGTAACTTACAACAGAGCAGACAGAAGAGATCTTTCTAAAAAACAAGAAGATAATGATAGATATGAGAAAATAAAGAATAGATTAGAAAAACTCTTTAAAGATTCAGACACAAGAGATCCTAGTGCCACAGAAATACCAGATGTATCAATGCTTGCTTTTTGATATTCTGTATTTTTTTGGAAAGACAAAAACAAGAATGATTTACACTATGCTACACAAATTAGACCAATAGGATTAATAACAAAAGAAATTAAGAATGCTAATGCACATGAAACAATAGGCGCTGCAGGATCCGCTGGTTTTGAGATTAGTAAATTTGAATTTAGATATTCTTCTCCAAAAGCTAAATAAACACAGATTATTTGAAAAGCATTTTCAAAGATGTTAAGTTTTTTGTAAAATTTACTATCTATTTAAATAAGCAATTTATGTCTACTCCAACTTCGCACATAAGCGCACATAAAGACGAAATTGCTAAGATTGTCTTAATGCCTGGGGACCCTTTAAGGGCAAAGTGGGCAGCAGACAAGTTTCTACAGGATGTTAAATGTGTCTCTAATGTTAGAGGCATGTCTGTTTATACAGGCAACTACAACGGGAAGCCCGTAACTATTATGGGCTCAGGAATGGGTATCCCATCAATGGGTATTTATGCTTATGAATTATTTAATTTTTATGATGTTGATATCATCATAAGAGTAGGTTCTACTGGAGCTCTTAGACCAGAAGTTAATGTAATGGATGTTATTTTGGTTAAGGAAGCTTTTGTACAGTCTTCAATTTACAACCAAATTATGAATGGAAGCGATGAACAAGTACTTAAAGCTAGCCCTGAAGTAGTTGAAATGTTAGAGAAATCAGCAAGTAAACAAGGAATACCTTTAATAAAGGAAAGATGCTTTACTAGAGAAGTCCACTATTACAAGAAGACAGCACAAGAATTAGTTGATATGACTGGAGCTGGTTGTGTTGAGATGGAATCTTATGCTTTGTTTGCTACTGCTATGCATACAGGCAAGAAAGCAGCTTCTTTATTAACAGTTGTAGATAGCTTGGTTACTGGCAAAAAGATTTCAGCACAAGAAAGAGAAACCACGTTAGACAAAATGTTTCAAGTAGCTTTAGGTATTCTTTAGTTATACGACTTAAGTGTCGTATATTAAAGGATATTCATTCCTAAAAAGAACTTTCGTCCTCCTTTCTCCTTTATTTCTTGTAACTCTAGCTTCTAAAGAGCTAGCATTTTATGCACCAGTAGCTACTCTATCTCCGATATTAAGCGATCCAAAAGAGGAAAAAGACTCAATAATTAATTTAGTAAGTTCTTTAAATAAAGAACTTCCAGAAGGAGTGGAGGATTATGGTTCATTAAAGATTCAAAAAAGTATTTGAGGAGAAGAGATTTGAATTGAAGAATCTAATCCTCTTTCAACATTTAGTCATAGATCTGATTTCAAATTTAAAGAGGCAGATGAAATTATTACTAAAGAAGAAACAGATAATAAACAAAGGTATGTATTAAGTAAAGATAAGTTTGAACAGATTCAGGATAAAGGAGATATTAATGTACTAACAACTTTTGAATTAGGAGATAATAAGATACCGGTAACTCATATTGTTCCACTTTCAGATTTAACTACTGTTTCCAGTAAGGTTTACACTATAGTTACTACAAAAACTGAAGACCTTAATCAGCAAGCTAATACATATTTTTTAACAGTTACAAAAGATAGTTCAAAACAAGAAATAACTTTTGAACTAGATGCTACTCTTAGCATTTATGCTTCAAGTGGTCGGATAGGTTGAGATACATCATCTTTAATTATCAAATCGTTCTATATTCTCTTTAATGACAACCCTCCTTTAGATCCTAAGAGTTACTTTACTATTAATCAAAATTTAGAGTCTGATGTAGTTGGAGAAACAACGTATAGTAATAGATTCAAAAAAGTGCTGTTAAATAAATGAAATAATAAATCTAAACCCAAAAATCCTCCATCCATGCAAGAAGAACCTACATATGAATTTAATACTAATAATGATTTTTGAACATCTACTTGCTCAGATCCCTACAAAGTAGGTGGATTTATTGATAAAGACTTAAAGAGCAATGGAGGTTCGTCCCAGACATCAGAATCGCCAAAAGAAAATGTTGAAAACAATGGAAGTAGTAGATTAGCTAAACAAAAGAAGTCTTGAATTGAAGTTAAACCTTTTCAAAAAGAACAATTAAAGCATAATGAGCAATATTTTTGAAAGCAAATAAAAAATAAAGGAGCTTATGTTCCTCATGATGAATCAACTGCTTCAGATGACTATTGCAAAGGTGTTGAATTAGAGACTAAGACTAAACTTGGAGAATATATTAATAGAACAAAAACATTAACTTTTGAACCTAAAGAACACGTAGAAAAAAGATTAGCCCCTGAACCTTTAATTAAAGAAATTAATAATGGAAGTGGATCGTCAGGATTACAAAATGGAGATAGCCCCTCCTATCCGCAACACAAAATAGTTCAATCTTCTTTTAGGGCCTGAGGTAATGCTTATTTAACTGAGCAAAATGAGAATTTAAAAGAAAAGGGCATATATAGTTCTCAGTTTGAATTAGCGAATCATAGCAATCATACTTTCACCATAAAGATTGACAAGAATACGTGAACGGAACATCTAACTAAGAAAACACTCGAACAACAAAAGAAGGAATCTAAAAAGTTAAATGAATCACAAGATATCTTTTCTCTATTAGAGGTTCATTATCCCTTATCTTTTTCATTTTTTGATCCAGTATCAAGTTATTTAAGAAAACATAGCTTGTTACTAAAGACTGAATTAGATTTAAGCAATCTTTATTTAACTAGCTCTTATTCAAAAGAAGTATTTAGATTTGATATTGGCAACGAGAATAGAGTAATAGGACAGGATTATCAGGGATTTAATCCTTTAACATATTCCCACAAGAAGAAAGATTATGGGCTTGATGGAAAGTTATCTTTAATAGCAGGATTAGAGTTAGATATAGAGAAGAATTTAAAGATTAATTTAACAACAAGAGTCAGTGGATTTGTAAACACCAAAAATCCATCTTGCGATCTAAGACATAGGCTTTACAAGATAGATAATGGCAATTACAGTAGTAAACAGTCTTTAGACAAAAAATGAAATTGTTCTGAAGAGTTTGGTTGAAAATATAGAGAACATATTCATATCCCTTCTTTCTTAGTAATTTCGCTTACTGGAGAGCCTGAAGTAGTTTCATTTTATGTAGATAAGGATTCTGGAGTAAAGGAAGAGACAAAAGATGTAAAGAAGCAAGAAGGCGAAGAGGTAATTAAGACTTTGTCTGAATTAAGCTCTAAATTAAATGAAAGGAAAATAACTACTATTATTGAAACCGATGAATCTAATAAAGCAGAAGTTTACTTTAAGGATATAGCCGCTTATGGAAAGCCAGAAAATGGCTTCCCATTATTAGATTTAAGTAGTTGATGATCTAGTGGTCAAAATGTATATTATTGATATCCAAAGAGAGCTAAGGGTAAATTAACTAATATCGATTTTAGTAATCTTAAAACGATTACTTTACATTTGGATGGATCAAAGAATTCTTACAATTCATTCTTTCATAGCAATCATTTCAACACTTTGACCACACTATGTGTAAATAATAAATATATTCTTTCAAGTTCAAGTTCAAGTTCGCAAGAATGTGGAGATGAAAATAAATATGAGAAAGTAGAAAAAGATAAATCACCTTCTGAATTACACGATTTATGGGGGTCGCAAACAGTAGATGTAGATGTAAAAGATTTACAATCTAAAACTGATGAAAAACAAGCTTATGAAGTTAAATTTAGAGTAACTTACAATAGAGCAGATCGAAGAACAAAGAAAGAAGATACAGATAATGATAAATTTGAAAAAATAAAGACAAAATTGGAAACGTTTTTCAAGACAGATACAAAAGAACCTACTGCGAAAGATATTCCTAACGTTTCAATGCTTGCTTTTTGATATTCTGTATTTTTTTGGAAAGACAAAAACAAGAATGATTTACACTATGCTACACAAATTAGACCAATAGGATTAATAACGAAAGAAATTAAGAATGCTAATGCACATGAAACAATAGGCGCTGCAGGATCCGCTGGCTTTGAGATAAGTAAGTTTGTGCTTAAATATTCCAAACCCTTACAAAAGTAAAGTATTTTTGGATGTCATATATCAAGAGCTATTCATTTCTAAAAAGAACTTTCATCCTCCTTTTTCCTTTATTTCTTGTAACGCTAGCTTCTAAAGAGCTAGCATTTTATGCACCAGCAGCCACTTTATCTCCGATATTAAATGATCCTCAAGAAGATAAGGATTCAATAATAAATTTAGTAAGTTCTTTGCAACAAGATTTACCTGAGAATGTAGATGATTATGGAGCTTTGAAAATTTCCAAAACTATTTATGGAGAAGAGTTATGAATTGAAGAAACAAGGCCTCTTTCAACATTTAGTCATAGTTCTGATTACAAATTTCAAGAAGCAACTGAAATAATTAAAGAAGAAACAGATCACAATACACAAAAGTTTGTTCTAGCCAAAGATAGATTTACTCCTATTCAAGATAAAGGTAATATCAATATACTTATTACCCTTAATTTAGTAGCAAATTATTCTGATCCTATACCAGTTACACATATTGTTCCACTTTCAGATTTAACTACTAATTCAGAAAAGATTTACACTGTAGTAACTACTAAGTTAGAGAATAATGGCCAAGAGAAAACACACAACTTAAAGGTTAAGAAAGAGGACTCAGAACAAAAAATAACATTTGAACTTGATCCTCCAAAACCAATTCCATCCAGTTTTTCTTGAGGAATAGATACATCATCTTTAATTATCAAATCATTCTATTTTCTCTTTAATGATAGTCCTCCTTTAGACCCAAAAAATTATTTCACAACCAATAGTGATAGCTTTGAAACAATAGTTGGAGATACCTCAAGTAGCAGAGTCAAGAAAGTATTTCTTGATAAATGAAAAAATAGCTCAGATGGTCAAGCATCAGAGCCAAAATATACTTTTGAGACAAATGGAGATTTTTGAAAATCAACTTGCAAAGACCCCTACAAAGTAGGAGGCTTTATTGATCAGGATTTACAACAACAACAACAACAACAACAACAACAACAACAGGTAAAGAAAGAGAAAATAGATTCCACCGGAAAAAGTCTGCTCGAAAAGCAAACTAAATCTTGAGTTGAATTTTTTTCTTACAAAACAGATGCTCCAAAAAGGAATGGGCAATATTATTGGAAAGATATCAAAAACAAAGGCGCATATGTTCCGCATGATGAGTCTACTGAACTTTACAAGGAATGTAAAGGCGTTGATTTAGTTACTAAAGAGCAATTAAAGAAATATGTGAATAATGGGCATATTTTGCAAAATGAACCAAAATCTTCAATTGAAAAAAAATTAATTCCTGATGCTTTAATTAAGGAAATCAATTTAGATTCACAAACGAGTCAAGTCTTTACAAGTGGAAATAATTCAAAAAATTATCCCCAATACAAAATAGTTCAATCTTCTTTTAGGGCCTGAGGTAATGCTTATTTAACTGAGCAAAATGAGAATTTAAAAGAAAAGGGCATATATAGTTCTCAGTTTGAGCTTGCCAATCAAACTAGTCACACCTTTAGCATAATTATTAATAAAGCTACTTGAATTAAGCAATTAATACAAGGTAAATTAAATGAAGGGGATAAAAAACTTAATGAATCTCCTGATGTTTCTTCTTTACTAGAGATTTATTATCCACTATCTTTTTCATTTTTTGATCCTATATCTGGATATTTAAAGAAACACAGTCTATTTCTGAAAACAGAATTAGATTTAAGCAATCTTTATTTAAATAGTTCTTATTCAAAAGAAGTATTTAGATTTGATATTGGTAATGAAAATAGAATAATAGGTAAAGATTATCAAGGCTTTAATCCTCTAACACATCTTCATAAGAAAAAAGAATACGGACTTGATGGAAAGTTATCTTTAATAGCAGGATTAGAGTTAGATATAGAGAAGAATTTAAAGATTAATTTAACAACAAGAGTCAGTGGTTTTGTAAACACAAAAAACCCGTCTTGCGATCTAAGACACAGACTTTACAAAATAACTCAATCTGGTTACAACAATGGAGATAATACATTTAATCAAAAATGAAAGTGTTCTGAAGATAGTGGTTGAAGTTATCGACAACATATCCATATTCCATCTTATTTAATTTTTTCATTAGATAAAGAGCCTGAATTATCTTCTTTTTACATAGATAAACAATCTGGGGCAAGCGAGCTAACACAACAAGAAAAGACGGGCGAAGAGAATCCTGTCAAAACATTGTCAGAATTAAATTCAAAGTTGGAGTCAAAAGAAATAGTTACTATTATTGAAACCGATGAATCTACAAAAGCCGATGTTTACTTTAAAGATATAGCCGCTTATGGAGAAAAAATGGATGAGGGTTTTCCTTTGAATCTTGATACTTGATTTAAGTCAAACCAGCAGGTTTATTATTGGTACCCAAGAAGAACTAAAGGAAAACTAACTGATGTGAGTTTGGACAATCTTAAATCAATTACTTTACATTTGGATGGTTCCAAGAATTCTTACAATTCATTCTTTCATAGTAATCACTTCAGTACTTTGACAACATTATGCCTAAGTAAGAAATATGAAGCAGGACAAGCAGGAAAATGTGCAGACGGAAATAAATATGATGAAGAGGAGAAAGATAAGACTTCTTCTGAATTACATAAATTGTGGGGATCTCAAAAGGTAGATGTAGATGTTAAAGAATTAAGTTCTAAGACTGAAGAAAGTAGCGCTTTAGAGATTAAATTTAGAGTAACTTACAACAGAGCAGATAAGAGAGATTTATCAAAGAAACCACAGACAGGGGATGAGCATAGCTTTAACAAAATTCAATCTCAGTTAGAAAAATTTTTTCAGCATACATCTGGAAAAGATCCGTCCGCAGAAGAAATACCTAACGTTTCAATGTTGGCTTTCTGGTATTCAGTATTCCTTTGAAAAAGCGGAAAAGAATTACATTATGCTACTCAAGTTAGACCTATTGGTTTAGTAACAAGAAAGATTGAGAATGCTTATGCTCATTTAACTGTTGGAGCAGCAGGTTCTGCTGGCTTTCAGATAAGTAAGTTTGAGTTTAAGTACTCTAAAGGTGGTCAAAAAGGTTAGCTCAGAAATAAGAAGAATCTAATAAATAAGAGATGTTTGTTATTAATTTAGTATCTTTAGATTCTGATAAGTAAAGTACGTATCTATTAGCTTCTGCAATAATACTTATTACTTTACTGTGTTTCTCTTTTCCTTCTGTATAGTACTTAAATCAATTGCTTTCTTTAAGCCCTAATTTCTTAAAGCTTTTTGGAGATAAGAATAATTGAGAATGACTATTACTTACATTAAGTAATTGATTATTCTCATAGTTATCTATAGGTATTACAAAACCCAAAGAAGCAAAGGCTAATGTAGAGCTACAAAAGATGAATAAATTATTGGAGTAATTCATTCAAATTAATAAAGTTCTTAAAGTATTTCTTTAGTTCTTGGCAATGTTCACTACATACTACAAAATTACGTTTCATTATTATGGGAAAGATACTCTTTAGTATCTTTTCTTTAGATATGTAATTAATATGAGAAATAGCTTCATCAAGAAGAATTATTTTGTTTTTGAAAGGAATTAGATTTAATAAATTGAGTAATTGTTTTTGTCCAGCACTTAAACCTTCAACTTTAATATTCTCATCTAACTTCATATCTTTACATATGCCTAATATTTTTGCTTTATCTCTAGCTGTTAAAGATCGAATAGATTTAGCTATATTTATTTCACCTAATCAACTATTACTTGATTGATAAATTACATTCTCAGAAAACTCTTTCTTATTAATACTAATACCATTATCAAAATTAATTTGATTGCCCTGTATAGGTAGCTTATTACTAATTAATTTATAGAGAGTAGTTTTGCCTATACCAGAAGAGCCAAATAAAAAAGTATTAGGTAATAGAGATAGAGTTAAGTTATTAAAGATATTTTTAGAAGAAGAATAATAATTTAGTTTATTAATTTGAATACTATTAGGTAGTTTTCATTCTTCTGTTTCTTCAACAGTATCTGTATTTAATAAGTTTAAATATATTTTTTTTGAATATTGGTAAGGATATCTAAAGAAATAATAATTAACTAAGTTATTAAAGGATTTATTAATGTGTGCATAGAATACATTAATTACTACAAAGTAACTAAAGTCTAGTGTATTAGTAAAGAAGAAATAAGCCAATAAGAAATAGAGTGTTAATTGAATTAAGTTATTAAAGAATGTATTTATTTTTTCAAAAAAAGCTTGTCTTAGAGTAATTGATTTATTAAGAGTTATCTCTTTAAATCAGCTTTCTTTAAATTGATGACAGATTGCACTTAATTTAACTAAATTAATTTCATTCTTTAGGAATTCCTCTAATTCAAAGTTATTTCTCTTATTGGTATTCTGTGCTTCAATTAATTTTGGAAAGTTGTATTTATGTTCTTCTTTCATTATTCATAAATAGAAAGCTTGAATAACGAAAGAAATAAAAATTATTAATAAGAAATAGTGGTGTAGAGAAGTAAGGAATATAGATAGAGTTATTAATATTACTAAGCTAATTATTCATTGATTTAATTGTTCTGTATGGTAAGTAGCAATATTCTCTATATGTTTTTGTATTAATAAGAATTGATCTTTTCCTGCTTTTTGAAAAAAAGAATTCTTCTTATTTTTGAAAGCATTAATTAAGCTTTGAAAGAGCGATTTTGAATAGTAATTAATATGATTAAGATTTATTTGTTTTTGTAAGTATTCTCCAAAATTAACTATTGCATAACTAGCTATTAGTATTAAGCCTATTCCGCCCAGCTTAATTAAAGGATAGTTATTAACTATATGATTAATACTATATTTAGTAGCAAAAGAGATAATTAAAGTTAAAGAAAAGATAGCAATATTAAGAAAAGCACTTATGGCTGTTTTTTCATAGTCATGAAAGTTCTCTTCTTTCTGTATTTGAGCTATTAATTTATTCTTTTTTCCATTAGCTTCAATAGTAATGAATATATTTAAGTAGTATTCTTTAAAGCTTTCATACTTAAGCTTTAATTTACCTTTAGCAGAATCAAAAATAATTACTTCTTTCTTATTTTTCTTAGCTATTGCATAGTGATTTAAATGTCCAGACTTTATTAGTAATAAGAAGTAATCATTAGTTAAATAATTAGTAAATTCTTCATAATCCATTTCATATGCAGTTAATTGAATACCATATTCTTGATTTAGCATCTCTAAATCAAGAATAGATAATCCTTCTTCAGTTAAATTAGATTTACTACATAATTCTTCTCTTGATATTTCTTTACCGTAATAATGCTTTATTAGTGATTGAGTAACTGAAATTCCACAATCATTTTCATTATTTTGTGGATAAACTTTCATATTCTTATTAATATGGAGAAAAGTTAAAAGAAGTGTTATGTTTGGACCTAAGAGCTACGAAAGAATAATTTTTGAGAAAACTAAAGAGTGATGAGAGCTATTACAGAAATTACATTTGCCAGAATTAAGAGCTAAATTAACTAAAGAGGAATTAAAGACTTGTGCTTTCTATATGCAAGAATTAGAGATTAAAGTAAGACTATTGCAGAATGAAATTAATACTGCTTTAGAAGACAGAATAGATTTTCGTAAATTAAAGAGATATTTCTTTAGAGATAAACAATATAGATATGGTAAAAAAATGACAAAGGAGGAGTTGGATGATTTGTAAATTAATTTAAATGAAAGGTTCTTCGTTAGCCTTAATTATAGTTAAAGGCGCTTTTCTTAAATGGTTTTGCTAAAGGATTGTCAAAGTTTTTATTGATATTGGCATGTTATTAAGTTTAAAAAAGATTGAAAAATTTAGAGAAGGGAAAATCCAACAACCCTAAATATCAAATTGAATAATATAGCAAAATCTTTAATAGGATTGGCAATAACTGGCATTACTGTAGCAGGAAGTTATTATGGATGGAACAATTTAGATTTTAATTCAGATTCTTTGGATTCTTGAAAAAGACGCAATTTAGATTGGTTCAATAAAAATTGGAGACCTTTTTATGGAAAGGTAAGAGCAATTGGAAGTGATAATGGTTTATTTAATGAATGAACTAGTTGAAAGAAAAAGTATTCGGAAAGTAATAGAAGTATTGAGGAGCTTGAGTTAAGCAAAAAATTTAAGGAGTGGTGTGAAGCTGAACCTAAGGATAGTGAGTTTACAAAAGTAAGACAAGAAGGTTGTAAAACCTAGAATGAATAATTCTACTATTGTAAAGTCCCTAATAGGACTGGCTTTAACTGGCGTAACTGCGGCAGGAACGATTTTTGCAACTTGGCCTTCTCAAAAGGAGGAGCAGGTTAATATTGGAAAACAAAATATGGTCGCTAAAGAGAGACAAAGAAGCAATGGGCTTAGAATATTAGAAAAATTATTTGCTAAATATAAGAATGATGCAACGGCCACTCAAGAGTTAGCAAGAATTATTGATGGAAGATCAGGAACGGCAGTAGTTTTTTCTATTGGAGATGATGGACGTTTTATGGACGATGAGGGTATGCCTGTAGCATCATTAGTGCAGTGATGTGAAAGACAAGATGATGAACAATCTTTAATTGCCAAATATAAACAAGAGTTAAATAAAGAGGAAATTTGCGCTTTCTCGAAAATAACATCTTAATTTATTTAAATATCATTGATTCTTAGAGTTAAGAATAAACTCTTTTAGGGAGTTTTTGTAGCTACTTATTAATAGTTTCAAAAAGTTTAAATGATGTGAAGAATTAAATTTGTTGAATTTAATCATATATTTTTGAATATAATTATTGTGGGAATTAAATAAATATGAATTGTTCCAGTTGTTCCTGTAATTGTCATAAGTGTAATTGCTCTTGTGGTTCTTGTACCGTCGTTTCATGCACTTGTTGTTGTCATAGCTCTAAGTCTTGCATGTGTAAGTGTTCTTCTTGTACCACTCCTTGCGGACACTGCTGTAAGTAAACAGGTTAAGCAAATCTCTTGATTCTAAAAAGAGTGAAGAGGTCGTTTGATTTTACTATCTTGGTGGGTGTATTTTGGTTCAAGAAATTCTTATAATTAATTAGGAAGATATTTTTTGATAAATAATAAGATAGGAAAACAATTTACCTAACCATTAATAGCCAATCATTTACCTCTTTTTAAGTAAACAAAAATAAAAAATTATTGTTTAAATTAAAGTCATTAAGAAAAAATATTTGAAATTATTAATTACTTTTGTATAGAATTTTTACAGGTTAGTTGGTATTAAAAAATAATGGTTCTTTCAGCTTTAGGAGAGTAAACTTTCTTTTTTTAAAAGAAGCAATTTTATCTGATTCATTCTGAAATACTTTAGCATTAGTAGTATTTGTTTGTTTTCTCTTTTTCTTTTCAAAAATATTTAAACGTAATTTAAATCTTTCAACCAGTACTTGTGATAGATTAGTTAAGAGTTTAAATCCTAGAAATGTTTTTGGTGTTCTTGGATTAGATGCTAAGAAAGATTATGGCACTCATAAGTTTTATTTAAATTTAAGCAAAAGGAAACTAGTAGAATTTTTTTCTTGAATTTTCAAGCAACTATGAGTATTTATTTCTTTTTCATGATTAATTGTTCTCTTTGTTAAATTACAAAAATTATTTCAAACTATTGTATGAAATATAGAGATACATTTATTCAAATGCGCGAGAGAAAACAATTATTCGATTTGTTTATTAAGGAAGGGTGGGTAGATCTGAAATTTTTAAATTCTCTAAAGTAAGTAGATATATATCCAAAGAGGATAAGCCTGTAAGAATAAGCACTAGTGCTTGTGATGACTGATGTAGTATTACTTTCTCTAAAGATTCAAATATAGTAAGTAATTTAAAGTTCTCGCATAATGGATGTATTCTTTCTAGAGCTTCTATTAATGTGTTAATGGAAGAGATAGAGAATAAGACTGTTGAAGAAGCTAATGCAATTCTTAAAGGATTTAAAAATATGATTTTAGGAAAGCAAATTCCAAAAGTACTTAGTGAAAAACTATTGGAATTTAAGAAGTTTTCTAAATATTCTTCAAGACATGCTTGTTTATTGCTAGGTTGTGATTTAATGTTAAAGATTCTTAATGAATCCTAAGTTATTATTAGGTTCGCATATCTCTTTAAATAGACCTTCCAAGTATTTATTGGGAGTAGTTGAAGAGACTATACATAATGGTGCTGATGTTTTTATGATCTTTACAGGACCGCCCCAGAATAAGAGAAGAGTGGCTATTTCTGAGCTTTATTTAGAGGAAGCTCAGAAGTTAGGAAAAGAACATGGAATAGATTTCTCTAATTGTGTAGTACATGCTCCTTACATAATTAATCCAGCTAATACTAATTCAGAAAATAAAGACTTTACTATTTCTTTCTTAAGTGAAGAAGTAAAGAGAACAGGCGCTATGGGTATTCCCTATATAGTATTACATCCAGGATACCATGTAGGGAATACTTTAGATGAAGGTATAGAGTTATTAATAGAAAATCTTAAATTAGTATTGAAAGAATGTAAAGATACTAATGTCTTTATATGTTTAGAGACTATGGCAGGAAAGAAGAATCAAATAGGCAAGACATTAGAGGAAATAGCAAAAATAATAAAGGGATGTGATAATCATCCTAAATTAGCAGTATGCTTAGATACTGTACATTTACACGATGCTGGATATGACTTATCTAAGAAAGATGAATTCTTAAAGAAGTTTGATGAATTAATAGGATTAGAGAGAATTAAAGTAGTACATTTAGGAGACTCTATGAATGTTAGAGGCTCTGGCAAAGATAGACATGCTAATTTAGATTATGGTCATATAGGTTTTGAGATATTAATGGAATGGGCATATGAGCCCTTATTCAGGAAATTACCAATAATTGTTGAAACTCCTTATTGGAGAGAGAAGGGTAAATTAATCTCTCCCTACAAACATGAAATTAAGTTAATTAGGAGCAGGGAATGAAAACCTATTCCTAATAAGAAATATATCCCTATTTATAATAAATTTATTTTACAATAGTTCCAATATAATTTACTGTTGGTAGTACGTGAATACTTCTTTGCCTTATAAAACTTATTTTTACTAAGATATAGAATAGGGTGTCTTAGCCAAGAGGAAAGGCCTGGAGCTGCAACCTCCATATCGTCAGTTCGATTCTGACAGACACCTCCATTTAACTGTCTATAGCTCAATTGGAAAGAGCATTAGCTTGCGGAGCTAAAGGTTATAAGTTCGAATCTTATTAGGCAGGCCAGCGGGATATAGCTTAGCTTGGTAGAGCGCCTGCTTTGGGAGCAGGAGGTCGCAGGTTCGAATCCTGTTATCCCGACCATTATTAGGCAGGATACCTCAGCTGGTTAGAGGGCTCGGCTCATACCCGAGATGTCGCGGGTTCGAGTCCCGCTCCTGCTACCAAAGGAAGCTTACCCAAGTGGATGAAGGGGTCAGTCTTGAAAACTGAGAGGCATTTAAAGTGCGCGGGGGTTCGAATCCCTCAGCTTCCACCATATTATTTTGTTATAATTGGAAGTTAGAGCTTTATCGCGGGGTGGAGCAGCTTGGTTAGCTCGTCAGGCTCATAATCTGAAGGTCGTAGGTTCAAATCCTACCCCCGCTACCATTTGGGCTTTTAGTGTAGTGACCTAACACACCACACTGTCACTGTGGAGATCACGGGTTTGAATCCCGTAAGGCCCGCCATATTGACGTGGCTTTATAGCTCAGTCGGTAGAGCAACGGTCTGAAGAACCGTGTGTCGGTGGTTCGATTCCGCCTAAAGCCACCATTATTTTCTATGCCAAAATTAAAGATAAGATTCAAGTGTAAAGAGTGCTCTAATATTGGTTATTTGTCTCGTAAGAACCCTAAAAATACTGTAGACAAGCTCCAATTAAAGAAGTATTGCAAGTGGTGTAGAAAGAGCATTGTACATCAAGAGATCAAAATTAAGTAATTATTGTTTATTTTGATAATGCAGCTACTTCTTTAAGATCTAAAGAATTAGTAGAGGCATATTGCGAAGCTTTATCCAAAGAACTAAATCCTAGAGAGTTAAAGAAAGAAACTTTAATATTATTAACTAAATTCTTAGGAGGTAAGCCAGAGAATTATTACTTAGTACCTAATGCTACTTATGCAGCTAATGAGATAGCTCATTATTTACCAAAAGAGCTAGGTGTATATTTAAGTACTTCAGAACATTCTTCTAATCATGCTATTTGATTAAGCCTTTATAGCTCTATTAATTACTTTAACTACCAAGACTTATTAAAGTTAGAGCTACCCAAAGAAAGGTCTATATTCTCTCTCTCTTTAATGACTAATTTAGATGGATTAGAGCACTCTTTAGAAAAAATAGAGGAGAAATTTAAAGATACTCCACATATTCTTATTCTTGATATTTCTCAATATATACAACATAAGGTAATTAGGAGTAAGAGAGCTGACTTCTTATTCTTCTCAGCACATAAATGTTTTGGTCCTAATGGATTAGGAGTTATTTATGCTAGAGAAGGAATGATTTGAGATAAAGAAAATTATGACTTAGACTGATGTGCTTTGTATGCTTGAAATGAAGCGCTTCCCACTATTGTCGCTAATTTAACTTCTTCTGCTTGAGCTAAGCAAGAGAGCGAATTAAATAAGTACTTTATTACTAATTTTCCTAATAATGAATATTTAGAGTTACTAAATAAAGATACTAAAGGATGTATATTCTTAATAAGAGTTAAGAAAGAAATAACAGCCCATGATTATGTATTTTATTTAGCTAAGAAAGAAGTATTAGTTAGATCAGGACTATCTTGTTCTTGGCTGTCTGCGGAAAGATATGATCCTAAAGAAATATTTAGAGCTTCTTTAAATGCTCAAAATACTATTGAAGAAATAAATTATTTCTTTGATGTGATAAGAGATTTCAAACTCTCTGATTGTCTTTAATATAAAATTTTTTGGAGTTTTGAGTAAATGTAAGTATATAATTATCATTACATTATGAAAAATATTGCAATCAACGGATTTGGAAGAATTGGTAGATTAGCTTTCAGAGAGTTACTGTCTAATAAAGATATTAACATTGTCGCAATTAATGATTTAACAGATCCAAAAACTTTAGCGCACCTTCTTAAATATGATACAGCCCACGGAGCTATTACCAAACTTTGTTGTTATGAAGTTAGTGTTGAAGGAGATTCAATAGTTTTATATAGTCATTGCAAAAATGAGAAACGTTCCTTTAAAGTTATTTCTGAAAGGGATCCTAAAGCTCTTCCTTGAGCATCTTTAAATGTTGATTGTGTTCTTGAATGCACAGGACGTTTTACTGATAAAGATGCCGCTATGGCTCACATTGAAGCAGGCGCTAAAAAAGTAGTTATCTCTGCTCCCGCTAAAGGAGATCTAAAGACAATTGTTTACAATGTTAACCACCAAGTTCTTAGTGGAGATGACAAAGTTATTTCAGCGGCTTCTTGTACAACCAATGCATTAGCTCCTGTAGTTAATGCGGTTCACAAAAAATTTGGTGTTGCTTCTGGTTTCATGACAACTATTCACGCTTACACTGCAGATCAAAGATTACAAGACTCACCTCACTCTGATTTAAGAAGAGCAAGAGCAGCTGGTTTTTCTATTATTCCTACATCAACTGGTGCAGCAGCAGCTATTGGTAAAGTTATTCCTGAATTACTAGGAAAAATGGATGGTGTTGCTCACAGAGTTCCAACTATTACTGGTTCTCTAGTAGATATGACTCTTAAATTAGAAAAACCTGCTACAGCTGAAGAGATTAATAAAGCTGTTGAAGAAGCTGCTTCAGAAACACTTTGCTATTGTACAGATCCAATAGTTTCAGCAGATATTATTTCTCACACTGCCGGATCTATTTTTGACTCTTTACTAACTAAAGTACTTCCAACAGGAGAAGTGAAACTTTATACTTGATATGATAATGAGTCTTCCTACGTAAATCAATTAGTAAGAACACTTACTCATTTTGTTACTCTTTAATTGATTATGAAAAATATTGCGATCAACGGATTTGGAAGAATTGGTAGATTAGCTTTCAGAGAGTTACTGTCTAATAAAGATATTAACATTGTCGCAATTAATGATTTAACAGATCCAAAAACTTTAGCACACCTTCTTAAATATGATACAGCCCACGGAGGGATTACAAAATGCTGAGAAGTTTCTGTGGACGGTGACTCTATTGTATTAATAAATAAGTGTACTAGCGAAAAGCGTTCCTTTAAAGTTATTTCTGAAAGGGATCCTAAAGCTCTTCCTTGAGCATCTTTAAATGTTGATTGTGTTCTTGAATGCACAGGACGTTTTACTGATAAAGATGCCGCTATGGCTCACATTGAAGCAGGCGCTAAAAAAGTAGTTATCTCTGCTCCCGCTAAAGGAGATCTAAAGACAATTGTTTACAATGTTAACCACCAAGTTCTTAGTGGAGATGACAAAGTTATTTCAGCGGCTTCTTGTACAACCAATGCATTAGCTCCTGTAGTTAATGCGGTTCACAAAAAATTTGGTGTTGCTTCTGGTTTCATGACAACTATTCACGCTTACACTGCAGATCAAAGATTACAAGACTCACCTCACTCTGATTTAAGAAGAGCAAGAGCAGCTGGTTTTTCTATTATTCCTACATCAACTGGTGCAGCAGCAGCTATTGGTAAAGTTATTCCTGAATTACTAGGAAAAATGGATGGTGTTGCTCACAGAGTTCCAACTATTACTGGTTCTCTAGTAGATATGACTCTTAAATTAGAAAAACCTGCTACAGCTGAAGAGATTAATAAAGCTGTTGAAGAAGCTGCTTCAGAAACACTTTGCTATTGTACAGATCCAATAGTTTCAGCAGATATTATTTCTCACACTGCCGGATCTATTTTTGACTCTTTACTAACTAAAGTACTTCCAACAGGAGAAGTGAAACTTTATACTTGATATGATAATGAGTCTTCCTACGTAAATCAATTAGTAAGAACACTTACTCATTTTGTTACTCTTTAGTTGTAGTGGTTTTTAATAAACGTTCCTTAGAGGATTTAGAGTTAAATAATAAGAAAGTAATTCTTAGATTAGACTTAAATGTTCCTGTAAAGGATGGCGTTATTACTGATAATAATAGAATAGTTCAAAGTCTCCCTACTCTTAAATACTTACTGGATAAACAATGCAAAATAGTTGTACTTAGTCACTTTTCCAGAATTAAAGATTTAAATGATATTAATTCAGGCAAGAAATCATTAGCTATAGTTGCTAAAGAAATTCAAAAACAATTGCCAAGTGCAAAAGTATTGTTTGTTCCTAGAGAAGGAGATAAATTTTCTAAAGATAAGATTGATTTTAGTGCTGATATTTTAGTGCTTGAAAATACTAGATATTATGATGTTGATGAAAGTAATAATGTTGTTAAATGAGAATCAAAAAACTATCCAGAATTAGCTAAATTTTGAGCTTCTCTAGGAGAAGTATTTATTAATGATGCTTTTGGTACTTCTCATAGAGCGCATGCTTCAAATGTAGGTGTTTCTGAATTACTTCCTTCTGGAGTAGGCTTCCTAGTAAAGAGAGAACTAGAAGCCCTTTCAAAAGCAGTTACTTCTACCGATAGTCCAAGGGTATTAATTTTAGGAGGTAGTAAAGTATCAGATAAATTAAAACTTATTAATGCTATCGCTCCTAAAGTAGATAAGTTATTAATTGGTGGGGGTATGTCTTACACTTTCCTTAAGGCTATGGGTAAAGAAGTAGGTAAATCTATTGTTGAAGATGAAATGATCGAAGAATGTAAGAGTTTGTTAAGTAGATATGGAGATAAATTATTATTACCTGTAGATCATATTGTGGCTTCTGAATTTAAAGATGTTAAGGGTGAAGAGTTAGATTTAGAAGAAAAAAATTGAGGAGGTAAGATGGCTTTAGATATTGGTAGTAAAACAGTTAAGCTTTATTGTGAAGCTTTGGAGGGTGCTAAAGTAGTTATTTGAAATGGTCCTATGGGAGTATTTGAATTTGATAATTATGAGAATGGTACTAAATCTGTAGCACTTAAATTAGCAGAAATTACTAAGAAAGGAGCTTATACGGTTATTGGTGGAGGTGATTCAGCGGCAGCAGCTGAAAAATTTAAATTAACTCAAGATATGAGTTTTATTTCTACTGGTGGAGGCGCTTCTTTAGCTTTCTTTGAAGGATCTAAAATGCCTGGTATTGAAGCTATTCCAAATAAATAAAATATATATGGTATGTATAATTTACAATTCTTTGCTTCAAAGAAAGGGGTAGGATCTACTAAGAACGGTAGAGACTCAAAGCCAAAATATAGAGGGGCTAAATTAGGAGATGGACAATATACTAATGCTGGGCAAATAATATATAGACAAAAAGGTAATGTAGTTTATCCTGGCTTTAATGTAGGTCAAGGAAATGACTTTACTTTATTTGCTCTTAAAGAAGGATGAGTTAAATATGAAAAGTTTGGTAAAGATAAAACAAGAGTATTAGTCATCGAGAAGAGATAATGGCAGTAGTTAAAAAAGCTAGAAAAAGAATAGCTAAATTAGAGCTTATTGGAGCCCAAGCAAAACCTGGTCCTGCATTAGCCTCTTTGGGTATTAATATGGGTCAGTTTATTAAAGATTTTAATGATCGTACTAAAGATAGAAATGGGGATGTGGTTCCTGTAGTATTTACTATCTTTCCTAATAAGAACTATTCCTTTATACTTAGAACTACTCCTACAGCTATTCTCCTTAAAAAGGAAGCTAAATTAGAAAAAGGTTCTTCAAATGCTAAAGGCAATAAAGTAGCTACAATAACTAAAGAACAATTAACTAAAATAGCTAAATATAAATTACCAGACTCAAATGCTGCGTCTTTAGAGGCTATGGAGCGCATGGTTATGGGAACTGCAAGACAAATGGGAATAATAATCGGTGAGTAATTTTGAAAGTTCTGTAGAGTCACTACAAGCAGGAAAGAAGAGGAAGTTCGTTGAAACTGTAGAGATTGCAGTTAAATTAAATTTAAATACTAAGAAACCAGAACATAACTTTAAAGACTTATTTACTTTGCCTCACTCTATTCCTAAAGAAGTAAAGATTTTAGTAATAGATGATTCTCTTTCTAAAGAAGCAATAGATGAATTAAAGATTGATCATTACGGCGGCAAAGAAATGGTAGATAAGATTAAAGAAGGATGGTTAGATTTTGATGTAATTATTACCACTGCAAAGATGATGCCGCTTATTTCAAAGTTAGGTAAAATTCTAGGACCCAGAAATCTTATGCCTAGTCCTAAATTGGGTACAGTGGTTACTGATGTTAAGAGAGCTGTAAAAGAATTTAAGAAAGGTAAAGTATCTTTAAAAAATGATACTTTTGGTAATGTACATGTAGTTATTGGAAAGTTAAACTTTACTAAAGAACAACTTAAAGAAAACTTTGAATATGCTATGAATTTAATTAGACAAAAGAAACCAAAAGGATTTAAAGGTAAATATATAGATAAAGTTTATTTAACTAGTACTATGGGTTCTTCTTTTAGAATAGATTATTAATTCCAAATACTTTATTAATATTCTCTTTAGTCATTACTTTTTCTGTTTTTCCATAAGCAAATACCTCACCATTATCTAATATTATTACTTCATCTGAGAACTGCTTTGCTTGCTTTAAATCATGAAGAATAGCTATTATGGTTTTATTCTCTTCTTTTTGAAGCTTTTTTAATATATTAAGTATTAAATATTGATTACTAATATCTAAGTAAGTTGTAGGCTCATCTAATATTATTATTTTAGTTTTTTGTGTAAGAGCTCTAGCAATAATAGCTTTTTGTTTTTCCCCGCCAGAAAGAGTATTAAGACTCTTGTCCTTAAATTCAAGTATTCCTATTTTTTTTAAGTTCTCTAGTACTAAAGGATGATCTTGGGGATAATTCATTTGGAAAAAAGAAAGGGAGGGGAATAAACCACAAGCAACAAAATCATATACAGAGATATTACTATGTATTATTGTATTTTGAGCTATATAGGATACATTCTTATAGAATGACCTATTAGATATTTTCTTTAAATCTTGAGAGATTCAAAGTATATTTCCAGTATATTTTTCAAATAAATTAATAATAGTTTTTAGGAATGTAGTCTTACTAGAACCATTACAGCCTAATATAGTAGTAAATTTAGAAGCTTTAATAGTTAAATTAATATTCTTTAAAGCAGGTAAGTTGTATAGTTCTTTTTTGCCATGAGATTTGTAATAATTCTTAGAGAGTAAGTGTTTTCTGTAAAGAGTAGGAAAAAATTTCTTTAAGAATAAGTGTAAATATTTATCTCAACTATTATCCCCATGGTAAATAAAGGATAAATCTTTTACATTTATTAATTCTTCACTATTAATTTCAGGAAAAGACTTAAATTCTAAATATTCATTCATTACTTTAGCCAAAGAAAAAGTTCTTTCTCTTTGATAATGAATAATATTTTTATTATTTAGAGTATTGTAAGCAATAATAGGAAAGAAAGGATTAAGTGCTACATCTAAGAATATTTGACTCTTATTCTTTAAATTAGTTTCTTGCATATCTATAGAGCAAGCTAGTGCAAATTTAAGAGGAGCACATATTAATAGAGCCAATATATTTAATAAGAATAATTTGACAAAGAAAACATAGAAGGCGAACGTTAGTATAGAGCTTTGCTTTACACTAGTATCTCTTAAGAAGAATTCATAATTATTAGATCAAACATCAAAGTGCTTTACTGCTGAGAATTTATTGTGAGAAGAAAGAGAAGAACCAATTACTTTAATACAAATAAAATTAAGTAGTAACAAGAGTCATAATGCACATATTACTATGTGCATTCAAAATAATATTCTTAGTAGTTTCTTTAAAGAAGTGTAATATCCTAAAGAATATAGAAAGATTTCTTTAAGATATGGCATATATGTCTTGTATCTCTAATTCTGTATTGTTTTTGTATAGTGTACAGCCTATATTAAATACATCTCTTAATAATTCTTCTGTTATTACTTCATTTGGTGTACCAGAAGCATAAACTTCTCCTTCTTTCATAACTATTAAATTATTAGCATAATTAATAGCTTGTTGTAAGTCATGAAGAATCATGATTATGGTTTTGCCTTCTGAGTTCAATTTCTTTAATGATTCAAGAAAGATATGTTGATTCTTAATATCTAAGAAGGAAGTGGGTTCGTCTAGTATTATGGTATCTGCTTCTTGTACTAGTATGCTTGCTAATAGTATTTTCTGTTTTTGGCCTCCAGAAAGTGAATCTAAATTTTTATCAGCAAATTCTACACATTCACTTTCTTGAATAGCTTTAAGAATAGCATATTCATTCTTATCTTTGTAGGGATATCTAGCAAAAGTTAAGAAGTCTATTACTTTAAGTGATTGATATATATTTAAGAATTGAGGAATGTAAGATACATTCCTAGCAAATACATTTTTATTTATTTTTGTAATATCTAAACCATTCCATAATACTCTTCCTGTTATATTTTCATTTAAGTTAATTAAGGATTTAATAAGAGTAGTTTTTCCTGAACCATTACATCCTATTATTACATTGAAAGAGCCACGTTTAATAGTTAAATTAATATTTTTTAGGATGTATTTGTATGGTTTATGTCAGAGGGATTTTTTAGGGTAGATGTGAGTCTTTTCATTAATTTCTCTATCTTGTTTAAAGAATAAGAGATAGTCTTTAAGGTGTTTGAAATAGCTATGTTTTAGTTCTGGAGAAAAGCACAGCTTTTCTACTACTATTAAATCCTGAGGTTTGTTAAATCTAAAAGGATTTGATTTTTTCTTAAGTTTTCAGAATCTTTTTCATAATTTAGAGTTAACTAAGAAAGAGCACTTAGTATGTAGTAAAGGATCTTTTCTTTCTGTGAGAGAATGCTCTCATTCTTTACATATTCAAAAGCCTCATAGGTTTAAACAAGTAACTAAGAATAATTTATAAAAATTAAAGGTTTTTCCTATTAGTAAGTATTTTCTTAAAGAGTTAAAGAAGATGAATATGCCTGCTATATTAAAGAAAGCAATCAGGGATAAATAAAGGATAGAGAGTTGGAGATGTAAGTTAAATCAGAAGAAGTGTTTAGCTAAAGTGGGAGATAAACCCTCTTTTTCAAAAAAGGCCTTTAAGAAGATTGGGATCTTTTCATCATTAAAGTTTTGATATCTTCCTATGTTCTTTTGTACATCCATAGCCTTTCCTGCTTTAGATAAATATTTCCAATAAGAATATTGCTCATCTTTAAACTGATCAGTGTACATGTAAGTGTAAGCAGCATAATTTCTTAAGTAGCTAATAAATAAAGCTCAAAGAAAGAATATTTGGAGGAAAGTAAATAGAGCTAATAGAAAAAGAGACCTATTTTTTTTAATGTATACAAGCACTAATTTCTTTTGAAGAGTAAATAAATGAATACAGGGGAAATAAGAGAAGTAGAAAGAAAACCTATTGGTACATTCTTATTTAAGTTTACAGATATGAAAGATGCTAGCGTAACTAGCATCCCTCCTACTAAGAATGATACTATTATGCCTATTTCTGATCTATTACCAAAAATAAGTCTAGTAAAACTAGCTGATACTATTCCTAGTAAGGCAACACTACCTATCATAGCAGATTCTATTCCTACTAATAAAGAAATACAAAAATAAAGGAAGCCTTTAAGGACTTTAACATTTACTCCGTAGAATTTAGCAAGTTCTTCATTTAGCTCTAGTAAATCTATTTCTCTTCTGAAAAAATAGATAATACAAGTTATGAAAATAATAGCTATTACGAAGGCAATAGTCATGCCTCTTCATAGTATGTTTTGAGAAAGCTTACTTACATCAGGAAATCTACCATAAGTAAAGTTCTGTATTTCAGCATTAATTTTTGCTTTATCGCTAGCATCATTAATTAATTTTGTATTAGTTAATGTTACTGAAATAGCTTCAAAAACAAATTGAAGTGCTATTCCAATGATAGTGAACTTTTCACAGCTATCTGATTTGTTTTTTGATAGTGTGTAAATTATGGAAGTTCCTAATATAGAGGAAGCAATAGATATTAGAGGTAAATAAACTCTTAAAACAGCTGAGCTATCAGTAGTTCCATCATATTTACAAATAATAAAGATAATTATGAATATTAGGTTTAAAGAGCCTATTCCTAATATTGAGATATCTGCTAAGTTATTTCTTGTTAATTTTTGAAGTAATAAACCTGAGACTCCTAAGGCACCCCCACTAAAGAAAGCTAATAAGAATTGTCATATTCTTATTGTTCCAATATTTCCAGAGAAGTCATATCTCCATTCAAAAATGGAGATCATTGCAAAAGAAATAGTAGTGCATATTATTAATAATGCAATTACTTTACTTAAGTCATCTTTTTTATGTTCATTAAATAGTTGCATTAAAGTTCTTTGTTATTAAAGGTTAAGAATAACAAAATGATTCCTCCTAAGCAAAGAATAAAGATAGAGGAGAATACAAAAGGAAGAATAGCATTTAGAAGAATACCTGTTAATAGAAGAAAGATAGCTAATACAGAAGCATAAGGAACAATTATTTGATATTTTCTAGTTCTAAATAGATGTCTTATTATGTGCGTAGATATTAAACCTACGAAAGCTATATTACCTACTAAAGTAACAGCAATAGTAGTAGTTATTAAAGCTAAACTGTAAGCAAAGTATTTAAATAGCTTTACATTTACTCCAAATGTTTTAGCTTGCTCTTCTCCTAGTTCAAATAAATTGAATTTATTAGAGCAAGCTCAAGTTAATAAGAAAAGAATAAAGATGGAGATTGCTGTTCATTGTAAGAAGCCAAATTGATTATTGTATAGATCATGTATATTTTCTGCTCCTCCTATAGCTAATTTGAATGCAGGATTAACTGCATTAGCATTTGAGGTTTTAATTAAGTAAGAAAGAGTCTTGAACATCATATTCATAACTAGTCCTATGAATATGATTTGGAGATGTTGATTCTTATGTTGTGGTTTCTTAAATAGGATACTTATTAATGTAAGAGTTATTAAGCCTCCTAGTAAAGCAAATATGAAATAGCATAGTTGGTAATAAGAAGCATCTATTCTTTCTGCAAATATACCTTTCATACATATGATACCAAATATAGTGGCATCAATGAAGCCTAGAGTAGTAGCATCTGCTAGGGGATTTTGAGTTAGTGATTGTATTGCAGAACCACATATTACGAAAGCAACTGCTGCTACAGCTGAAGCAGAGCATATTCAGATAGCTCTTTGGACGGCAGGGACAGAGAGAACACTTCTTAGTTCATCCTCACCATTAGTATTTTCATTTTTTCTTAGTCTATTAAAGAATATTACAGTTATTATTTCACTTAAACTTATTTGTTGTTTCTTGAGAATGAGAGTTATGTTAACTCAAAAGAATAGAAAGAAAACTAATAGTAATAAAGAAGCAAGTAATATCTTCTTTAAAAAACTGTAATTTCTTTGAGTTAATAAAAGATCGTTATTTAATAAAGAATGTTCAAGTTGCAATTTTTATTTTTCACATTAAAGATTTTATAAGAGTATTGCGCAAGGCGCTAAAATGAAAAATTTTAGTTATTAATGTTTCTATTATTGAAAATTTTTAAAAGTAAGCATTTTAATATTAAAGTTAGCGGCTAATTTTATTTTTGCTCCAATATCATTTGCATTTTTAGCACCCTGCGAAACACCAAAATATTATTTCTTAATGAAGGTAAATTATTTAAAGCAGAATAGTGATTGTCAAACCGCTATAGGGAATTTTAATAATATTTGTTACCAGAAGTGTTTTTGAAATCCTGTACAATTTTAGTTAATTTTATTTTTTCTCCAATATTACTTGCACTTTTAGCACCATTTAAAATAAATTATCTCAACTAGGTTTATTTTCATTCAACAAAATTAAATTTATTGATTAATTGCCAGTTTTGTTTTTGAAATCCTGTACAAGTTGTAAAGTGTGTTGGATACTAATTTATTTTTATTCTTTCTCCAGTATCTTTTGCACTTTGAGCACCCTTCGAAACATCAGCATTTAATTATTTAAGCATCTCAATTAGGTTTTTCATTCAACAAAACCAAACTAATACTTCTTATGCATTACCAGTTTCTGTTTTGAAATTCTGTACAGTCTCAATAAAGTTTTTTATTATTGATACAACTTAGATAGATAGATAGATAGATAGATAGATAAAGAAGGGTATATGTAATTATATTAAACTCAAATAATTATCAAAAAACCAACTATTCAGTTTGTTTAGAGTTAACACCAAGAGTAGGTTGTATATGTTTTTCTCAATACTCAGCTTCACCCATATTATGAGCCTTGGCTTTTTTACAAATATCTAATTTAACTTTTAGTTGATAATAGTTAGCGACAGTACCAAAAAGATTAACTATTAAGAATACACCCATCATTATAAATTTAGCGGCTAATTTTATTTTTTCTCCAATATTACTTGCACTTTGAGCACCCTTCGAAACACCATAAACTCCAAAACAAGCATGAACTAGCAATATGAAAGAAGCAAAAAATAAGGATGCAAAGAATTTTGTTGGAATGGAAAAATTTTTCTTAGTTTTGATGACAGTTTTAAGGTCAGGAAACATAACCAAGAAAAGACAAGTACCTGCAATAACATTGAAGAAAGCTGAAGGATAAGCTTCTCAACTCCCCAACACAGATAATTCATTCAAAAAAGTAAGCATAATTATTTTTTATTTCTAGCCTCTACTCTTGGCACACAGTGTTGTTGATAATATTCTTCTGGAGAAAGACCAAGCTCTTTTGCTTTACGATCGTTTTCCTTTTTTAATAACAACACATAAAGATTACCAGAACCGTTAATTATATTCATTAATAGGAAAAGAGAGGCTTGAACCGTTAACAACCCTCATGCATTACCAGAAGTGTTTTTGAAATCCTGTACAGTCTCAATTAATCAAAATTCAGCACCTAGGGCAAAACAACAACACATTGCAGTTAATAAAAAATAAATTTTTTCCGGAACGTCAATAGTATTCTGAGTTTTGTAAACTTGAATACAACCTGGCAAAATAGCGGACATAAGTCCAATACAACCAAGAATACAAAGAGCAACGCTTACTCAAGCATCTCAATTAGGTTTTTCATTCAACAAAACCAAACTTAAACAATTTTGTAGTAATAAGGACATGATTTGATTAATACGAAAACAATTTTAATAACAAAAAATTATTGAAAGATAAAAAATTTTTTAAAAATAAATATTTTTCAACCTATTTTTTCTATTTTTAATCTAAAACATAATATTTAGTTAGCGTGATCGAATCACAAGGATTTTTTAATTTTAGACATTCTCCTGAATTTAAGAATAAGTTAAAGCTTACTTTATCAGGGATATCTGGAGCATTCATGCTCCCGATATCTACTTTAGCAATAACCGCATTGTTTTTGGCCTTAGGAGGTTTTTTACAAAGTGTTGGCAACAGTAATGAGGGACTTAAAGCTGTCGGACAAGCTGTTAAGTCTATATCCTTCCCAATACTTCAAGCAATACCATTACTTTTTTGTGTAGCTTTCGCAGTAGCATTTTGTAACAATGATCCAACGTATGTCTGAGGATCAATTATTGGCTATCTAGTATTTCTTTCAACACAAAATGCTTTCATAAAACCTAATGGCACTGGCACTGAAGGATACAAAGTATTATTTCCTGGAGCAGGTAGAGATGAAGCAGGTAAGTTTTTGGTTACCAGAAATTTAGGAATAATTTCACTTAACACATCTATATTTGGTTCTTTATTAATAGGTGGGGTTATGATGCCCTATTTAAAGAAAAATTGGGGAGAGGTTAAACTTCCTACCTATATTTCTTTTTTTTCTGGCAAAAGATTTATTCCTTTAGCAGCAGCATTAGGAGGAGCTTGATTAGGATCTATATTCTTGTTATTTTGACCTTGAATAGGGCATGGTTTTAGTTGGGTAGGTAACAAAATATCAAACGCTAAGGGTGTTGATTCTTTTATTTTTGGTTTTCTTGAGAAGAGTCTTATTCCTTTTGGATTGCATCATATGTTTTATTCTCCTCTTTGGTATTCATCTTTAGGTGGTGATGTTGTTCAAAGCCTTCAAAGCCCAAATGAATTGAATGGAAATAATGGAGGTTTAAATTGTGCTGCTGGTGTACTTAAAGATTTATTAGATAAGAGAGAACTTTCATCAGCCATGTGACATGGAGACTCATTTATTGGTATGTCTGCTATATCTTTACCTTCAAATGAAGTAAATGGAGGAAAAAAAGTAATGGATTTTTTAGATGAGAAAGGCATTAAAGTTGGTAGATTTACACAGGGAAAGTATCCTGTTATGCAGTTTGGCTTGCCTGCCGTTGCTTTGGCTATGTGATTGGCTGCTGATCCTAAGAATAGGAAAGAAGCTTCTGCTACTTTAGTGCCAGCAGCACTTAATACTTTCTTAATGGGTATTACAGAGCCTATAGAGTTTACTTTTTTATTCTTAGCTCCTAAATTGTTTTATTGTTTCCACACAGTAATGTGTGGAGCATCTTTTGCACTTATGAATATATTGGGAGCTCATATTCCTTCAATATTCTCTGGAGGATTATTTGAATTCTTACTATTAGGCGTGCTTCCTTTAGCTAAAGGGACTAAGCCTGAATGCATCTTTATTGTAGGAGGAATATTAGCTCCTATTTATTATTGAGTATTTACATTTGCTATTTGAAAATATGATTTACCAACACCCGGCAGAATAGCTTCTGCTATTACACAAGAAGCAACAAAAGAATCTAACTCTAAAGTACCTGAAAAAACAAGAAAATTAGCTATAGCTTTTGGTGGTTGAGATAATTTAGGGAAAATATCTAACTGTGCTTCAAGACTTAGATATGACATTATTGATAAGTCAAAAGTAAATGAAGCAGGTCTAAAAGCAGCGGGAGCATTAGCAGTTAAATGAGTGGGAGATAATCATGTTCAAGTAATAGTGGGACCAAAAGCAGAAGAAATAAATAACGAGATGGTTAAGTGGAGGGGAGAGGCGCTAGAGTAATGAATATTCTCTTAGTGCCTGATGAATATGAACCCATTAGTAATTACAAGTTAGAGTTAATAAAGGAAGCCCAAAAAGTATTAGATACTAATTCGGTAATATTCATATATGAGAAGAGGAGTCAAGGGGATAGGATATTTACACAGGAAGAGAAATTAGTATTGCTGGGATCAGCAATACCTAATTCTTTATCACCTAAGTACATAATAGATGGGAATTCATTTAAGGATATTAATACTTCTCTTTATGAGAATATACAGATGCAAAAAGAGAAGCATAAGGATGCAGATCTTTTTCTCTTATTAGATTCAAGAGAATTTAATAGGTTAAAGGATTCAACAGATTTGATTTACATATTGACAATATGTAAATTAGTGCTTTATGTATTTCCTGAAGATAAAGAAATCTTGGAAAGACTTCCTATGACAACACATCATCCTTTATTAATAGCTAATTCTGTAGAGATAAGTAAATTATCTAAAGCTTCAATATTTAATGTGCACGAGAGTTATTTCTCTCCATTAATTATTGAATATATGAATAAATCAAGTGAGTGCGCTATTAAGAGAATAAAAAATCATTTATCTGATTCAAGATTTAAACATTCTTTAAGAGTGGCTGGTACTGTACAAAAAATACATGAAATTATTGAATTAAAGGATATGGAATTAAGATACGATTCTTACATAGCAGCTCTATATCATGATATTTGTAAAGAGTTCTCTAATGAAGCTCTTATTGAAATAGCTGCTAGTGAATTAGGTATCTTTAAATTTCCACATCCTAAAGTATTACATGGACCAGTAGGCGCATGGTATATTAGTAAGTATTATTTATTTCCTAAAGGCACTGATATATTAGAGGCTATAGCTCAACATACAGTACCTTCTGTTAATCCTAAACCTATAACTAAATTACTCTTCTTAGCTGATCATTTAGAGTTAAATAAGAAGGATAGATACCCTCAAGAAGTATATGAGAATATATGGAATTTAATAGAGGCAAAAGATATAGATAAAGCATTTAGTACATTAATTGCTTATTGTGATGCTGTAAGAGCTAAGAAGAGTAAATAATGATATTAAGAGGACATAATCTTATTCTTGCGTCTTTTGCGGGTGGAACTTTATGTTTTTCTGCTAGTAATATAGGAGTGTGGATGTCTAAGACTAGACCCTCTCCTTATCAATTAGGGTTTAAAAAAATAATGGATGATAATGTTAATCAAAAGGAATTATTTGAATTAATAGTAAAAGAGAATAGAGATAAGATCACTAAGAAGTTTGGAAGTAGTCATGCAGGATATGAGCAATTGAAGCAATGGTGCATTAGTAATCAAGCAAAGCCTTGGGTTAAGGACTTTAAGGACGTACTTGAGCTTTGCTACATTCCTAAGAAGGTTGCTTACAGATTGATAACAGAGGGATATAGAGTTAAGAATAACTATCCTGTAGATTCCACAGATTCTAATCAGGATTGCACAAAAGAGAAGATGTTTGATTATGTTAGTGATGGTGCTACAACTACTAATTATTTCATAGTTAAAGGTAATTGTATGGAGTTAAAGAAACAAAACTAAGAATATCAGAATGCTACAGAGTTATTTTAGTTAGTACTTAAAGAATAAAAAGAAAGAATTGAGAATAGTGTTTTTGATGAACATAAATTAAAGGATTGATGTATTAGTAATCAAGTAAAGCCTTGACTTAAAGACGTATTAGATTTTTGTTACATACCTAAGAAAGTAGCATATAGATTAATTTCTGAGGGGCATAGGATTAAAGAAGATGCATTAAACTTTACTAATAGTGTTGAGAATTATAAGAAAGAAAAACTATATGACTATATTAGTGATGGATTAACTATTTAATTGTTAAAGGTGATTGTATTGTTCCAAAAAGCGCTTAATTAAACACAAACTTCTTTGTAAGCATCATAAACAGTATCGAAATCTGTTGCATCTTTGTCTTTAGTTTTTACTGATGCACATTTTTCTTTAAGAGTTTGTTCGTTGATTGAAGTACTTGCGCTAGTATCAATTCCTAATTGTTTTAATTCCGCTGTCTTCTTAACATTAGCTGTTCATTTTGCATCATTTCCTGTATTGTTTAAAGGAGTTAATCCATCATTTTTTAATTGATCTTCAATATTGGTTACTCTGGTACAGAACGAAACAAATTGCTTGTAGGTAGGATCATTTGTGTCTGAAGCTTTTGATGTTCTATATTCCCCACATTTGCTTCTGAATTGAGTTGAAATTGCGCTTGCTGAACTATGCCCATTTCAATCAGATAACTTTCATGAATCTTTTCCAGCGCCTGCAGATTGATTCTCTTGTTTGTATTTATCTCAAGCTTTATTTCAGTGTTTTGCAGTGTCGGTAGTATCACTAATATCTAAAATTATGTATTTCTTATCTAGTAATTGTTCAATGGTAGGTGAAGATAAGAAATAATGAGCGCCTAATCCAGAAGCGACACTAACACCACTTACTCCTGCTCCAATAATTCCTGCTGTCTTAAGATTAGCCATTTAAATTTATTTAACTTTTATTTCTGAATAAAGAGGATTACTTATTTAAGTAATTTTTGTATTTAATTATCTATACATCAAATTTTAAAAATACCTAGATTATCTTCATATTTGTCATCATGACTCTTTACTTCTCCAATTTCATTACATTTTTGTTTAATGCGATTTCTGTGTTCGTCAGTGATTTCAGTTACACCTGTACCAACGTCTAAAGTAGCAATTTTTTGAGTACTGTCTTGTTTTCTATGTTTTGTTATTTTTGCATCTCATTTTCCTTTAATTCCAACATCTTGACTAGATGTATCTAATTTTGTATGTCCTTGTTTAGTTAATATAGAGGAAACGGATATTGGTTCAACACATCATTTTCTAGTTTTGTTAAATAAGTCATCTGATACATCATCATTGAATGCATTTTGGCAATGTTCTCATAAGATATCCTTAGGGTCCCTTGTATCTCCTTCTCCGGTAAATGTACCAAATTTTAAAGCTGCTTTGGCTTTTGAAATAGTTGTGTAACTACTTAGTATCGCTGTAAAGTGTGTGCTTCCTTTGGTAAGAGGTATGTATCCTTTACTTTCAAGTTGGCTCTTTACTTTATTCTTCTCTTCTCTTACATATTTTGATTGGAATGCTTGATAACCTTGGTGTGCGGTAAAACCAATTCCACCAGCTCCTGCAAGTCCTATTGCAGATTTAATTAATAAAGGCTTGGTATTCATTTAAATCTTATTTATTGTTCTCCATTCTTTTTTACGCATACTTCTTTATAGGCACTGTAAATAGCATCGTAATTTGATTCTTTTTTGCTTTTTTCTATGGTTGTTTTGCAACCATTTTTTATATTTTCAGCAGTAACATTATTTTCGGATGTAGGAGTAATTTCTAAAGTTGTGAAATATTTTTCGATAGCTGATTTACCAGATTCTCTTGTTTTCCAAAGCCCCTCTGCATTACTTGTGTCAATGGCTGTTAGTTTATCTTTTTTAATATGGTCTGCTATTGTTACGTTTCTGGCGCAATATTTGGTTACTTTTTGATAATGTGTTTTGTTATCTTTAAGTATTTGTTCTTTAGATAAATCTGAACATTTCTTTTTAAGTTCTGCTGTTAGATCGCTAGGTTTTGATTTATTTCATCCCTTTAAATTAAGAGGATCAACATCGTTGTTAGCATTATCTCTTTTGTAGGCTGTTCAAATTTCAGTTCAATGTTTATCATCTGCATTTACACCTTCTGTTTTTGAGTCTAATAATATGTATTCGAATTTCTCTTCGATTAATTTAGATGTTGCTATTTTTTGGGGTTGTTCATCAATAACTTTACTACTATCATAATTACTATTTGAAAAATATGATTTACCCACATAACTAACTGCAGAAATAGAACTTAAAGTAGCTACTCCTATACCTACTTTTGCTGGTAATGTCATTAATCGTTACTTTTCTTCACGCAAACTTCTTTGTAGGAATCGTAAATAGTTTGATAGTTATTTTCAGACTTATTCTTAGTTGCTATACTTCCACAACCAGTTTTGATATCGTTAGCTTTAATGTCACCTCCCGCAGAAGGCCTTATTCCTAAATTAGTAAAGTGATTTGTTAAATTTGATTTATTTTGTTCTCTCTTATTTCAAGATTCTCCAGCGTTGCTATCATCTATTATTGTTAATCCTTCTTTTTTGGCTTGATCCTTTACATTTACATATCTTGCACAATATTTAGTTACATGTTTGTAGGTTAAATTTTCATTTCCATAAACAGATGTACCTGATAATTCTTTGCACTTTAATTTAAGCTTATCTTTCAAATCTTTTTTCTGTCCTTTAATTCAACCCTCTAATCCTAAATCATCTGAATCTTTTGAGGTATTGGTATCTTGGTAGGTTTTTCAATTAGCATCCCAATAACTACTATCATTATTTCCTGTAGTATCAAGTAGTATGTATTGGTATTCTTTATTTATTAAATCTTTAATGGGGGTTCTTCCAAATAAATATGTACCTCCAAAATAACCAGCTGTTGATACTGAACCTATTGTAAGTGTAACTATTCCAGCTTTAATAAGCAATGACATGTATTAACGAATGTCTCCTTCTTGTTTTGTACAAATAGCAATATAGGCATTGTAAACCGCTTGATAATCGTCAGCTTGTTTATTTTTGGTTTTGATATCTTCGCATCCTTTTTTGATTTTGTCTGCATCCCCTGCATCTGGTATTCCTAACTTAGTTAAACTATCTTGTAAAGTGGTTTTGTTTGTATGTCTAGATGTTCAAATTTTTGAATCCTTATTATTATCTCTAGTTACAGTATCTAATATCTCTGCACCGGCTTTTTTTGCAGCATCCTCTACAGTTACACCTCTACCACAGTATTTAGTTACATCTGCATAAAGAGCAACTCCTTTGTCATAAACAGTGGTTTTTGATAATTCTTCACATTTTTTCTTAAGTTCGTTAGTTAAATCTAAATCTTGTGTACTGTCTTTAACTCAACCCTTTAATTTAAATGTATTTTTATTAGCTTCCTTCTTTGCGTTATCTTTTTTGTAGTTACTTCAGTTAATACTTCAATGTGTATTATCTGTATTGTCTTTGGTATTTAATAAGATGTATTCATATTTTGTTTGTACTATATCACTTATTGTTGTTCCTTGTTGTTTATTTTTTCCAAAATAAGCAATACCAGCATATCCTGCTCCAGCAATCGAACCTGCCGTAAGAGTAGCTATTCCAACTTTAACAGGTAAAGACATGATTTATTATTACTCGTCTTTTTGTTTAACACATACAGCTTTGTAGGCTTCCAAGGTTTCTTTGTATTTTTCTCCTGTTTTGGGTTTTGAAGTAGCTCCTTTACATCCAGCTTTAACTTTAGCTATATCTGCGTCATCAAAAGAAATATTTAAATTTGTGAAGTGGTCTTTAAATGTTGTTTTTTCTGAAACTCTTTTGCCTCAAATAGCTTTATGCTCTGTATCACCCTCTTTAGTATCAAGAATCTTTGTCTTTAAATCTGATTTTTCAATTTGATCTGCTATCGTTACTTCCCTTGCACAATATTTAGTTACATTTAGGTAATTAGCATCAGCTTTGTCTACAGCATTTGTGTTTGCTAATGATGCACATTTTGTTTTAAGTGCTGGAATTAAATCGGTTGGGCTATTTACAGTTCAATTTTCTAGTTCAAAAATATCTTTACTAGTAGTATTCTCTTTTTTGTATTTTGCTCAATTAGAGCTTCATTGCGCACTGTCATTGTTGACAGATGTATTTAGTAGTATGTAATCAAATTGATCTTCAATAATCTTACTTATTGCTGTTCCTTTTTGTGTGTTGTTTATTTCTTTTTTGTCATCTTTAAAGTATGCGCTTCCTGCATATCCAAGTCCTGCTACTGAACCTGTAGCCAATATACCTGCGCCTATTTTGGTAGCTAATGTCATTATCTACTATTCACTTGTTTGTTTTGTGCAGACTAATTTGTATGCTTCGTAAATTGCTGGATAATTAGTTACTTGTTTATTTTTGGATTGGGCAGTTGCACAACCTTCTTTAATCTTGTCTCCTGTATCAGAATTAGTTATCTCTAACTTATTTAGGCTATCTTGTAAAGTTTGTTTTTCGCTGTGTTTCTTTGTTCAAATGGCAGAATCTTTATTTGTAGAACTGGTATCTAAAACTGTTAGACCATCTTTTTTGGCTTGTTCTGCTAATGTTACACCTCTACTACAATACTTAATTACATTTAAATAAGTAGCGTTTCCTTCTTTTGGAACATTTAAAGTTGATAATGTACTACACTTTTTCTTTAGTTCTGATGTTAAATCTGTCTTATTGTTTTTTGTTCAACCTGCTAATTGAAGTGGATCTTTTCCGGTTTCGCTTGCAGAATTTTCACTATTGTATTTTTCTCAATTAGTTTTTCAAAAATTGTTATCAGTATTTCCTGTATCTTGTGATGTACTTAATAGTACGTATTCAAATTTATCTTTTATTAATTCATCTATTGTTGTTAATTGTTGTTTAATATCGCTTGCTTTTTCTTTACTATTCATAAGATATGCACTACCAGCATAGCTTACTCCTGATATAGTACCAACAGTTAAAGCTCCAACTCCAATCTTTACAGGTAGCGTCATTATTTATTTAGGGTCGTTTGTTTGTCTAGTGCATACCCTTTTGTATGCTTTGTAAACATTTGGATAATCATTTACTTGTTTATTTCAAGACTTGGCATTATTGCAACCGCTTTTAATTGCGTCCCCATTTGCAAGATCTCCTGTCATTCCTAATTTTTTTAGTTCAGCGTCTATTTGTCCTTTTTCGCCATGCCTTTTTGTTCACACACTTGCATGGTCTGAATTGCTAGTGTTCAAAACTTCTGATGTATCTTTTTTGGCTTGTTCTTCGAGTGTTACTCCTCTTGCACAATACTTAGTAACATTTTCATAGGAAACTTTAGCGCTGTCCTCTTTTGCAAGATCTTCGCATTTCTTTTTAAGCGGGTTAGTTAAATCTAATCTTGCATTGTTTGCGTCTCAACCATTTAAGTTAAAGACATTATCTTTAGCTCTTTTGTAACTTTCTCATTTTTCACTTCATTTATCTTGATCGCCACCATCATCTGAAGTATTTAATAGTATGTAATCATATCTTTCAGTTATTAAATCATTTATTGTTGTAACTTGTTGTACAGTATTTACTTTTTTTGTATCTTTTTCAAAATATTTACTTCCTGCATATCCAAGCCCTGCTATTGAGCTTGTAGCAAGCAAACTTGCACCTAATTTAGTAGTTAATGTCATTATCTAGTGCACACTTTTTCATAAGCTTTAAAGATATTTGAATAATTAGGATCTTTTTTATCAATCGTAATAACAGCTTTGCAACGTTCTATAATTTTGTATGCATTGTCTTTTTGTACTACTCCCAAAGTTTCTAGATCTACCAATAAACTATTTCTTGTGCCAGACTTTCTTGTTCAAGCATCTCAATCTCCCCCTCCAGTAGTACCCTCAACACTTAAAAGTTTTAATTTTTCTTTCTCTGCTTGATCCTTTATAGTTATACTTCTTGCACAATATTTAGTTAAATTATCATAAAGTGCTTTTCCACCATCGTAAACAATTGAATCTGATAGCTCAGAACATTTTTTCTTAAGTTGATCAACTAAATTTAAAGATTCTTTATCTCCTTCAATTCAACCCTTTAATTTAAATGCATCTTCTTTTGGATCTTTGTCTTTGTTATCTCTTTTGTAGCTACCTCAATTGGCATTTCAATAGGAACTATCTTCATCATCTTTTGTACTTAGTAGTATGTAATCAAATTTATCTTCAATTATCTTGCTTATTGCTGTTCCTTGCTGTGTATTATTTACTACTTTCTTGTCACTCATATATGCACTCCCTACACCACTTAAACCTGATATAGTAGCAAAGGTTAAGGCGCCTCCCCCAACCTTTACAGGTAATGTCATTAATGATTATGGCTCCCCTTTTTGTTTAGCACATACTCTCTCATAAGCTTTAAGGATATCTTCATATCCATCCTCCTTTTTGTTTGTTGTAATAATATCTCTACAAGCATCTCTAATTTTGTATGCGTTACCAAGAAAATTTGTGTTTACTTTTAGAGCCTTTAACTCTTTATTTAAAGCTCCTCTAGATCTTTTGTCCCAAATACTTCAATCCGGATCATTACCGCTAGCTGTAACACTTACAATTCTCAGCCCTAATTTAGCTACTTTTTCCTTTATTGTTACTCCCCTTGTACAATACTTAGCAAAATTATCATAAGAAGTGTTGTCATTTTCCAAAATAGATTTGTTTGCTAATGTTGCACACTTGGATTTAAGTTCTGTAGTTAAATCTAAGCTTGAGTCACCTGCCTTTCAACCGGTTAATTGAAAGATATTATCTCCAGCTGTTCTGTAAGCATTTCAATTTTCACCTCAATACTGATTAGATGCATCAGTATCATCTAATATTATGTAATCGTATCTATTTGTTATTAAATTAATTATTTTTGTTTTTTGTTGTGTAGTACTTGGCTCTTCCTGTCTTAATTGTCTACCTCCTGCGGCACCAAGTCCGGCAAGTGAACTTGCAATTAGTGCACCACTTCCAACTTTAGTAGTTAATGTCATTATCTACTATTCGTCAGATTGCTTAATGCACACTCTTTTGTAAGCATTAAGTGTATCTTGATAACCTTTTTCACCTTTCTTTTTTGTTTTTGCTTCATTACATTTTGTTTTCATTGTGGATTTATTTGCGCTATTAAAGTCAATATTTAATGTTTTCAATTCACTTTGTAAAGTTGCTTTTCCTGACACTCTATTGTCTCAAATTCCTTCGTTTTGGCCATTTCTTTCTGAAGTATCTAAAATCTTTGTACTTAGTTTCAATTTTTCAATCTCATCCGCAACTGTAACTCTTCTTGCACAATAACTAGTTACTTTAGAGTAAAGACTATCTTGTTTATTGGAAACTTTTGAAGCAGCTAGTTGCTGACACTTAGATTTAAGTTTGTTTACTAAATTTGCTTGACTACCTTTTGTTCAGCCCTCTAATTTAAAAGTATCTTTATTGGAATCCTTATCTGTATTGTCTTTTTTGTAACTTGTTCAGTTGGCATCTCAACTTGTACTGTCTTTATCTCCTGTAGTATCTAATAGTATGTATTCATATTCTTCATTAATTAAATCTTTAATTGGTGTTCCACTTAAATAAATACTTCCTATACAGCCAGCAGCTGTACAAGAACCAATAGATAGGACTACCACACCTATTTTTGCTAGAGATGGCATAATTGATTATTCTCCAGCTTGTTTAGTACATACTTTTTTGTATGCTTCGTAAACTGCCGAATAATCAGGTACTTGTTTATTTTTGGATTTTGCAGTCTCGCAACCTTCTCTAATTTTGTCGGCAGTACTTGTGTCAGTTATTGTTAATTTGCTTAGTTGGTCTGTTAGTGTATTTTTGTTTGTAAATCTTGATGTTCAAATTGATGCATCTTTTCCTTGGGCATCTGTAATTAAGATTGATAATTTATCTTTCCTTGCTTGTTCTTCGAAAGTTACTCCTCTTGCACAGTATTTAGTTATTTTTTCATAAAGAGAAGCTACAGGTTCATTTGATTTTGCTAAAGCTTCACATTTTTTCTTTAATTCTGAAGTTAAATCTATTTGATTATTTGCAGTCCATCCATTTAACTGCAAGAAGTCTTTTCCGGTTGTTGCAGTAGCATTGTCATTATTGTATTTTGTCCATTTAGTATTTCAATGTTTATTATCGCTATTTCCTGAATCTTGTGATGTATTTAAAAGCACGTATTCAAATTTTTCCTTTATTAATTTGTTTATTGCTGTATCTTGCTGTAAATAAGAAATACCAAAGTATCCAGTAGTTGCTAAAGTTCCTAGGGAAGTTACACCTATTCCTACTTTAGCTATTGGAGACATTATCCTTTATTTGCACAAACTTCTTTGTATGAATTGTAAGCATTATCGTAGTTATCTTGTGATGTATTTCTAGTTACAGCTTTTTCACAGCCCCCTTTGATATCGCTAGCTGTAATTTCGCTTCCTGAAGAAGCTCTTATTTCAAGATTATTAAAGTGTGTGGTTAGGTTTGCTTTATTTTGAACTTTTTCAGTTCATAAACTGTCATTGCCTTTTGTATCTATTACCTTAAGTTGTTCTTTTCCTGCTTGATCCTTTATTGTTACATTCCTTGCACAGTATTTGGTTACATTTTGATAATTAGTGTCATTATGATCTGGAACAGTTGTGTCTATTAATTCTCCACATTTTGCTTTAAGTTTTTCAGTGAAATCATTATTATTTCTTGTTGCTCAGCCATCTAACTTAAAGATATCCTCATTTGTACTATTTTGACTTTGATAAGTAGCTCATGCAGTTTTTCAATGTTCTTTATCTGTATTACTATCTCCAGCAACTGTACTTAGTAATATATGTTTGTATTCTTTATCTATTAAAGCCTTTATTGTTGTTCCTTGTTGTTCATCCTTTTTTTCTTTTGATTCATTATTCACGAAGTATGTACTTCCAGCATAGCTTATTCCTGATATAGTACCAACAGTTAAAGCTCCAAGCCCAATCTTTGTAGGCAGTGTCATTATTTATTATTCTCTAGGTTGTCTAGCACATACCTTTTTGTAAGCCTTAAAGATATCTTCATATTCATCATTCTTTTTGTTTGTTGCAACAATAGTCTTGCAAGCATCTCTAATTTTGTACGCTGCTCTAAAATGGTTTCCATTTACTTTTAGTGCCTTCAATTCTTCATTTAAAGCACCGTTTGCATCAGCTCTTCTTCCAAAAATAGTAAAGTCATCTCCACTATTATTTTCAACACTTAGAATTCTTAATTTTTCTTTTTTTGCTTGGTCCGCTATTGTTACGCTCCTTGCACAATACTTAGTAACATTTTCATAGGTCTTATTATCATTTTTTGAAATAGATGTGTTTGCTAATAATGAACACTTCTTCTTAAGTTTGTCTTTTAGATCTTTTGTTTCTGTCGGAGTTCAGCCGTCTAAGTCAAAAATATCTTTCCCTTGTCCGGCGTTATCTCTTTGGTAAGTGTTTCAATTTGTTTCTCAATCTTTAATATCTTCGTTAGATGAGGTAGCATTTAATAGTATGTAATCGTATCTGTCTGCTATTAAAGTACTTATTTTTGTTTTTTGTTGTGTAGTACTTGGATCTTCCTGCCTTAATTGTCTACCTCCTGCGACACCAAGTCCTGCAAGTGAACTTGCAATAAGTGCACCACCCCCAACTTTAGTAGTTAATGTCATAAGAAACTAATTTTCTTCAGTTTTTTTAATGCACACCCGCCTGTATGCTTCTAGAGCTTCTTTGTATCCATTATCTTTTTTACTTTTTGTTGTAATATCCCTACATCCTTTCTTAATTTTTGAAGCATCTATGCCTTGCATTTGAATACCCAATTTACCTAGTTCATTTTGCAAAGTACTTGAATCTCTATTTCTGTTTGTCCATATGCCTTCATCTGTATTGTCCCCTTCTTTAGTATTTACAATTCTTAATTCTTTAGTTTCATCCGCTATTGTTACACTTCTGGCACAGTTACTTGTTACTTGTGAATAAAGAGTATCTTTTCTATTACTTATTTTTGTGGTAGCAAGGACTTTGCATTTCCTTTTAAGTTGATCTATCAGTTTTTGTGAACCGTCCTTTACTCATCCATTTAAACCAAAAGTATCTTTATCTTGGTTTAAATTAGCTTGCTTGTAACTTTCTCAATTGGCATCTCATTTTGTGTCATCTTCATTGTTATCTGTTTTCAATAATATGTATTCATATTCTTTCCTTATTAGTTCATAAATAGGAGTTCCTCCAAATAAATAAGTACCTCCGAAATATCCGGCTGTTGATACTGAACCTATTGTAAGGACAGCTACTCCAGCTTTAACAGGTAGCGACATTGTTTACTATTGTGTGCAAACAGCCTTGTAAGCAGCATAAACATTTGGATAATCAGGTACTTGTTTATTTTTGGACTTAGCAGTTTCACATCCTTTTCTGATTATGTCAGCACTGGAAGGTTCGTTTTCTATTGATAATTTAGTTAAACTATCCCTTATCTGTGCTCTATTTGTGTGTTTAGCGGCTCAAACTGTTGAACCACTATTAGAGTCTGCGGTATCTAAAATTGTTAATCTATCTTTCTTGGCCTGCTCTTCGAAAGTTACACCTCTTCCACAATATTTGGTTACTTTTCCATAAAGAGGATCTTTATTACTAGGAATTTTGGTTCTTGATAAAGTCTCGCATTTCTCTTTAAGTGCTTCCGTTAAATCTGGCGTGCTTGTCTTAGTTCAATTATCTAAACTAAAAATATCTTTCTCTAACCTTAAGCTATCAGTTTTGTAATTATTTCAATTAGTATTTCAATATGCTTTGTCATTATTGCTTGTTCCTTTTTTAGTGTCTAGTAATATATATTCATAATCTTCTTCAATTATCTTACTTATTGCTGTACCTTGCTGTAACGTATTATTTAATTCTTCTTTCTTATCTTCTTTTGAGAAATAAGAAATACCTGTATATCCTGCTCCAACAGCAGAACCTAATGCAAGAGTACCAATTCCTAATTTAGTGGGCAATGACATAAATTATTAACGCTCGTTAGGCTGTTTAATGCATATCTTTTTGTAAGCATTAAAGATATCTTCATATTCAGTATTTTTCTTATTTGTTGAAATAATATTTTTGCAACGGCCTCTAATTTCATATGCACCACTAAGGCCATGTGTATTTGTCTTTAGCTTCTCTATTTCTGCTCGTAGAGTTCTTCTTGCTCCATCTCTACTTGTTCAAATGTTTCAGTCACTGTCAACATTCACAATTCTTAAATTTTCTTTTTTAGCTTGATCTGCTATTGTTACACTTCTTGCACAATATTTAGCAAAATTTTCATAAGTCTGACTGTCACTTTTCAAAATAAATGTATCTGCCAATAATGAACACTTAGCTTTAAGTTTTTTCCTTAGACCTGGAGTGTCTGTTGGAGTTCAGCCGTCTAAGTCAAAAATATCTTTCCCTTGTCCGGTGTTATCTCCTTGGTAAGCATTTCAATTTTCATCTCAATACTTGTTAGATTCATTAGTATCATCTAATATTATGTAATCGTATCTTTCAGTTATTAAATCAATTATTTTTGTTTTTTGTTGTTTAGTACTTAACTCCTCCTGCCTTAATTGTCTACCTCCTATAGCTCCAAGTCCAGCAAGTGAACTTGCAATAATAGCACTTGTTCCGACTTTAGTAGTTATTGTCATTAACTACTTTTATCCCTCTAACTTAGTACATAAATTTTTGTAAGCTTCATAGAAATTGGAGTAATCATCTTCTTGTTTTTTCTTCCCCTTTAGATCACTACATTTTTGTTTCAGTGTTGCTGCATTTAAATTGTCGTCTGTAATACTTAATTTATCTAGATAGGTCTTTAATTGTTGTTTCTTACTTATTTTGGATTGTCAAGTAGTGCTATCAGCAGTGGCATCTCCAGTTGAAATTATTGTAAGTTTTTCTTTTTGTGCCTCATCAGCTATAGTTACTGCTCTTCCACAATATTTTGTTACATTTGAAAGAATATTATCGTCATTGTTGGTTGATAATGTTTTACATCTTGCTTTAAGCGCAGGAGTTAAATCTGCATCTGCCCTTTTTGTAGTTCAACCCTCTAATTGAAGAACATCATTGTTATCTCTTTTGTAATTTTCTCAATTTGTTTTTCAGTGAGCACTATCATCAATGCCTGTTGCTTCTGTATTTAATAGTATGTAATCAAAATCTTTTTCAATTAATTGTCTTATGGTTGGTTTTGATTCTTGAGGCTTTTGTGCTGTTTCTTCTTTATTCATGAAGTATGTACTTCCTGCATAGCCAGCACCAGCTATAGTACCAATAGTAAGTACACCTGTTCCAATCTTTAGTAGAGGTGTCATAAATTAAGTCTGTTCGTCTTCTGGTTGTTTGGTACATACTTTTGTGTAGGCTGTGTAATATGCTTGGTAATCAGTTAATTGTTTGTCTTTAGTTTGTGATTTTTTGCAACCATCTTTAATTTTGGTTTCATCTATATTGTCATAAGTTATTTCAAGTTTCTCTAAGTGTGTTCTTAATTTTTCTTTGTTAGTGTTCTTCTTACTTCACGTTGCATCAATTACACTTTTCTCAGTATCAATGATCTCTAAATTATTTTTCTTAGCCTCATCATATACTGTAACACTTCTTCCACAATAATTTGCTACATTACGATAGTCATCATTATCACGACCATTAACAAGAGAGCCTGATAAAGAACTACATTTGGCCTTTAATTCCGCAGTTAAGTCTTCTTGTTTTCCTTTAGTTCAACTAGTTAATTTAAAGGTATCTTTTCCTGTTTCTTTTTGGGAATTTGCACTTTTGTATTTCTCTCAATTTGCTTTTCAATGTTCATTATCTGTATTGTCATCATTTGCTGAAGTGTTTAATAATATGTATTTGTATTCTTTAGTTATTAATTCACTTATTGCTGTACCTTGCTGTTCAGTATCGCTTGATTCTTCTGCCTTTGGTGTTGTTTCTTCTTTATTCATGAAGTATGCATTTCCTGCATATCCAAGCCCAGCAACTGAACCTGCAGCAAGAACTCCTAAACCAGCTTTAACAGGTAATGTCATAATTACTCAGTATCTCCGTCCTGTTTAGTACATACTTTTACATAGGCGTCATATATTTTTTGGTATTCTTGTGCTTGTTTATTTTGTGATTTAGCTGTGGCACAACCTTCTCTAATTTTGTCTGCATTTAAATCAGTCCCTTTAATATTTAATTTATCTAAACTATCTTTCAATGAGTCTTTGTTTGTGTTTCTGGTATTTCAAATATTTTTGTGACTTCCGTTAGGATCAGTAACTAATATTGTTTTGCCTTTCTTTTCAGCATCTTCTTTAACAGTTACTCCTCTACTACAATATTTGGTTACGTTTGAATAAGTAGGATCATTTTCACCAGAAAGGTTTGCACCTGAAAGTTCTAAACATTTACTCTTAAGTTGCTCTACTAAATCTTTTGAACCGCCTTTAACTCAGCCCTCTAATTTAAAGATATCTTTACCAGTATCATTGTTAGTATTTTCTGTTTTGTAATTTTTTCAATTTTCTTGTCAATATGAATCGTCTGTTTGGCCTTCTGTCTTCAATAATATGTATTGAAATTCACTCTCTATCTTAGTTCTTATTGATGTTGTTGTGATAGGGTTATCTTCTTCTTTATCTGTGTCTTTATTGTTATCGATATTGTTTTGGTCATTATTTAGAAAATATGTACTTCCCGCATAGCCAGCACCTGCTATAGTACCAATTGTAGCTACTCCTATTCCAAGTTTTAATGATGGCAACATATGCTAAGCTTCTGTATCTGTTGGTTGTTTTGTGCATATTAGTTTGTAGGAAGCATAAATATTTTCATAGTTATCTATTTGTTTGTTCTTTTCTTTCGCTTTACCACAACCTGTTTTGATATCATCTCCATTTGGATTATTACTTGTTATTTCTAAATTTTTTAGATGTGCATCTGTTGAGCCTTTAGCTTCATGTCTTTGAGCTCAAATTTTGGCATGAGTTGCCTTGACAGTTTCTAGAATTGTTGATTCATCCTTTTTTGCTTGTTCTTCAAAGGTTACTCCCCTAGAACAGTATTTAGTTACATTGTCATAAAGTGATTCTTCAGTACTTGTTGATAAAGATTTACATTTAGTCTTAAGTGCTTCAGTTAAATTATTACTCCCTCTATTAGATCACCCATCTAATTCAAAAACATCTGTACCAGTACCGTTATCTCTTTGGTAATTAGTTCAAATAGTATCTCAATGTTTCTTATCTGGATTGTTGTCTCCTTCGGTGGTATTTAGTAATACGTAATCAAATCTATCGCTTATTAATTTACTTATTGCTGTACCTTGCTGTAACGTATTATTTAATTCTTCTTTCTTATCTTCTTTTGAGAAATAAGAAATACCTGCATATCCTGCTCCAACAGCAGAACCTAAAGTAAGAGCTCCTACTCCTAATTTAACTGGTAAAGACATTGTTAATTTGGATCTCCTGCTTTCTTAATGCATACTTCCTTGAAAGATGCATAGACATTTGAATAATCTTCAACTTGTTTATTTTTGGCTTTAGCAGTATTACAACCAGTTTTGATATTGCTACCGTCTGAATTATTACTTGTTATTCCTAATTTTGTTAAGTGAGCATTTATTGATGTTTTGTCTCTATGTCTATTGCTTCATATAGTTGCATGAGTTGCGCCGCTAGTATCTAATACATTTAGTCTATCTTTTTTTGCTTGTTCTTCAAAAGTAACTCCTCTACTACAATACTTTGTTACATGTTTGTACAGGTCGCTTTCTTTATTTGAAACTTTTGAACCTGATAATTCATTACATCTTTTCTTAAGTTCTTCTTTCAAATTCAAATCTGTTTTGCTTGCATCTCAACCCGTTAATTTAAATATATCATTACTGTTTGTTTTGTAACTATTTCATACTTCCCCTCATTTAGTTTCATCTTTATTACCAGAACCCGCAGTTGTGTCTAATAATATGTATTCGTATTCTTCATTAATTAAATCTTTAATTGGTGTTCCACTAGTTAAATAAATTCCTCCAGCACACCCAGCAGTAGCACAAGAACCAACTAAAGCAAATGCTCCAATTTTTGCAGGTGAAGCCATGTATTAACTGGAAGGATCGTCGTCTTGTTTAGTGCATACTTTGACATAAGCATCGTAGATTTCTTGATATTTGCTGGACTCTTCTTTTTTGTTTTTTGCCTTAGCAGTTCCACATCCGGTTCTGATTTTTTCTGCAGTTAAGTCACTTTCAGTTATTCCTAACAAATCTAGACTATTTTTTAGATCTGTTGCTTTCGAATGTCTTGATTGCCAAATACTTTCATCTTTACTTGAAGCTTCAACTTTTAGGATGATTCTACCTTTTTTTGTTGCTTCTTCCTCAACAGTAACTCCTCTAGCACAATATTTAGTTACATTTTGATAAAGATCTTTAGACTTATCGGAAACTTTTTCAGTTGCTAATTCTTTACATTTTGCTTTAAGTGCTTCTGCGGAATCTCCTGGATTGGATTTATCTCATCCCTTTAAATTTAAAACGTTTGTGTTTGCTCTAGTATTATCGGTTTTGTAAGTTTCTCAATTTGTAGTTCAATGAGATTCGTCTTTATTGCCGGCTCCTTCAGTAGTGTCTAATAGTTTAAATTTGTATTCTTCCTTTATTAATGTATTTATTGCTGTTCCTTGCTGTGTATTATTTATTTCTTGTTTATCTTCTTTTGAAAAATAAGAAACACCTGCATAACTTGCACCAGCAATAGAACCTGCTGTAAGAACACCTATTCCAGCTTTAATTGGTAATGACATTATTTACTTAGTACATACTTTTTTGTATGCTTCATAAATTCCACTGTATTGATCTTTGTTTGTTACTTTATCTTTAGTTTTGGCAACTTTGCAACCTTCTTTAATTTGGTTTGCGTTTATTCCGGAAAATGTCATTCCTAATTTTTCAATGTACGCTTTTAGATTACTCCTATTTGTATGTTTATTATCTCAATCACCAGCAGTTCCACTAGTTTCTGTATTAATAATTGTTAATGTGGAATCTTTTTTAGCTTCGTCTTCAACTGTTATTGCTCTACCACAATATTTAGTTATGTTTTTGTATTGGCTATCATCAGTGTCATAAACAAGAGAGCCCTTTAAAATACCACATTTTTCCTTTAATTTAGCAGTTACATCTACAGAACCATCTGACTTCCAACCCTCCAACCCAAAAATATCATTTTCGTTTCCATTATTGTCCTTTTTGTAAGCTTCTCAAGCTTTTGTTCAATGCGTAGTATCTTCATTATTTCCAGTCTTTAGTAACATGTAAAGGTCTTGTCTAGTAATAAGATCACTTACTTTTTTTGTTGGAGAAGGGAATAAGTAAGTACTTGCATAGCCTGCTCCAGCTAAAGAAGTTAAAATACCTCCTATTACTCCAGCTTTAACTAAAGGTGTCATTATTAATTAAGTGATTGAGACTTTTATTAGTAAATAATAAAATTTAGTTAATAATGGGAGGATCATTAATAGGAATCTCTTTATTATTTGGAATAACAGCTGGAGCATATGCAAGTTATGAAGTATTAAGACCTAAGAATATAGGACAGTATTTAGAGTGAAAGGGATATAGTCTTATTAAAGATGATTTAGTATGGGATGCTGTATATGAAGAATATGGTGGAGAATTTAAAGAAGTACAAGAGTTAAAGAGTTATTGTAGTAAAGCATTAGGTAAGTTTGAATTAAGTGAATTAGATAGAGTTATTAAGTATTGTGTTGATGAAGTAAGAACAGTAAAGGGTCAATTAATTAGAGAAGGTATTAGTAATAAGTTAATTAAGACAGAACAGGAATACAAGTTAGCACTTGTATTACGATCAAGTAATAAAGAGTTCTTAGAGATAGTTGATAGTGTAGCTAAGTACAAAGAATGATGTGAAAGTAATTTAAGTAGGAAACCTAATCCTAATTTAATTACTAACGTAAAGACTTTTTGTATACCTAAACCTTACAAAACAGCATCTGAAAAATTAGCACATGAAGGATTCAAGAGATTAGATAAAGATCAATTAAGTGTAAGGTATGAAGAATTACAGATTAGTAAATTAGCTAATAATGTGGGGAATACATTACTGGCAGATATTTCTTCAAATGGTAATGGACTTGATTTAAAGAAAGATGTAATTAAATTTACTAATGCTTATTGAGAATATTGTGAAAGAGAAGCTAAGAGATCTCTAGGGGATGAAAGCTTCTATCCAGAGGGATATTCTAAATTTAGAGCTAGGTGTGCTGATATAGGAGAATTAAAAGAGTCGTGAAAAAGAGTTGAAGAAATTAAGAAGAATAATCCATTAGTACAAGAAATATCTGATTTTGAAAAAGAAAATACATGCAATATGTATTTTGTACATAAAGAATACAACGATAGCAATATTGTATATTACAAAGCAGAAGATCCAATTTGAATAGATTTACAAAAAGAATATAGATTTAGACATAGGGATTTTTATAAAGAATTTAAGGACTTTATTGATACTGATGTAGCAAAAAAAGTATGTAAAGAGGCAAAAGGTAAGGAGATTTTAGTCAGACATGATTATTGGGTTAGTAGGTGGGTAATAAAATAACGATGTGAGGCCCTTTGCTTTTCTTAGCGCTACTTTATTAGGAGTAGCAGGTGTTTCTTATTCTAGTTATGAATTATTAAAGCCTAAAAATATAGCTCAATATTTACAGTGACAAGGATACAAATTAGTTAGCGATAATGAGAGTACTTGAAAAGCTATTTATGAAGAGAATAGAGGTTTTTTTGTTTCATTTAAGGAACTAAGGAACTAAGGAACTATTGCTCCAATGAATTAAAGAGTAATAATTACGAAGAGTTAGATAGAGTAGCGAAGTACTGTATAGATCAGATAAAGACAGTTAAAGGACAATTAATAAGAGAAGGGCTGGATCATAAATTAATGGATGAGGAAGAGCAATACAAAGTAGCCCTTTTTCTAAGAAAAAGTAATTATGAATTCTTAAATATTATTGGTGTTTCTACTGTTATTAAAGAAAAACAAGTAAAGACAGATTCAGCTAAATTAATAGTAGATATTGCAGATATATTTAGTAGTGGAGCTATTTATTTAAAGGATAAAGATAATAAGAGCGAAGCATTTTGATCAATAGATTTCTCTACTACCAAAGACTCTCCAATTCCTAAAGGATTTAAAGAAAGTAGCACTAGTTTCAAGGGAAAAGAACCTTCCTTTGATACTATTGGTTATAGTAATGAAGAAGCAGAAATAAGAAAGAATTATGTATTTTCGGATGTATGAAATAGTGATAGTATTAAGAATTTAAAGGAAGAATTTACTAAGTGAGCTAAAGAAGGAGAGATAGAGTTCTTTACTTCTGATGTAAGGAAATTAAATGATAAAGCAACAGGATTTACTGTATGGAAGAAACATAAAGAACATTGATATCACTTTAGTATAGCTTGAAACTTTAATAAAGTATGGCAATATGAACAAGCAGCATTATGAGGTTTACATTTTCCTTTTGTTGATAGATATATACAACATCAATATTTAGAGGTTGGTAATTTAATTCCTGTAGCTGTTGAAGAATTAAGGATATTAAATTACATTAATACTAAATCCGATATCTTTAAGAATAGAGGTTATGAAACAAGAAGATTGCCAGACTCATTATTCATAAGACATATTCTTTGTCCTAGTTGTTCTCCTTTAAGCACTAAAGAAGTTAATGAAATGTATCAAGGAGAGAGAAAAATTGATATTAATCAAAAAGATATTGAGACATTGGCAAGAGGCTCATGAAGAGATAGATGAGGTAGTTGAATTATTTCTGCTGAAAAAAGAGAAGCAACAGATCCTATTAAGAAATACAGAGAATGATGTGAAGAATCATTAACTAAAGCGCCTTCTTCAGCAAGATTAATTAATACTAAGGCTTTTTGTTTTGCTAAGGAATTCAGAACAGGAGAAGAAAGATTGAAATATGATGGAAGAACTAAGTTTACTAGAGAGCAGTTAAGAGATAGTTATGTATCTTTAGGAATAGATAAGTTTAAGGATTATGAATCTAATACATTAATTAGAGATTTGGGAGGACTTGAATTGAGAAAAAATCAAGATGCATTTACCGACGCTTATGAAAAGTATTGTAATACTGAAGGGAGTAAAGCTATTTATGAGTTAGATTACTCTAAATACTTTACTAGATGCTCCTTTAAAAATTAGAGCAACATGAAAACTAGTTCTTTAGCGAGCATTGTTGCCGCCTGCCTGTCTGCAGGTGGAGCAATGGCGGGATATATATTTTTAAAGCCAAGGAGTTTAGAGAAATACTTAGAGTGGCAAGGTCTTAAGTTAGCTTCAATCACAGAAGATAATTTGTGGAAGTCCATTTATGATGAGAATAAAGATAATTTCAATAGTGATTTTTCTTCTACTGAGACAGATCAGTGAAAAGTAATAAAGGACTATTGTACTAAAGCTTTCAAAAAGACTGATTATTCTTCTGATATTGAAAAAGCTACTAAATGATGTGTTGATAATGTACGTACCGTAAGAGGGCAGCTAATAAGACAAGGGAAAAATGTTAATGACTTAATGACGGAAGTGGATCAATTCAAAACAGCTGCCGTTGTTCAGGGAAATGAGAATTTTTGAAAATTAATTGGAGTTGATGGCAAGGATTTAAATGATAGGGCTAATGTTTATCAGACATGATGTGATTCTTCTTTAAAGGAAAAACCTAAAGATGATTTAGTAGGTAATGTAGATACATTTTGTCGTAAAAAACCTTATTCCAATTTCAAAGACAAATTAACTCATGATGGATATGTTCGCCTCAATGATGAAGAGATAAAGAAAAAATACGACGAACTTAAAGTAGAACAATTACGTGAAAATACTGGAAGTAATATATTAGAGGCAATTGGAGGTGGTCCTCAAAATTGAATTCCAAATTTAGGCATAACGAAAGGAAACTGAAAGATAGAAAGGAAAAAGTTTGAAGAACAATATAAAAGTTATTGCGGAAGCGGAGATGTTAAAAAGTTATTCGAGAAAGACGGTTATCCAAGTAAGTATTCAGAGTATAGGGGTATTTGTTCAAGACCTATTAACCCCAAGAAGTAAGTGTATAGTTTTTTAAAGCCCACCATATCAGTTGTGATTACTGGATCAGTATTAGCAGGAACTTATTTTCTTTTTCCAAACGTTTCACAAAATTCTATAGGTATAGCCTTTTCGGATGCAGTAATTATGGATACAGGCGAGTGAGACTCAAAATGAACTACTTTCAGGGTATCAACTGAAGACATTAAGAGTAAGACTTTAAGGGAGGCTTTTGAAAAAAAGAAGGCAGGCGATGAAGAAAAATCAAAACTTTTATTTAAGCAGGGGTGTAAAGAAATATATGCATCTATTTATACTGAAAAAAAGTCCGATGAATATAGAGATTTTCGAAATTATTGCTCATTGAACGTCTTAGATAGAAAACTGCTAAATAAAGACATGGTTTCTAAAAAAGAAGAACTAAATTGGAAGGTATTTAAAGAAGCAAAACATTCTATTTTGGAATTGGAGGTTATTAAGTCTCAAAAAAATGAAGATATTGCAAAAGATGATTTATTTAAGTGGTGTAGAAAAATGTCTAAAAAAATTCATGAAAAAATCAAAACAAGCCATTTCAATAGGTACTGTCTTAAATAAATGTGAGCCTAAAGTCTCTTGGACTTTTAGGTTTAATAGGATCACTTAGTGTATTAGCTAGTTATTTGGTATACGGAGATGATTTTGGAGTTAAGTTGAATATTGAAACTAAATTTAAGCAGTCTTTATTAGATTTAAGTAAAGAAGACTTTTGAAAAGAGAAGTGAGGCAAGTTAAAGGAAGGAAAAATACATGGAGATAGTCTTAAACTAACTAAAGCTAAAGAAACTTGAAAGATTGAAACAATGAAAGATGCATGTAGAGAAATTTATAGTAAAGCTTTTGAAGGAGCCACAAGTAATGATTTCTTGAATTTCAAAGCTTATTGTGCTTTAACTTATGAGGATAAATTAGGTAAGGATAAGTTTCAAGCTAATAAAGAAGAATGTAATACCCAGAAAGATGAGTTATATTTGGGAGATACAGAGTTTAAAAAATTTGAAAAAGAATGTACTAAAGTGAATTAGGGGATAGCTATTATTTATTGTTATTTTAAAAATAAGAAAATATGAAGACCAGCTCTATAACTAGTATCATTGCCGCCTGCCTGTCTGCAGGTGGAGCGGTGGTAGGATATATCTTTCTAAGACCTAAGAATCTTGGAGAATATCTAAAGTGACAAGGACTTACTTTAGCATCCACAGATAATGATGCTTTATGGCAATCAATTTATGAGGAAAATCAAGAACATTTTAAGACTCTTTTTCCTAATGAGGAGGGAGATGAAAAATGAAGAAGAATAAAAAAATATTGTTCTGAAGCTATACCAAAAGCTGATTACGATAATAATGGTATTGAGAACGCTAAGAAGTTATGTGTAGATAATGTAAAGACAGTTAAAGGTCAGATGATCAAAAATAAACTTAAAGTGGATGACATGATGACAGAGGAGGCGCAATTTAAAACAGCCGCCGCCGTTCAGGGAAATGATAAATTCTGAGGATTAATAGGAGCTACAAATGATACTTTAGAGGAAAGAGCAAAAGCTTATCAAAGGTGATGTACAGAATCTTTGAATTCGCAACCTAAAGATGATTTAGTTAAGAATGTAGATAGTTTTTGTCATAAGAAATCTTATTCAAACTTTAGTGAAAAATTGTTACATGATGGATATGTAAGGTTAAGTGATGAAGATATTGATGCACAATATACAACACTTAAAGTAGATCAATTACAAAAAAATACTGGAAGTAATTGATTAGAGGCAATTGGTGGGGGTTCAGACAAATGAGTTACTTCTTTTGATTTAAGGGCAGATACGTGGAAAATTACAAAGGAGAAATTTGTAGAAAACTATAAAAAATATTGTGAAGCGGGAGACAAATTAACTCTTTTTGATGAAGGAAATTATCTTAAGAAATATTCTGAATATAGAGGTATTTGTGCTAAGGAAGGTCCTAATGTAAAGAAAAATGAAAACTAGTTCTTTAGCGAGCATTGTTTCCGCCTGCTTGTCCGCAGGTGGAGCAATGGCTGGTTACGTATTTTTTTTAAAACCAGCCAATTTAGGTAAGTATTTAGAGTGACAGGGTTTTAAGTTAGCCAAGACAGAAGATGAAGCTCTATGAAAATCTATTTATGAAGAAAATAGGGGAAATTTCAAAGATATCTTTACTGTTTCAAGTGATACTTTAGAGAACGATTATTGAAAAGTAATAAAGGACTATTGTACTAAAGCTTTCAAAAAGACTGATTATTCTTCTGATATTGAAAAAGCTAATAAGTGATGTATAGACAATGTTCAAACAGTAAAGGGACAAATGGTAAGAAATGGAAATAAGATTGATGACTTGATGACAAAACTTGAAGAATATCAAACTGCAACAGCTGTTCAGGGAAATGATAAATTCTGAGGATTAATAGGAGCTACAAATGATACTTTAGAGGAAAGAGCAAAAGCTTATCAAACTTGATGTGAAACTTCTTTGCAGACTAGTCCTAAGAATGCTTTAGTAAAAAATGTTAATAATTTTTGTCACAAAAAGCCTTATTCTAAGTTTTCAGAGAAATTAGTACATGAAGGATACAGAAAAATTAGCAAAAAAGAAATGGAGGAAAAATACAATAAAAGTTATAGTGATTTACATAGTAATACCGGAAGTAATTGATTAGAAGCAATCGGAGGAGGTGCAGAAAACTGAGCTAAAAATTTAGGTATAGCTTTAAATTCTTGAAAGGTAGATAAATCAGAATTTTTGAAAAGATATGAAAATTATTGTAAAGATTTAGACGAAAAGAAATTGTCTGAAAAAGGAAATTATCCAGATAAGTATTCAGAATATAGGGGAATATGTGCTATTGAAGAAAATCCTAAAAAGAAAGACTAATTATTTTCAACCTTTAGATTTAAGGTAAGTATTTCTTCCTTTGTAATACTTTTCAATTTGCTGTCTGAAAGAGCTTTTTTGACCATTAGCGCCTCTAATTAAATCATATTGAGGTTGAATATCCTTAATACCAGATGATCTTAAAGGAACTACTACACCATGATTAATAGCTGCATAATGGTTGCTATATATTCCCAGCACATTGCCATCTTTATCAGTAACTAACGAGCCAGAAGCACCAGAACCCATAGACATATTGCTAATTAAGTATTCATAACCAATGCTATACATTTTCTTACCATTTCAAATTAGTGCTGAATTTGGGTTTTGTATTTCTCTACCATTAGCACTTATGTGACCTTTAATAGGTAATTTGTTATTATTACCTATTAAAGGAGTGCCTTCAATACCAAAACTAATTAAAGAAGCGCTACCAGTTATTTTGTCTAAATTATCTCTCTTTGCAAATCTTTGACCTTGATTCTCGAGATCTGGATATCCTAAAGAATAGAAGTTAGTGTTAAGAAGGGCCAATTCGTTCAAATCATATTGGCTCATAAGTTCGTCTTTAGATAAATCTAATCCTTCATCAGTACTTGGTTTGTATTTGTCATAGAAACCATTAGTTGCTGCTTTTGCAGCCTCTACACTTTCAAACTCAATTTCAATTACTGCAAAATCTTTGTAATAGTCAGCATTGCCTGGAGCTTCTCATTTTCGACCTGATTTACCTAGGAAATTAATAGGAATATAGAATAACTTTGGTTCTTTCATACCAGAAGAGGAAATGCCGTCTTTATCTCTTTCATTTGTTGATCCAGTATCTCCTGTAGCTAAATTAAATCCACTGTAACCAGTTCTTTTTGATTCATTACATGCATTAGTGTCAAATAGTTTTGAATTTGTTTTTGTATGCTTATTTCTTAAACTTTTGACTGCATCTAAGCTTATTGGCAATTCTTGTTCATATGGATTACTTGAGAATTGAAAGTTTTGAATGACATGTGCATTAGTTGCAAAAAATCATGTTGTTGGATATCCACCATTTTCAGGAACAAGATAATCTAATACTCATCCAGTTCCAACGTCACAAGAAGTTAGGAATTTGAAAGTATGATTATCTATTCTTTCAATTGCTTTTCTGCCCGCTTCTCCATCATTAACTAAAGCAATATTAGCTACTTTCTCTTCAATATCAGTATCAAAAGAATTTTGAAAGAATGCTTTATTTTCCCCAAAAACATTCTGGAATTCTGGTTCTAGTATTGAATTGTTTGGATAAAGATATCAACCTCCAATTAGCACACCTACTCCAAGGATGGAAGAAATAACTTTATTATTCATTATTTTCAGCCCCTTTCGGAAAGGAAGGTTCTTTTGCCATTATGATATTTTTCAAGTTGAGATTTATATGAGGATACTTGACCATCTACACCCCTAATTAAGTCATATTTAGGTAATACTTCTTTACCATCAACCATAGCTCCAGCAGATCTTAGAGGTTCAATAAAGGCATGTTTGTTATGAGGATCATGTAGTCTATTAATACCTAATATATTTCCGTGTTTGTCTGCAAATATTCCTCCCGAAGAACCAGCGGTCATATTCATGTTATCTAGTACATAATGGTAGCCTATATTATGCATAGACTTATTATTTCAATTTGTTTTGGAGCCTGTACTTGTTTTTTCTAGTTCTGAAGAATTTGCATGTCCTCTAATTAATTGGTTATTTTCATTAATAAAGCTATATTGAGGATGAGTGTAAGTTAATTGTGAGGCTCTATTATTTCTTGTATTGTAGTTAGTTGAAGCATTAAAGGTTTTGCCTCTTTCAGAAGGATATGCAAAGGAATAATAATCAAGATCTGGATCTATAATGCCTTGTCTATTCTTAGTAAGTAAATCATCATCAAATAGGTTTAATGCATTGCCTTTGTTGTAGTATTTGTTATGGAAGTTATTAGTTAGTTTTTGAGCTATATCAGGGCTAGTGAATTCAATCTCTAATACAGCAAAGTCTTTTTGGTAATTAGTGTAAGGGATAGATTCTCTTTGGCCTAAGAAATTAGTTGGTACATAGAATAATTTAGGAGGTTTAATGTGATTCATAGATACAGCATCTCTATTACTATTGAACTGTTTTCCTGTACTTTCTTTTGATAAGTTAAAGCCATTGAAACCAAAGTTATCTGCTAATGTACAAGATAGACCAGTAAATAAGTCTACTTGTGAATAATCCATAGTTACATTATCTGGAATTCTCATAGCTCCTTTAGTGTAGTCTGGTATTTCTTGACCGTATGTTGCTTCTTTAAATTTGTATCTACTTACTACGTGTGCATTAGTAGCAATAAATCAAGTAGTAGGATAGCTTCCATCTTCTGGAATTATGTAGTCTAGAATTCATCCCGTACCTACATTGCATGGCATAAATAGCTTGAAGCTATAGTCATTTATTTTTTGTAGTATTTGTTTGGCTTCTTCACTAGCTCCAGTAAGCTCCATAGAAGGCGTGATGCCTTCTTGTTTTGAAGATGAAAGATTAAGTATTCCTAAGGTTGCCAATAAGCTACTTAGGATACCAGGAATAACTACTCTAGCTTTGCTCACTTGGTATTTGTGTTAATGGTTTTGTACAATACTTTTCTACTTGCTTGTAAACTTCTGATTTATTGTTTTCAACATTATTTTTTCCATTAATCTCACATAATTCCTTAAAGGTATCTAATCCTTCATCTTGATCCTTTACTCTATCTCAGTGCTCTATTGTTCAAATTCCTGTAGGGACTTTGGATGTATGGTCATTTTTGAATTGATTGTATTTTGGAGTTCAAACACTGACTTTGTCGTCGGTTGGAGAAATTAACTCCAACTTATTATCCTTTAATAAGGAAGTAATGGAATAAGTTTTTGTAACATTAGTATTCTTGCTTTCTTGCTCTTTATTGTTTGATTTAGAAAAATGATTGTAAGCCCCAATACTAGCACCTGTTACAGCCCCTCCTAAACCTACAGTTGTAAGTGTTATTTTTAAGGCAGTATTAATTGCCATGTTTATTATGGTGTTGGGCTAGTTGATTTTGTACAGTATTTCTTTATTTTTTCAAGAATAGGATTAGTTTCTTCTATTTCTTTTTGTCCATGCGTTAAACATAGCCCTTTAAATTTATCGAATCCTGTATCGTTTTCTTTAACAGTAGTTCAATTTTCTATTTTTCAATCTCCAGTTGGATCGGTTGTATGTTCTCTTTTGAATAATTCTCATTTTGGTGTTCATGCTTGATCTTTATTATCTGTTTCTGACAATAATTCTAGGTTTGTGCCTTTAAGCCATTCAGAAACTGCTTTTTTAACTACAGAGGCATCAACTGGTGCTTTTGAAGAAGGTTCAATATGCTCCTTCACTCCTTCAGCAGGTTTATTTATGTGATTGTAAATTCCAATAGCACCACCTGTAACTACTCCCCCAGCACCTATAGCAATTGAGGCCAGCTTCAGAGTCGGATTAATCGCCATCTACACAATATTTAACTATTTCCTTGTATAGTTTGTCATGTTCGTCAATTACTTCTTCATCACTATTTTTTGAACATTTATTTTGAAAATCTTCTGGAGCAGCATCAAGAGATTTATATTTTGTTTCTCATTCTTCAAAGGTTCATGATGGCGAATTTAAAGTTGCATAGTCAGCCTTAAATACACCTCAGTTTTTGTCTCATTTTGATTTATTTCCTGTTGTTTTTTCAAGTATTGATTTTCTCTTACTACTTAATATGGATTTAATTGATTGTTTTTCTGCTGTACAGTAAGTTTTGATTGTTTGGTATAGTTCATCGTTAACACTTTCAACATCTCCTTTACTATTATTTATGCATTTGTCTTGAAAGTCATTTGGAGCATTTTCTTCATTTTTCAAGCTATCTCAATTTTCAAAATTCCAAGGAGCTACAGGAATTGTGACAGGGTCAGTTTTGTATTTCTCTTTAAAGGAAGTTCAAAGTGATTTTCATTTTTCTGTATTTTGACCTTTTGTTAATAATTGTCTACCTTCTGAAGATAGTAAGCTTATTATGGAATGTTTAGTGGTATTATCTATTGTTTCTTTTTTGCTTTGAGATGAATAATGAATACTAGCCCCCACGCCCCCAGCAATACCAGTTACTCCAAGTCCAGCTAGAGCTATTTTTGAAATTGAATTTGCCATATTAACTATTTAGTCACTATATTTTCGAATGATTATTAATTAGCCAGAACTTTTGTCTTTAGTGCAATATTTTTGAATTTCCCCAAAAAGCTTGTCATTATTTTCTCGAGATTTACCACCGTTAGTCTTGCATCTGTCTTTAAATGCTTGTGGTGCAACATTTTCGTTTTCACGTTGTAATTCATCTCAATTGCTGAAAGTTCATAATGGATCACTAGCATGATTCTGAGAGTATGCTGTTTTGAATGTACCTCAATTTGTATTCCATTGATCATTACTCTCCTCAGCCACAAGTAGAACTTTATTTTCTGGCAAAGATTGTGCTATTGATTTTTGAACCGGAGTTATTGTTTGTTTTTCATCCTTTTCAGGCAATAAGGTAGCACTATCTTCCTTCTTTCCTTCTTCATTAGATTTAGATAAATAATTGTGGATACCAACAGCACCACCGGTAACTATTCCTCCCGCTCCAACGGCTATTGAAGCAATCTTTAAAGTAGGACTAACTGCCATTCGATTAATATTTAATTATTCTTTTCTTGTAAAGATTGTTGTAATTAATAATTATTATTTTTGTAATTTAAACTAAATTTAAAGTTGTTTTGTAATGTTTGAGTGTGTTATTTGTAGACAATAATATATTCTTTTTCCATTTGTTTTTTGCATCAGTGTTCTTTCTTTTTTCTATCTTTAGTTCAATTATTTCAGTGTAATCATCTACAAAAACTAAAGTCTTTTGGTACTCTGATAGTTTGTTTTGTTTTTTCTACTTTATTAGTAATAGTTTCAATTTTAACTGTAGGAGGTTCTTGTTTTTCTTCTTTGTTAGTTAAATATCCAATACTACCACCTGCAACACCAGAACCTAAAACTATAGTTGAAATTATTATTCCTTTAGCCAGCCAGCCAGCCAGCCACAATAAATTTAATTAACCAGGATTTTTATTTTTGTCTTTAGCACAGAATTTTTCTACTTCTTGTAATAATGTATCATTATTTTCTCTAGGTTTGCCACTATTAGTTTGACATTTTTGTTTAAATGCTTCAGGAGCATTAACATCGCGTTGTAAAGTATCCCAGTTTTCAAAAGTCCATGCTGAATTAGTAGTATACTTTCCGGCATATGATGCTTTAAATGTGCCTCAATTTTCGTTCCATTTTGGATCACTTCCACTAATATTAAGTAATTCTTTATCTTGTGATAATGACTGAACTATTGATGGTTTTGGGGCTGGTTGTGCCTCTTTAGGAGTATCTGTGACTTTAGTTGGTTGTTTTTGGTTGTTGATAATAAAGTAAGTTGCACCTCCTCCAATTGCAGTAGCTCCTACCGCCCCACCTATAAGAGCTTTAATTGGACCAGTCATTTTATTGGTCTGTTGTACAGTAAGTTTTGATTGCAGTAACTCTTGGATCTGTATCTTGCTCTACGTTATCTTCACTATTATTTATGCATTTGTTTTGAAATTCTTCTTGAACATCGTCTAGTAATTTTGACGCACCTCAATTGTTAAATCTTCAAGATGCATGAATTTCACTTGGATCTTTTGCACTATAGGCTTGTTTGAAACTTGTTCATCTTTGTTTTCAATTATTGTTATCTCCACTTTCTTTTCTTAACAAGCGCTTACGAGCCCCCAATAAGGATTTAATTTTCTTTGCTTTTGTTAATTTAGTAATAGGTGTTATTTGTTTGGTAGGAGTATCTTGTTTGTTACTAATTACTAAATAAGTTATGCCACCACCGGCAACAGTAGCAACACCACCTCCAATAGCTAAAGCTTTTGCAGGTATATTAACCACTTTTCTTTTTGGTACAGTAAAGACTTATTTCTTTATAGATTTCTGCTTGTTTGTCATTAACTTTTTGCTTAGTTCCAATTTCATTACATTTTGTTTTGAAAGCTTGAGGAGTTGAATCTTCTTGCCCACTTATTTCGTCTCAATTTGATATTTCTCATCTAGCCTTTATTGTTTCATATTTTGCTTTAAAAGCCTTTCATTTTGGTTTTCATATTGTTGCCTCATCGTCTCCATTTTGGATAAGCTCTAAATTATCTTCTTTAAGTAAATCAGTAATTAATTTTGATTCTGGATCTTTAGGAGGAACAGCAGTTAGGGGTGTAGTTTCTTTATTCTCTATTGCTTTGGCAGGCTTAGACATTTGATGAATACCAACGCCTAATCCAGTTACTACACCACCTGTACCAAGAACAATTGAAGCTATTTTCAAGGAAGAGCCTGTCATTATCCTTTATCTTTAGTACAGTATTGCTCTACTTCTTTAAATAGTTCGTTATTTTTGTTTTCGACTTCTGTTTTGCTGTTAGCTAGGCATTTTTGTTTAAACGCTTCAGGAGCAGTGTTATCTGGAGTTGTATCTCAATTATGATCAAATTTTCAAGATGAAGTTGCAATGTTGTTTTTGTTGTATTTTGATTTAAAGGAAGTTCAGTTTTGGTTTCATTTTTCAGCATCTTTACTTGCCTCTAGTAATTCTTTTTTACTTCCTTCAAATAAACTAGCAATTGATTGTTTATTTACTTTAGTTGGTGAAGGGGGCGTATCTAAAGGTGTCTTTGTGGAAGAATCAATAGACTCCTTCACTCCTTCAGCAGGTTTATTTATGTGATTGTAAATTCCAATAGCACCACCTGTAACTACTCCCCCAGCACCCACAGCAATTGAAGCCATCTTCAGAGTAGGATTAATTGCCATATGTTATTTTGTTTCTTGTAACACAATTATTTGAAATAGTTAATTTGTATATCTTATTTAGTACAGTAACTTAATACTGCTACGTATAATGGATCATTTCTATCCTTTACTTTTTTTGATCCATTTGTTGAACAATTATTTTTGAATTTTTGAGGAACAGTATTTCTGTCATTTTTGGTAGTTTCTCAAGAATCAACACTTCATATACCATTTGGAGAAGCTTTGTTGTTATGAGCATCTATGAATGCTTGTCAAGCTCTTTTTCAAATATCGTCATTATCTCTTGAAGTAAGTAATGTTTTTGAATCTTTTTGTAGTAATTCAGTTATTGGTATTTCTTTAAGTGCTAGTTTTCTAGATATTAAAGCAGCAGAACCACTAATAGTGGTTGCAATAATAATTGCTATTAATGATTTTGCAAGTAAACTAGGCATTATCTTTTGGTAGGTGTTGCAGGTAGAGGTTTAGTACAATAACTTTTTACTTTTTGATAGATACCTTCTTTCTTATCAACTACTTGTTTGGAGCCATTATTACTACAATTGGTTTTGAATTCTTGGGGAACATTTGATCTTTGTGCTTTTTTGTTTTTTCAGTCTGAAATCTTTCATATGCCTTGTGGATCTGCCTTTTGGTGTGCATCTATGAAAGCACCTCATTTATTAGTTCATTCACCGTTATTTGGTTCTTTAATTAATTGCAAACCATCTTCCTTTAAGAATTCAGGAATTGATTTAGTTTTGGTTTCACTAGTTATTTCAGTATTACTAGATTTGAAATAAAGAGAAATACTAATTACATTTGATATTCCAGCACCTACTAAAGCAAGCTTTAAAGTATGATTAACTATTTAGGTTTGTTAGTGATTTTAGGAATTTAGAATTACTTTTGTAAATTAATAAGGGATTATTTATTAATTTTTTCTATTCATCCATTCTTTTCCATTTGTTTTCTGCATCAATCTTCATTCCTTCTTCTTTGTTTTGTCTTACCATTTCAATGTAGTCATTGACAAAAGCCAGTTTGGCGCACCACTTTATTAGGTATTGGCCTTCTTGGTGCGAAAGTTACTTCTGTAATTAATTCTTCTGGGTCTTCAGAATTCTCTATCTCTTCGACTTCTTGTTTATTAACTAAGTTATTGATACTTCCTCCAAGAACACCAAGACCTGTAAAGACTGTTAATATTGCTGTATTTCAAACCAGCCAACCAGCCATATTAATTAAAGTAACTTAATTCTTTGAAATGCCTTCCTTGTTGTCTTTGTTCCTTAAAGAGAAACAACAATCCAACTTTCCCACAGCTTTTAGTAAATAATAGTCTTTATTTGTTTTCTGAACAAAAATCTTTTACGTTTAGGTAGAGTAAGTCGTTTTCATTAAATACTTCTTTACTGCCATTTCTTTTACATAAATCTTTAAATTCTTCAGGAGCATCAATACTGTTCTTAATATTATTTCAGTCTTTAAAGCCTCATGGTGGTGCAGGTGTATATGTGTTATCTGCTCTGTGTGTTGATCTAAACTTTTGTCATTTAGGGTTTCATTTAGTTTTGTTGTCTTGATTTTTGGTTAGTAGTTTAAGGTTTTCAGAGCTTAGTAGGAAGGAAATAGGTTGTTTACCTACTGATCTATTAGTAATATTTGATACTCTTTGGTTTGGAGGGATACTATGAATTCCTGAAGTTAGTAACCCAATAACTGCCATTGTACCAAGACTTACTAGAGTGAGCTTCAGTTTAGATAATTTTGGCCTTATTTCTGTATGGTTAGAGTAATCCAAAATAAATTTTCCTTCTGCTAAACTTTTGCCCCCACTCTTTCTCGCAGTTTTTCTTTACATTGTTCTTGATCCAAAGAATACAAACCTATAACCCCTTTAAGTTTTTGGCAAGCAAAAAGGACATCCTCCGCTACCCATTTCGTATTTGTCTTGATAGCTACTTTTGCTTCTTTTCTCATCTGCGAAACTATTTTAACTTACTTGCTAAATAACCTTTTTCGGCCCCAGCATAAGGGAGATAGCAAATTAGATTTTTAAGATTTTGACTAGCTGACTAGTCATATTAATTTAAATTATTTAACTTCTATTATTTTGATTGATATTAGTTGTTCTTGAACTTCGGCCCAATCGTATTTCAAGTCGTTTTTTGCATTTTTCTTCATCTTTAAGTGTATGATGTGGCAAACTTCATCTCAGCATTCTGCAAAAACCAGAAGTTCGAACACCAGTCGCAGGAGTTTGTTTTTGCGGCACATCTGGAATTGTTTCTGTTAATGTTTTTGGTTTTTCAACAAGAACTATGATCTCTTCAGGAATTTCAACTTTTTGTTTATTAATTAAATTATTAATACCTCCACCAACAGCACCTATGCTAGAAATAGCAACTAATAATCCTGCATTTCAAACTAGTCAACTAGTCATTGATTTTTAAAATTTATTTTCTTTTAAGTTGGCCTTCTGAGATTTAGACTTTTCACACTATTAGCAATTTGTTTAGCGCAATATTTATTTACTGCTTTGCAAAGAAGATTACTGTCATTTTCCACTTACACTTCCGCTTTTGCATAATTTTTTAAATTTTGTTAATCACTCAGCAGTTTTTTCTTGTTGCTTCAATCTTCTATTTTTCAAGGAATAGCAGGTTCTTTAGCATTATGCTCTTGTTTAAAACTTTTCATCTTTCTGTCTACGCAGTATCATTTTCGGTAGTTGCTCCCAATAACTTTACTCCAGCCAAAAGAGTAGTTATGGATTGTTTTTTGTTTTGGGGTATCAGCTGAAATTGATTTAACTTTATTCTTCTTGTTCAGATTTAGTCGTTTAATAAATACCAACACCAGTTCCTGTAACAATTAAATGTTTTTCAACTCTTATTTCATTTACCAACATTACCTTCTTTAGTTAAGATTGGTTTTCCAGTAGCTTGGAATAATGATTTAATAGCTGTTGGTTGAGAACTGGTTGAAGGTTTTGTTGCAGTTTTGGTACTTCCCTCAAGTAAGTAATATATTCCTTTATCTGCTAAAGCAACCTTTATGGGAAAAGTAGACATTGATTGAGTTTGTCCTTTAAATTATTGAAATATTGACCAATAAACTTTTGTAATTAGCTTTGCCTTTTCCTATTTAATCTATCAATCCTTTTTTTGCAGTGTTCTTCATTGTATCAATCGTAATTGGACATTCAACCAAGTCTCTTACAATAAGGTCCTTTTGGACCTTTCCTTATTTCTTTTTCTTCAGTTTTTTCTATTTTTTCTTTACTATTGTCATTTTTAGTTAAGTATCCAATACTACCACCAACTATACCAAATATTGAAGTGATAGTAGTAATTCTTAGTAATTTAGATATTCAGAAAACCATGACTTTACCGAAAAATTAAAGAATGAAGTAATGAATTGGTAGTTGTTATTAAATTCATCTAAAGAGGATAATTCTACAATTTGGTTGTTTTTATGTTTTGTTTATTACTATCATAGATACCATATCCCATACCCGTAAGACTAGTTGCAACTCTGCAACCTAATCCTATTTTAGCTAAAACATTCACAAAAAGTATCTGCACTTGTGTGTAGTTTGGGTTCTTAAATTATTTAATTAACTATAAAGAGAGACTACTATGGCTAGAAAAATTACTTCTTTCTTACCACAATTATCTATTGCTGTTCCTATAGCAACTACAGGATTACTTATCTTTCAAGAAATTCCTGACCCTATTACTTCTTTATTATCAAAAACAGCGGATGAACAGAAGGAAGAAGGAGAGAAATCAAAGGAAGGCAAAGAAGGTGCAAAAGGAAATAAGAAAGATGAAGCTGATGGTAAAGGAGGAAAAGGTCAAGGAAAACAAGATGGAAAAGGCGATCTAGTCTATACAGTCAAAAAAGGAGATATGGGAGCACAAGGTGCGGGCGGTTCTGGAGAAGGTAAAGGACAAGATTCTGAAGATGGTCCAAAAGAACCAGTTGCTGATGAAGGAACACCAAGATCTAGTGGAACAGATATAGTAAACGTACTTGGAAGTGAAGGTTTACCAAGCGGAGATACTTTAGGAAATTTACAAGGGTTGTTAAATAATCTTTCATCCCTTACACAAGGATCTTCTGAGGGGGGCCAAAATAATATACAGGGTCAAGAAGCAGGAGACCAAGAGGAAGGAAAACAAGGAGATAGAACTCAAGATAGTGCAGGAAACGATAATGGTAGTGGAGACGCAAATCAAGTTCAAAATGATCCAAGCAATTCTGCAGTTGTTGGTTCTGGTAGCGATGAAGATAGAAGAGAAACAACAGGAATTCCATCTTCTGGCTCAAGAAGAGTTTGGGCTTCAGCTTTCTCAGGATTTTGAGATGGAGACTTAACTGAGGAATTTATTGATTAATTTAAAAGTATTATTTAATTGATGCTTTCTTTCATTAAATTCTTAAAGATTGCGTTGCCCGTTGCCACAGTAACATCTGCAACGACCGCAACAACATTCTTAGTTTCTTCAAGTAGGCATGATTTGTCAAATACAGGAAAAGAAAAGGATTCAATACTTACTGATTTTGTAAATTTAGTTGAAGACTTTAAGGAGAAGAAAATCTTTTACTCTAAGCAGGGAGATGGAGACGGAACAGTTGCTTTAGGAGAAGAAGAATCTGAAAAATTACAAAAACTTATAGATGAAGGGGCTGATATTAACAATATAGGAAATATATCTGATAGCGTTCCTGATGTTGCAGGAACTTCATTACCAAAGCCTGATGCGCAAATGCAAGGAGATCAGGTTTCAAAAGAAACAACAGAATCTAGGAATGATGCAATAATGGAACCTAGTGTTAAAGTGCAATCTCCATTAAACAAAGAAAAAGACAGTGAAGTTTATAGTGATTTAAATGCTTCAGGCGCACTAGATAATTCTGATGAAGTAGCTGATAGCGATGGAGAAGGTAGTGAAAATAAAGAAAAAGGAGGTTTAGTTGATGATGTTAGTTCAGAAGATGAGGGACAAAAAAATCAATTATCAAACGAACCAAATGAAGCGGAAGGCAAAAAGGATCTAGATTCTGGGGAAGGAGAAGAAAGTTTAAAGGCTAAATCCCAAGAGGATGTCAAAAATAATCAAAGTCAAGGAGACGGGAATTTACAGGATGAAAGGAATGAAAAAACTTTACATGAGTCACAATCATCTGTCCAAGTAGCTTCTGGAGAAAATAATGAATTTGATTCAGTCCTTAAACAAGATAATGAAAATCATACAAAAGACGATAAAGAATCAGGAGAATTATCTAGGGAATCAAAAGGTAATAAAGTTCAACAACACGACAGAGGACAAGATGAATTATTTGGCGATTCTGATGTAACTAGGTTTAATTTAGAGGAGCTACAAAAATGACAAGATGAGTTAGGTTTAGCAAAAGATGCTTTAAATGCAATATTATCTGAGATTTAATCACATAATTTGTTAATTTAAAAAATGTTTCCTTTAATTAAGCTCTTAAAAATTGTACTGCCAGTTACTACGGTAACTGCAGCAACAATAGCTACTGTCTCTTTAGTGTCTTTTCAAAAGGCAGATAATAAATTAGATAAAGAAACCACTGATAAAGTCTTAGAGGATTTTGAAAAACCAGTTGAAGAATTTAAAGAACAAACAATGCTTTATGCTAAAGATGGACAAGGTGATAATGTTGCTATTAAAGATGAGAAACAAAAACAACAACTTCTTGAAGAATTAGAGAAAAATAAAGGTCATTTGAAACAAACTGATGAACCTATTAAAGAACTTCGAGAAAGAGGGTCAAATGATCCATCAGAAGGTCAACAAATAGAGAATAAAGCAGTAGATGTTCCAAAAGCAATTGATTTAGAAGGCGAACTTTCCGGTTCAGGTCAGCCGGAGGCAGATGTGCAGATAAATTTACCACCAATGCCGGACCCTTCAAGTGATTTAACAGATGACGATTCTGAAAAGAGCACTCCTCAAGAAGGCGCAGAAGACTCTGAAAATTTAGGCGATTCAGAAAAGAAATTTAGTGAGCCAAAAAGAACTGGAGAATCTGTTGATAGTGATGAAGGCGTGCCAACAGCAGATATTAAATCGCAAGAACCTGTTCAAGATATGCCAGAAAAAAATGGAGAAAGTACTGAGACAGATAGTTTAGATAGAGAAAAAGATACATTGCCTAGTGTTCAGGAAAATGGTGATGGATCCGAAGATAATGAGGATGTATCATCAAAGGTTGATGCTCAAAAAGAATCTAAAGGAGATAATTTCGGAGGAGATGAATCAAATTCTTCACAAGGTGAACAAGATGGTGTATCAAATGAGTCAGGTAGAGAACCCGTGACCAAAGAGAAATTGGATGAACTTATTAGGTTAGGTGATGGCGCTGCAAAAGCATTAGATGATTTGAAACGTTTGTTGTTAGGATAGTTTTTCAGTATTTAAAAGGTAATTGATGTTTTCCTCTATTAAATTCTTAAAGATTGCGTTGCCCGTTGCCACAGTAACATCTGCAACGATCGCAACAACACTCTTAGTGTCTTCGAGCAAGAATGACCTTAATAATAAAGAACAAGATTTAGATGAGGGACTTAAAGATTTTTCAGAAGTAAACGAGAATTTTAAAGACAGGAAAATATTTTATGCCAAAAACGGGAAAGGTAAAGGAACAACAGAATTAAGCGAAGCAGAATCAAAAAGAATAGAGGAATTGATGGCAAAAGGTGCTGAAATTACTGATCAGGGAGAAAGAAGAGATACTGTACCAGAAAATGTAGATTCCAGACCTCAAGAATCTAGTTCGCAACCAACTGATAGTAAAGAAGTTCATGAGCCATCTATAAATTTACCAAAAACAGAGAAGAATACTAGCCAAGGAGAGCCACAATCTCAAGAGGCAAAAACGTCAGTTTCAAATAAAGAACAATCAGATGTTAAATCTGGTGGTGGCTTAGATTCTTCAAATCAATCAGATAATCCTGATTTGGGCAATGTTCAAGGATCAGATGAAAAAGCAGGCACCAAAGAGGGAGAAGTAGGTGGAGATATTCAACAGGAAGGGGAAGGAAAATTAAAGGGAGAACCACAAACAAATGAAATTAATGAAGATAATTCAAATGATTTAGGTGAAGCCGGAAAAGAACAGAGCGAAGAACAAGATGGAGATTCTTTAACAGAAGCAAAAACAACTGAACCACAAAATGATGATTCTGAATCAGGTTCTGAATTAAAGACTTTAGAACATAAAGAAGATGAAAAAGATAATCCAAAAGAGACGGGCAAAGATAGCAATCAACATCAACAAGGAAGTGAAGGTTTTGAAAACAGTAATCAAGATCAAAGAGGGTCATATAAAGAATCAGAAAGACACCAAAACCATCAACAGCAGGATAGAGGAGAAGGTGATTTATTTGGCGATTCTGATGTAACTAGGTTTGATTTAGCAGAGCTACAAAGATGACAAAATGAACTGGGTTCAGCAAAAGATGCATTAAGTGAAATATTGTCTAAACTCTAGTTATTTTGTTGCTTTAAGAAATGTTTCCCTTTATTAAATTATTAAAGGTTGTGTTGCCAGTTACCACGGTAACTGCAGCAACAATAGCTACTGTTTCTTTAGTATCTTTTCAAAAAACAGATAATAAATTAGATAAAGAAGCAGAAGACAAAGTATTAGAGGATTTTGAAAAACCAAGCGAGGAATTTAAAGAGCAAATTATGCTTTATGCTGAAAACGGTAAAGGAGATGGGATAAAGGTTGCAAATGATGAAGAAAGACAACAGTTATTAGAGAGACTTAAAAAAGAAGGCATTAAAGAGAATGTTGGAGAAGAAGGCGACACTGTTACTGATCCCTCTGAGTTAATTAAGAAATTACAGAGAGATATTGAAAATATACCAAAAGACGAAAAAGACACATCAAAAGAAACAAACGCTTTTACTTTTGATGAGCCTCAAATTAAGGAATATCCTGATCCTACATCTGTTGAAACAAAGGGACCAGCACCAGAAGGAGAAAAGGATTCTGAAAATAAAGAAAAAACCGATTTAGGTGCAGAAGATGGCGAATCACAGACATTATCTTCAGCAGAACCTTCTTCAACATCTGCAAAATCAAAAGATACTTTTGAAAATAATTTTGAGGAATCAGGAGATGAGGCGCCATCATATGTAAGCGATGGCAAAGATGAGCCAATAAAATCAGAATTAAAATCCGAAGAAGGTTCTTCATCAGAAGACCTGTCGCAATCTACAGAGAATTCTTTAACTTCAAAATCAGATAGTTCAGATAGTTCAGATAGTTCAGATAGTTCAGATAGTGAAAGAAAAGATTCAGAAAATCCAAACTCTATTCAGTCAAATGAAAATCAAGAAGCAAACAATTCTTTAACTGACCAAAGGCAATTACATTCTTCACAGCAGAACGCAGGAGGATTTAAGGATGTCCTAGCAGGAGAAAAGGGAACTGATGAAATGACTCCAGAAGATGTGGAAAGAATATCTCAATTAGGAAAAGACGTTTCAAACACTTTACAGGAGTTGGAAGGTTTATTGGTTTAGTTTGTTAAAGAGAATATTAAATAATGTTTCCCTTTATTAAGCTCTTAAAGATTGTGTTGCCAGTTACCACAGTAACTGCAGCAACAATAGCTACTGTTTCTTTAGTATCTTTCAAAAAAGATGATACTAAGTTAAGTAAGGAAGCCAAAGATAAAGTCTTAGAGGATTTTGAAAGACCGGTTGAAGATTTTAAAGAGCGCATTATGCTTTATTCTGAAGATGGCCAAGAAGAAAGCGTAAGTGTTGATAGTAAAGATTTAGAGAAGATACTTAAGGCTAAAGAAGAAAATAAGTTATCAGATAAAGATTCTGGCCCAAAATCACAAAATGATTTAGATACTCCACCTAAAGATCCTGTTAAATCTCCACAAGAAGATAAAGGAGTTCAAAATGATACAAATAGTTCTGATGAACCTTCTTTACCATTGGTTTCTGTTCCTGAAGTAGATGAAAAAACTCCAGAGGGAGGTGCACAAGCTCCTACAGTGGCAGAAGAAAAAGGCGGGGAAACAGGCAATCAAAATGATGAAGAATCAAAACAAAATAGTCTAGATAAGCAAGGCCAAGAAGAGCACAAAAAAGATTTAGATTCACCACAACCTTCAGTAGATTCAGAAATGGGTGAAGAAAATTCTGTTAAAGCAAATATTCAAGAACCTAGTGATGGTGTTAATGATTCTTCAGAGCCAAATGATATTTCTGCGAAAACTAAAGATCAAATTATTCCAGAGGACGAAGGCAAAAGCGATGAAGATCAAATAGGAACAAAAGAAGATTCGCCAAGCGAACAAAAAGATGAAGGAGACTCACAATCTTCTTTAGGTGGAGAATCATCTAAGAACCAAGATGGATCTAGCGATATAGGTTCTTCTGATTCTATTTCTGGCGGCCAAGAAGATGGAAAGGAACCTATAACAGAGGAACAACTTAAGAGATTTAAAGAAATAGAATCTGAAGCTTCAACAGCATTAGACTCTTTAAAGAAATTGTTAGGTGATAGTTTTCAAATATAGTCTCTTTCCTAAAAAGCACAAAGTTCTTTAAATAATGATTTCATTTGTTAAGTTTCTCAAAATTGTGTTGCCAATTATTAGTGCAACTACAGCAACGTTGACTACTGCTTCCTTAGTGTCTCGCAAGAAGCATGATCCTGATGAAAAGACAAAATCAGAAGAGATAAATCTAAATAGCTTTGTAACTATAGATGAAAACTTTAGAGAAAAGCTATTGCTTTTTTCTACTGATGGTAAGGGAGAGAATATTACTGTTGAAGATGCAAAAAAAGCAAAGAAACTTATTGATAATTTAAAAAAAGATGAATCTGAAGGCGATTTACCAGACTTTAAATCTCCTGAAGAAGCAATGGAATTTCTTGAGAAAATGCCAGAGAAGATATTAAGTGATTTATTAAAGGGAAGTAATTTATCGCCGGAAGAGTTATCTAAGTTAGCTTCAAGTAAATTTGGCAAAGAAGGAAAACTAGGAAAAGTATTGAAGTCTCCACAGTTTAATTTTGGCCAAAATATGAATCATCCTCAGAGTTCTGGTATGCAAGATCCACCAAGGAATATGTTTAATGGTAAGTCTCCTAATACTCCAAAAATGTCTATGAATATGGAGAGTCAACCAGATTTGAAACAGCCTGATTTTGGACCAATGAAGAATATGCCTAATATTGATCCTTCAAATATGGGCGGAATGGATGAAGAAACTTTAAATACTATGAATAATATGGCAAATACATTGTCTGATTTTGGAAGGAATATGCAACAAGGAATGCCGGCACCTGCCATTCCTCCAATAGGGGCTAATGATATTCCATATCCAAATGTTCCAAATATGAATGTGAATATTAGATTCGGTAAGAATACTGACCAATCAGATAATGCAGAACTTGAATCTTCTGAAAAACAAGATCGTGGAAGCGATAGTGATGCTCAAAAACCACAACCATCAAGTATTGATGATTCTGGACAAGAAACAAATAATGAATTACAACAAGATATGGTTCAAACGTCTCCTGCAAAACCAGATTCTTATGAATCAACAAATGAAATTCCTGAAGATGTTTCTTTACCAAAAGATTCTCCAGAATTGAAAGAACCAACTCAAAGCCATGAATCACAAAATGCTAAAGGAAATGAAGCTCCACCAGCTCCACCAGCTCCACATAATATGTCCGACAGATCTACAAACTTGGGGGCACCTAAATTACCAAATGATATGAGCTCAAATGAAACTATTGATTTGAACTTAGAAATCCCACCCATGCCTGATTTAGTTCTTCCTGATCTTTCTTCTTTGCAAGGCATGTTTGGTGATTTATTCAAAAACAATCCTTTTGGTACTGGGGGAAGTGAAGAAAATCTTAGTTTAGGTGATTTAAGAACATTGGCAGATAGTGTGTTTACAACTGAACAAAAGCTTGATAATTTAATAAAAAATTCATAGTTATTTAGCTCTCTAAGGAGATACTAAGTAAAAGTGTGGATTCATGTTGTTTAGTAATACGGCAAGATTATTAACAATCTTGTCTACCTCTGGAGTTGCAGCTTCTGTAACTGTAGGTATGCTTATCTTTAATAGGAATGATAAACCTGTAACTAAAGAAGTAAGTGAAATATTGACAAATATTGAAATTCAAGCAGATGAATTTCAAAAAGAGCAATATTTTTATGATGAGAATGGAACTAGCGATGGTAAGAGACCCAAGATAACAAAAGAGCAATATGAAAGAATTCAAGAAATACTAAAGGGTCAAAAAAAATTAGCTAAATCTGTAGGACTATCAGAAAGGGATCAACAATCACCAGACGCTCATAGGAATGCTGAAATAACAGATGATAATTGAGATAATAGTATTAGTATTCCTCAGCTTTCCTTACAGAAAAATAGATCCGAAGATAACCCTGAAAATTTAGATGATGCTAATGGAAAGAAACAAGTATCATCTATCGATGCAAAAGATGGCAAAAAACAATCAGATCTAGATCCAGAAAAAGGAAAAGAAGAGAACGGAAAAAGAGATGATTCAGATGAAGAGTCAGATAGAGAGAAATCTGGCTCAGTTTTAAAGAATGATCATGGGGAACAAAAAGGAGAGCAAAAACCAATTCAAGTTGATATTGAGAAGGGAAATAAAGACTCATTATCAAAACAAACAGAAATACAAGATAAACAAGATGGTTCTGAAAGTAAAGAGTTAATATCTGGCGAAGGAGATTCAGATGTCGGCTCTGAGGAGTGTAAACCTTGTCCAAAAGCCAAAAAAGGCTCTAGAGATTCTGAGGAAAATAAAGAATTAGATCAAACAAGCGATGAAAATTTAGGGGTTAAGACTGATTCTGAACCTAAGGAACTACAGTCAAAAGAAAAAAATACAAAACAGGAAAAAGGCGAAGTTAATTTTGAATCTAAAACAGAGAATAATTCGTCAAGAGATAGAGATAGAGATGGTGTATTAGATGAAGAAACAGCAGGCTCTTCATTAACAAATCAAGAACAATTGAGTGTATTAGAGGGGCTGTATGGTCAAGTAACAGATGTTCTATCTCAACTTAAATCTAGATTTGTTATTTAGATAATGTTTCCTTTAGTTAAGTTATTAAAGATTGCGTTGCCCGTTGCCACAGTAACATCTGCAACAATAGCTACTGTTTCATTAGTATCTTCCAAAAAGGAAGATCCAAAATTAAATAGTTCAAATGAAGATACAGTCTTAAAGGATTTTGAAAAGCCAAAAGAAAAATTTGAAGAACAAATTATTCTTTATTCTGAAGACGGGACAAATGAAGGCAAGTCCATTAGCAAAGAAGATTTAGAAAGATTATCTAAAGAGCTACTTGATAATCTTTCTAAAGAATCAAGTTCATCATTTAATATAGATAAACCGCATCAAAACTTGCAAGAAGAATTTAAGAAATTTGTGCCGGAGGGCGATCAGAGTCAAATTTCAATGGAGGATGTTGAGAAATTTCTTAGCCGTGGATCAACACAAAATGAGGAAGGTATTTCTAAAAAAATAGAGAAAAATGATCCTTTAGCGAATGGTGCGGAGGATAGAGATGATAAATTTGAAGGGGAAAACACTGATTCAAACTCTCTTAAAGAGCTAGACAAAGACCAACAGAGAACTGAAGAAGAAGGAAATCCCGTTCAAGACAACGAAGGATTAGGGCAACAAGAGATTTCAAAAAGTAAGGGACAAGATTTGTCTAAAAAATCTTCTCCGGACGGAGGGGATTCAGATGAGGGAAAAATGTCAATTGAAAAGCAGGAAAAAATAGAGCCAAAACAATCTGCTTCTAAAGACAGTGGCGTAAGAGAAGAAGATCAAGAACAGGTATCATCCGATGATAGTTTGTCTGAAACTGGAGAAGCAGATATTAGACAATCAAAAAGTGAAGGAGATGGCCAAAAAGGAGTTTCTTCTACTGGTGATTCATCAAGGGATGAAGGATCTTTACTACCAGAAACAAGCGGAAAGGGAGATGATTCATCTCATAGTTCTTCTAAAGGTCATGAGGATGGTGTATCAGGTGAAAATGGCCAGAAGCCAATGACACAAGAACAATTACAAGCAATTGAAAAAATGGGGCAAGAGCTTGAAGATGTATTAGGTACTTTAAAGAATCTATTTCAAATAAGTGTTTAATACAGTTAACTTTCATTTTTAAAAATCACTTTCTTATTTAAGTAATGATTTCATTTATTAAATTTCTTAAAGTTGTATTACCAATCATTAGTGTAACTACTGCAACACTAACCACTGTTTCTTTAATATCTCATAAGAAACATGACCCTGATGCACAAGCAAAACCAGAAGAAATAAATTTAGATAACTTTGTAACTTTAAACGAAGATTTCAAAGAGAGTATTATGCTTTACTCTAAAGATGGTACAGGAGAAAATGTTACTATTGAAGATGAAGAAAAAGCTAAGAAATTACTTGAACATTTGAAGGAGAATGGTTCTTTAGAAACATTCCCAGAATTCGAAACCCCTGAACAAGCGGCAGAATTTTTAGATCAACTTCCTAAAGCTATACTTAATAATTTATTTAAAGATAGCAAATTTTCACAAGATGAATTAAGAAATTTAGATCCAAACACACTTAATAATTTAGGTAGATTTGGAAAAGATCTTAGATCACAACAACAACAGACAGTTAGAGGCATGGAGGGACGTGATAGTCTTTCTTCAAGAGATATTCCAAATGTTGATGTTTCTGGAAATCCTAATGTTCCAAACATTAGTGGGTTAAATGGTTCACAAATGCAAGAGAATCTTAAGTCTATGGAGAATACTGCACAAAAAGCTTCAAATAGTGCTCAAGCATTGCAAAAATCTGGATTGCTTAAAGATTTAGGTACAGATTCAAACTTACAAGAAGTTGCAAAAGAATTAGTTGATAATTTATTACCAAGTGGTGTTCCAAGTATTTCTGATTCACCATCTAGCATTCAAGCTCCACAAATTCCTGATATTAAAGTTTCATTTGAAGAATCTAAACACAAATCTGAAGAAGAAGGAAATAAAGAGGGCGAAAAAGATTTATCACATGACAATCCTATTAAACAAGAAAGACAAGATAGTGAATTGAGCAATGAAATTACAGTTGATGATGCGGAAAATAATGAGAATATTATTGTTGAAAACAAATTACAGGATTCGAAAATAGATAACAGTGATTTGCCTTCAAATGGTCAAGATTTACAAGTAAAAGGTGATTTAACTTCTCCAGAAGCGAAATCTACAAGCCCATTAACAAAATCAACAATTGAAACATCACCATCTACTGGGGGTGAATCAAGTTCAGATAGCACAGGCAAGAAAGCGGATCAGTTACCTGCACAAAATGAAGTTAGTTCAGATCAATTACACACATCACGTGATCAAATAGATTTAAAAGTGCCACCTTTGCCAGATCTTGACCTTCCTAATGTGCCTTTTGACTTTAGTGCTTTAAATAATGTTTTTGATGCAATTTCAAATCTTGGTACGGGTGGAGATGCAGATGGTCTTAGCGTTTCAGAGTTAAGAGATTGAGCAAGTAAATTGGCTAAAACCTCAAATAGTTTAGGAAATTTAATTTCAAGGTCATAGTTTGGGAAGTGTTGTTATTTAGGTAACAATAAGTAAAAGTTCAATTATGTTGTACAGTAATGTGGCAAAGATTTTTGCTTTATTAACTACTTCTGGAGTTGCAGCTTCTGTAACTTCAGGAATGCTTATCTTTAGTAGAAATGACAAACCTGTAATTCAAGAAGTAAGTGAGATATTGCAAGATATTGAAGTAAAGGTGGATGATTTTCAAAATAGAAAGTATTATTATGCTGAAAACGGAACTAATGATGGAACTGTATCACCAGTAACTAAAGAACAGTTTGAAGAAATTCAAAAAGTATTAGAGGGCAAAATAGATTTAGTTAGTGGTCAGGGACCATCAAATCCAGAAGGAAAACCAATCAATATAGACAAAGACATTCAACAAAATAATGGACAAGGACTTAATGGTGAATGGGGTAATGTTCAAGCTGATAACCCAAGTATTCAGTTACTAACGCAGGATGAACATTCAAGAGAAGGCGAAGATGTACAAAAAACTAAAGATGAAGAAGAAGGTCCGGGGGGCGATAAATTACAAACAAGCGTAAGTCAGAGTACTCAAGATATACTGGGAACTGGTGAAAAAAGCGATTTACCTGTAGATGAAAATAAAACTCCGGAAGAAGATGCTAAGTCTTTGAATAGTCCTGTAACGAAGGAACAAGTGCAAAGTAATATGGGGCCTTCAGGCGAAAGTGACGATGGTTCCTCAAAACAATGTAATCCATGTGAAAAAGATAAACAAACACAAGAGTCTACTGATGGCAAGGGAGATGAATCAGAAGAACAAGAATCTTCATCAGGCGTTTCTGCAAATGGAAATTTAGAGGAAAGTAAAGGCACAAATCCTATTGAAAATCAACCAAAAGACTCTTCTTCCATTAATCCTAATTCTTCAGAGGCTAATGGAAGTGATGGAGTATTAGATGATTCGGTAGGTAGATCTGATTTGGGAAGAGAGGAGCAAATAGAAAAACTTCAAGGCTTATTTGATGAAATATCTGGACTAATAGGACAATTACAAGCTAAAGTCAGTTCTTAGTTGAGCAATCTTTTTTTGTTTCTGTAAATATTGGTTTGTTATTTGGAATATAGGGAAATCTGAATTTATCTTTACATTCTTGTAAGACTCTTTCGTAGTTTGAAAATAATTGCTTTCCTTTATCAATTGATATTTCATCTATGGTTCTTACACCTTCTTCTTCCAGAATAGCATTTTGTATATTAAGGGTGCAGTATTTCTTAGTTAAATCAAAATAAGAATAGTTCTTTCCTATGAATTCTTGATTTAACTTAACTCTACATCATTGCTTTAAGATAAAGCCACCATTTTCATCATTTTCTTTTATTTCTGGAATTATCTTTACTAATTCATTTTTGTAAATTTGATAATTCCTTTTCCACTTAGAGAAGTTATTTAGTTTTGCATTGAATAGAGGCGTGTATCCTTGAGTTTCAAGGAAGACCTCTATATTAGGAGTAGAGAAAAGGAAGCTGTGGATAGAGTGACCAAGCTGGGAAAGTACTACTATCGCAGACGAAGTTAATATAGATTTAGTGATGGAATTCACTAAGAATCCCTGATAGTTTAATTAATATTAACAGATACTATTTATTGTAGCACTACTTTCATGAATATTCTTTATTTATTAAGAAATAAAATCTATTCTCATGCAACTGACTATTACACAACCATCTGTATGGTTTTCTGCTTCAGCATTTAAACCATTCTTATTAATTGGGGTTGCAGGACTTTCTTCAATAGCTTTTTATTCTTCTACTTCTTCAAAAAATAATGATTTACAAGACAAATTTAATAGTACTCTTAAAACAATAACAGAACCGCTTTCACCTTTCACCGATAAGTTAACAGGAGGAACAACTAAGTTATTTGAAAAATTAGAGGGCTGAACAAAAAGTGGATCTAATTATGCAGCAATTGCACGTACATGAGCTTCTAAAAAGCTTATTACAGGCAATGTACCAAATGGAGCTAAACAGATGTTTGCTACTTTAAAGGGATGAGGAGAAACAGCTTATGGTTTTTTGAAAGATTTAATTAAACCTTTATTATCTGAAGATCCTTTGAAAAAGCTAAGAGAATATGCTCCTATGTTGGGAAATATTCTTAGTTTATTTAGCAATATGTTGAAAGCAGATATGAGCGGAGACACTTCATTGTTAAGTGAGTTATTTAAGGCTGCAGGTAAAGAAGGATTTGGTGATTTTTTCTCTGCCTTTCAGAATTTAGCTTCTAAGAAGCCAGATGTATTTAGTCAAATGAATAGCCAAGATGTTTCAGATTTAGTTAATTCCTTTAATGCTAATCAGAAACAAACAACACAGGTTATGCAAGAATTTGCTGATAAACCAATTGTCAAGAAACAAGATTTAATGAATGCTCTTAAACCATCTACATTGATGGGAAAAATTGAAGCAGCTCTTGAAGAAGCAAAAGAATTTAAAGCGAAAGAACATTCAAAATTAAGCGAAGAAGAGAAACAAAGAGCTAAAGCAGTTTATGACAATTTGAAAAAGTTATCTGAAGAGCTAAATAGTTTGATCCAACAAGCTAAAAAAAATAAATAACGTTTCTAAAAGGAAAAAAGCTTTTTACTTTCGTATTTAGGTGTGTCGCTTGGATCTCCTATATAAAATTTACCCTTTCTTGAACTTCATTTGAAAGTAAATACTTTTAATTTGGAAGGACAATTATTCTTGTATTCATTAACAGCTTCAACAATAGCTTTTTCTCAACTGATGTTGCTACGTCCAATATTTTTAGTTTTGCCCCCTTTTGCATCTGCAAATCCCATTGCTGTATAGATTTCTTTCTTTTTTCAATCCTTTATGAAAACAAAGCTACAACCATGTTGTTTGCCTCATGCGTCAACATCTTCTAGTCTTGTTATTTCTGTTATTGGTTTATCTCTATTAATAAAACTTACTTTATGTATAGGTTCTGATGCTTCTTGATTAGTATACGATATAGATAGCACAACCGCACAACCCAATAACTACTGTAAATTTAGTTAATAATTTGAGCATACTTTCTTTTTAATCCTACTAATAATGATTGCCGTTTCATTATCTAGACCATTCTTTAATAATTGGACTCTTTCTAGTTCCTTAAAGCCAGTATTATTTTTAGGAGTAGCAAGTACTTCTTCTATAGCTGTAGTTACTACTATTTCTAAGCCTCCAGCAGAAGCAGAAAAGACTTTAAAAAATGCTACACAGAAAGCAATTGAACCCCTTTTGCCTTTTGCCCAACGTTTGGGAGGTGGTACTTTGAAGTTATTTAATACTTTAGGCGATTGATCAAAGTTAAGTAGCAATGTTGGTAAAGCAATAGTAAAGTGAATTCCTAAAGGTATTGCTTCTGGTAATGTTCCAGAAGGGGCAAAGAGTCTTTTTAGTACACTATCAAAATGATCAGAGTCCATATTTAGTATGGCAAAGTCTTTTGCTCCATCATTAATAAAAAAAGAAACCTACACAGCTATTAGAGATGGTATTAAATCTTCTGCACCTTTAGTTAAGAATATATTGAGTATATTTAGTAGTTTGTTTAATGCAAATTTAAATGGTAACACTCCTTTAATATCCACTCTTTTTAAAGCTATGGATAAGAATGGCTTTGGAGATTTCATGTCGTTATTCAGTAATTTTGCTACTATGCAACAACAAGTATTTAGTCAAATGACTACTCAAGATGTAGGTGATTTATTCAATGCATTTAGTGTTAATCAAGAAGGAACTAGAAAGCTTCTTGAGAGTGTCACAAATATGCCGGAAGGAACAGCTAAAAAAGAGCAACTAATGGAACCTATTAAACCTGCTTCATTAGCTGGAAGAATACAAGATGCTATTGCAAGGGCGCAGTTCTTTTTAAGTAAACAAAAATTAGAAAATGAGCAAGAAAAGAAAGAAGCGATAGCGGCTCAAACAGAACTTCAAAGACTTTATCAGGAGTTAAACGTGACAATTCAAAAGGCTGTTGAAAAAATTAAATAACACAATAAGTAATAGTTTTTGGATTTAAAATTTCTTTCTTAATTTTTTTGTTCTCATTAGGGAATTTAATTAGTGATTCCTCTTCAAATTTCAACCCCCCCTCTAAAGGCTGGTTTTTATTCTTCTCTATTTAAACCCGTGTTTCTTTTAGGAGTAGCAGGAATTACTTCAGCAAGTTTTGTGTCAACAGTAAATGCAAAAGATACTAAGGCGAATGAAACAGTTGAAAAAGTTAGAACTAAAGTTTCTGAAATTGCCGAACCTGTTCTTTCAGAATTAAGAAAAGGAACAGGAAGTTTATTTGAAATTTTGAGCGGTTGAAGCAAAACTATTGGAAATTTTAAACTAGGAAAGAAAATAAACGATTATTTGCAGATTAGTAAGGTTTCAGATGGAGCAAGAGCCATATTTAGTAGTCTCAATTCATGAGCAAAACAGTTAGCTCCAACAATAGAGAAATTTTTACCAACACTTAAATCTTTTGATTGAGAACAAATAAAGAGATGAATTTCTAAGCATGGAGATAAAGCCCTCAACTTCCTTTCTATGCTTAAGAATATTCTTAATTCTAAAGGAGGAGATACTTTGTTAATTACTAAATTATTTGAAGCGATAAACAACGAGAAGTTTGGAGAATTTGCATCTGCTATGGGTGATTTGATGCAGAAAAAATCTGAAGCTTTTGATGGTTTAGATAGTGATGATATGGGAAAAATGTTAGATGGATTTAATGCTAAACCAGAAAATACTATTGAGGAAATGAAAAAATTAGGGGAAAGATCAGAGAATGTGACAAAAGATCAAATGATGGCTGTCTTTAATGAGAATTCTTTAGAGGCAAGAGCAAAACGTTATGGAGCAATAGCAAATGAAATTCTTCAAAAACAAAAAAGCGGAGAACGAATCGATCAAGAAAATTTGAAAGAAGTTATTAGTCAATTAGAGAAGGTTATGCAGGAAATTAAGCAAATAACTAGCAAACATTCAAAAAAATAAGCATTATTTTTTTGTTAACATCAACGTCTTTTGTTAAGTTTAAGAATTTAAAATTTACCTTTCATTTGTTCTTTAATTGCCTTCATTATTTAAGTTGTCGATGATTCAATTACAGGTTTCTGCACCTTCTCTAAAAGCTGGCCTTTATTCTTCTTTTCTTAAGCCTGTATTTCTTGTTGGTACTTCCAGCATTACATCAGTTGGAGTAGCTTTTTCTTTAAATACTAGCGACCAAGGGACCAAGGACACTTTAAACAAAGTCAAATCTCATCTTTCTGTAGTTATTGAGCCAATAAATAATACTTTAGGAAAAGGAATAGGTAGTTTGTTTGGAATTTTAGGAGAATGAAGTAAGAAAGTAGTTAATAGTACTGAAGGCTTAAAGGATAAATTAAATGATTATCTTCAATTGAGCAAAATACCATCAGGTGCAAAAATTATGTTTAAAAGTATTGAAGGTTGAACAGAAAAATTAGGTGAATTTATTAAAGATTATGCGCCAAAATTGAAATCAATTGAGTGGGAGAGCATAAGAAACGGGATTGCACAATATGGAGACAAGGCAGTGAATCTTCTTTCATTATTAAAGAATATTTTTGACTCAAAAGGCGGAGATAATTTATTAATCACTAAATTATTTGAAGCTCTTGGCAAAGATAAATTTGGTGAATTTGCATCTGCTATGGGTAATTTAATTTCAAAACAACCAAATGCTTTTGATAATTTAAATATGGATGAAATTGGTAGTATGTTTGATGCCTTTAACTCTAATCAAAATGCAACTATTGAAACAGTGGAAAGATTAGGAAAAGAAGAAACTGGTAAAGTCTCAAAAGATAAGCTAATGGCAGCATTTAATAAGAATTCTCTTGAAGCAAGAGCTATGCGTTACAAAGAGGAAGCAGAAAAAATGATTGCTAAATATAGTAGTGGTAGCAGCGTTGATAAATCGCCAACAGATAAGCAAAAAATAATAGAACTTGTAGAACAATTAACAAAAGTTAAAGCGGAAATTAGTGAAATAACTGCAAAATATAAATTAACTTAGTTAGTACTAACTTTTTAAGGACTTTCTTAATTAGATTTTTGAAATAGATAGTGATTCCTCTTCAAATTTCAACCCCCCCTCTAAAGGCTGGATTTTATTCTTCTTTACTTAAACCAGTTTTTCTTTTAGGAGTATCAGGAATATCTTCGGTTGGTCTAACTTCTACTTTAAGCTCTAGTAATAATTTAGCTAAATCAATGGTAGATGACATTGTTAAGAAAGTAGGCGAACAAGAGTCAATAAAGAAGTTAGGAACGGGCATTTCAGAGTTATTTGAAACTTTAGAAGATTGATTAAAGAAAGTAGTTAACAAATCTTCAGAGTGAAGAGATAAATTAAAGGATTATGCAAAGATTAATGAGATTCCGACAGGAGCAAAAATGATGCTTTCTAAATTAGGGACTTGATCAGGACAAGTATGAGATGTAATTAAACAATATGTTCCAGAAATAGCCAAAATAAATTGAGAAAAAATAAGATCATTAATAGCACAATATGGAGATAAGGCAGTGAATCTTCTTTCATTATTAAAGAATATTTTTGACTCAAAAGGTGGGGATACTTTGTTAATTACTAAATTATTTGAAGCGATAAACAACGAGAAGTTTGGAGAATTTGCATCCGCTATGGGAGGTTTAATTCAGAAGAAGCCAGAAGCATTTAATGACTTAAATAGTGATGATGTAGGAAAGATATTTGACGCCTTTAATGGAGATGAACAAGGAACAGTTGAAACATTACAAAAATTAGAGCAAAAGGAAGGAAAATTAGATAAAGATCAATTAATGGGTGCTTTAAATAAAGGATCTTTAATGTGAAGGGCAAAACATTATTTAGGTAGAGCAAAGGAATTTGAGGAACAAAAAAGAACCGGAAAACCAATTGATCAAGGCGAATTAAAGTCTGTAATTGAAAACTTAAAGAAAGTTATGCAGGAAATTGAAACAATCAAACAACAGCACAAATCAAAATAAAGATAATTATTTGTTATTTTTTTGGTTTTGAACATTTTTGTTTACCTATTAAATAAGAAAGAGAATTTTCTCCATCAGAATATGCATTAAGCAATTCATAATTACAATCATTATTGGTTCCGATTTCAGGTATTTCTTTTAATTCGATATTATTTTCGATTAATTTATGTCAAACATTGTTCCTTATTAGACAGTATTGTGATGCATCTTTTCAATATCTTGTAGATGTTTGATAACTCGAACATCATTTCTTTAACTGCTCTTTGTCTTTAGCTCAGGAAGGTACGTTATTTAAAGAAGAGTTTACTTTAACTATTGCATCATATAGTTTGTCACTGTGTGTTGAATCAGAGATATATTTAAATCCTAATGTATTTTGGCGACTAACGACTTTGCCTAGTTTAACTCCAAAATTACTTGCTGCAAAAGAAATACAACCAAAGGTTGCTAATGTTGCAACAAAATTAAGATGGCTAAGAAATGACACTGAATTAAGTAATATACGCTTCTTGTTTTTAAATTAACCTTTCGTATTTACTAGATAATAAACAACTATCTCTTAGCTGCTGCTGCTGCTGGAGGTTTTGTTGTATCAACACATCTACTCTTTGCAAATAAGTAGGTTGCAGAATCGTGATTGCTATCGGAATATGAATCTAACAATGCATCTGTGCACATCTCCTCTGGTTTTTCGACCGCTTGAGATAGTGGATTTTTTATTGTAAAGCCTTTGCTTATTAGTTGGTGTCTAATATTATTCTTTATTAAGCAATATTTCGAAGTATCTTTTCAGTATCTTGGAGACTTCTCATATTTATTGCATCAATTTTTCAATTCTTCGGCTGTTTTTGCTACAGTAGGATTACTTGTCTTAATTATTGATTCATACAATTTATCTTTATGTTCTGATTCTGAAATATATTTGTAGCCTAAAGTGTTTTGATTTCCCGAAATCTTACCTAATTTAACTCCAAAATTACTTGCTGCAAAAGATACACATCCAAAAGTCGCAATTGTCGTAAAAAAATTTAAGTGCTGTAAGAAAGACATATAGATTTATTAATTTAGTTTGAAATAATGGTTATTTTGCTTTTGGTTTGGGAAACTGAGTAGCACACTTGTTTTTAGCGAATAAATAGCTTTCAGATGTTTTGCTACTATCAGAATAAGAATCAAATAGTTCTTTAGCGCACTTAGCTGGTTGTTCTTCATTTGGCTCAAATCCATCTGATATCAATTGATGTCTAATATTATTTTTCAAAATGCAATATTTTGAGGCATCATTTCAATATCTAGGAGATTTTTCATAACTTTTGCATCATTTTTCTAAATCTTCTTTATTTTTTGCTCAACTAGGGGCTCCAGTTTTGATTATTGATTCGTATAGTTTATTTTTTCGGTCTGTTTCAGAGATATCAGAAATGTATTTGTATCCCAATGTATTCTGGTTACTGGTAACTTTACCCAATTTAACACCTTATTCTTTAATAGATAATTATTTTGATGCTGTTTGTGGAGATGTCACACATTTATTCTTAGCAAATAAGTAATTTACAGACTCCTTACTATTATCAGAATATGAATCTAATAATTCATTAGTACATTCATCCGTTCCTATATTTTCTTTTAAAGTAGAACCATTTGCTAATAACTGATGTCTAACAGTATTCTTTATTAAGCAATATTTCGAAGTATCTTTTCAGTATCTTTTCAGTATCTTGTAGATTTCTCGTGATTTGAACATCATTTTTCTAATTTTGTCTTATCTTTAGCTCAATCAGGAGCACCATTTATTGAGGCATTTGCCTTTGATATTGCCTCATATATTTTGTCTTTGTATTGAGAGCTAGAAACATATTGATATCCTAGAGTATTTTGGATACCAGCAATTTTTCCTAACTTAACTCCAAAATTACTTGCTGCAAAAGAAATACAACCAAAGGTTGCTAATGTTGCGGCAAAATTTAAATAACTAAGAAAAGCCATTATTACTTATTTAACTATAGAAAATTCACCTTATTTTAATAATGAAAATAAATAACTCTGATGTATTGAACTTAAATTTGTTAGCATATGTTTATGGTAAGTGTTATTACTGCGCTCTTGAGTTAGTTCGCTACATTTTAAGTTTGCTATCTTATTCAGTATTTCAACTTTAACAGCATTAGGATCAGCATTATCTATTAAGTCTAATAAAGAGGAAGTAAAGAAAGTTTATGTAGGAGTTAATACTCCTGAAATTGGAGAAGTATTTGAAGGAACTAAAAAAATAGGAGAAAATTTAAGTACTTGGACAAAGAGTATTGCTAATAACTCAAAAGAAGTAATAAATAATTGGGAAGGAGGGAGTGTGCCAGATGGAGCAAAGATATTATTTAATAAATTAAACACTTGAGCAGAGTCTGTATATGAATCACTTAAAGAAGCAACTATTCTTTTACAGAAAGAATGAGATAGTTTAGAGAAGATAAAATCTTCAATAAAGAATAGTGATTTACTTTTAAGGTTATTTGGAAGTAATTCAATATTTGCCAAATTATTTGAAGTTACTTCCAATGGGAATTTATTAGAGTTCCTAAAAAGCTTAAGAGTATTATTCTCTAATAGTTTTGATTTATGGTCTTCATTAAATGCAAATGAGATGGGCCACATATTTGATAGTTATGCCTCTGATCCAGAAGGAACTTCAAGAGTACTTAAAGAAATAGGTAATAAAAATGGAGCCACTAAACAGGAGTTATTAAACAAACTTAAAATAGCTAACTTAAAGAACAAAGTTAATGGTTTGATGGTAAGAGCACAAGAAATATTAAAGAATAAGGATAAAGAGGCAGCAAAGAAAGCTATTCAAGAGTTAACTGAATTAAAGAAAGAGATTGATGAATTAATAAAGAAAAAGAGTTAGTTAATGCAGTTGTCTTTAAGTGGTAGCTTCTTGACACCTACATTTAATTTAAAGCCTGTATTATTTGTTGTTTTATCTACTATTTCTTCAGCTAGTCTTTATTCTTCTTTATCTTCAGATTCTTCTGAGGGTAAACAAAAAATAAAGGAAATTCTTAGTAAAGTAAGCGGTCCATTAAATATTGCAACAGAGTATATAGGTGGAGGAGTTAGTAAATTATTTACATCGCTGAGCAATTGAGCAAAAATAGTAGTAAATCAGAAAGATAAAGTTAGCGAATGGGTTTCTGGTAATCCTACTGTTCAAAAAGTTGCTTCTGGCGCAAAAATAATATTTAGTAATCTTAAACAATGATCGGAAACAGCAGTTAAGTTTGCTAAAGATATATTACCTTCATTTCTTAAAGAATGAAAACAAATTAAAGAAATTCTTTCAAAATATGTTCCAATTGTTTGAAATTCTTTATCTGTAATAAGTGATTTTTTTAAAGCTAATACAGGAGGAGACACTCCTTTAATAGCTAAGTTATTTGAGGCTGTTGGGCACGAAAAGTTTGGAGACTTTACATCAGCTATAGGAGATATTGCAAAGAATAATGGAAAAGTGCTTTCTGATTTATCTGGACAAGAAGCAGGAGATATATTAAGTGCCTTTAAATCTGAACCAGATAAAACAGTAGAGGTTATGAAAGAGTTCGGAAAAGAGGGAGTAATTAAAGGAAAAGATGATTTGATGTCATCATTGAAAACTTATTCATTAATTGGAAAAATAAAAGAAGTTAAAAAAAGGGCCACTGAATTAATAGGCAAAGGTGCAGGCATGTCTCCCGAGGAGAAAAAAGAAGCAAAAGAAGTCTTTGATAATCTTCAAAAACTTCAAAGAGAGCTTCAATCTACTATTGCAAGCGCCAAGAAACAATTAGGTTTAAGTAAGTAAATTAGATTCAGTTTTTTGTTGCACAAGTTTTCTTGGTTTTTGTAAATAATTCATAATTTTGATAGGTGTAAGGAATTCTGAATCAATCTTTACATTGACTTAGTAGTTGTTCTGGATTATTAAATAATTCTTTTTGTTTTTCAATAGGTATTTCATCTATAGTTCTTATGTCATCTTCCTCTAGAATAGTGTTCTGTATATTCATAGTACAGTATTTCTTAGTTAAATCAAAGTAATAGTAGTTTTCTTTAGAGAAGGGTTGATTTAGTCTTACTCTACATCATTGTTTCAAAAGAAAACCACCATGTTTATCGCTATCCTCTAATTCTGGAATTAATTGCCTTAGTTCGTCTTTGTAAATTAAGTAATTTCTTTTCCATTTAGTAAAGCCTTCTTTCTTAGCATTGAATAGCGGAGTATAGCCTTGTGCTTCCAAATATGTCCCCATATTTGGGTTAGCTAATAATGCATTAAAGGTCGAATAACTAAGATTTGTAAGTACTATCAGAGTAGATGATACTAGTACAGATTTGGTAACGGAACTCACTGGGAATCCCCAGACTAATTTAAGTAAATATTAATACTAAATAGGGGCGTTTATTAATCTTATTAAAGCTTTGGGCGAATAAATTATATATTTTCTTTTCTAAAAGGCATGCAATTCTCTACCCCCCCCTCCTAGAGAGCTGATTTAGTACTGCATCTCTTAAACCCACTTTATTCTTAGGAGTAGCAGTAACTTCTTCAATAGCTTTAGTCACTTCAACTTCTAGAGGACCTGAAAAAGTAGTTGGAATTTTAAGTAGTAATATAGATAAAGCAACCGGTCCACTGAAACCTTATGCAAATAAAGTCTTAGACGGAACTAAGGGATTATTTGGAACTTTAGGTGATTGATCTAAATTAATAGCTAATCAAAAAGATAATGTATCTAATTGAATAAAGCTAGCTAAGCTGGATGGTGTAGCTTGCAGGAGCAAAAGAAATATTTAGTATATTGATTAATTGAGGTAATACTGCTTATGAATTCTTAAAGAGATATGTTTCTTCTTTATGAAGTAAAGATTTCTGAGAAAAGTTAAGACCTTTGATTAATGAATATGGGTCAAAGGCTACAGAGTTTCTTTCTCTTTTGAGCAATATTTTCAAAGGTGGTTTTGAAAATAATGAGTCTATGTTAGCTCAGTTATTTAAGGCTTTAGGGCAAGGGAATTTTGGCGATTTTTTATCTGCAGTGGGTCAATTGGCTTCAAAACAAGTCGAGGCTTTTAAAGGTATGACAGGTCAGGAATTTGGAGATTTAATGCATGCCTACAATCAAAACCCAGAAGATACAACAAAAAAGTTGCAAGAGTTTGCAAAAAAACCAGAAGGAACAGTTAAGAAAGATGATGTTATAGGGGCCCTTAAACCGTCAGCTTTAATAGGAAAAATAAAGGCTGCAATTGCGCGTGCCGAATACTTTACAGCTAAACAAAAATTAACTAAGTCAGACAAAACTGAAGAAAAAAAGCTTATGAAGAATTACAAAAATTATCAGAGATGATTAAAGAAACACTAAGGACTCAATCGTCTGGGTCTTTAAAATAAGATTATCTTCTACTTGCTACTTGTTCCACTTCTGCTCTAGGAGTAATATTTGGATCAGCTATATAGAATTTATTGTGTTTTGCGCTTCATTGAAAACTGAATGTATTTAGTTTTATTTTGCAGTAATCTTTAAAGTCATTAACTGCTTTAACAATTGCTTCTTCTCAAGTAGTTGAAGTATTTTGTTTACTATTGTCTTTTGTTGTTTTGAATGCTTCTTTATCTTTTCCTCCTTTCTTGCCTGCAAATCCTTCGGCATTGTAAATTTGTTTTCTGTTCCAATCTTCTATGAAGACAAAGCTACATCCATTTTGTTTTCCTCATACATCAATATCCTCTAATTTATTAACAGCTGTTATTCGTCCTTCTCGCTTACTTAAACTAACTCTATGTGGCGACTCTCTTTCGTCTTCGTTAGTAAATGATGTAGATGCTAAAACTGCACATCCACACATCCCAGAAATTCCAATGTACTTAATTAATAATTTGAACATAGTATATTCCTCATTTTTATAGTAAATAGGTTATTGTAGTTTTCAACAAAAAGAATTTCTTATGATTCCTTTAAGAATCACACCCCCCCCCCTTAGGAAATTGATTCACTACTTCCTCGTTTAAGCCAGCTTTATTTTTAGGTGTAGCAACTACTTCTTCTTTAGCTCTTTACACTTCAACGCCTTCAAAAGAATCAATTAATAAAGTTAAAGAAACATTTGATACAGTATCTAAACCATTTGCACCAGTTATTCAAGAATTTACTAAAGGAGCTAGTGGATTATTTGAAAAATTAGGCGATTGAGCTAAAGTAGTTACTAATAAAAAAGATAATGCTATTAAGTTAATTAAAGAGATTACAAAAATTGATACTGTCCCAGAAGGAACGAAACAAATATTTAGTTTATTGAAGCAATGAATAACAAAGACTTATCCTTTCTTAGCTAGGAATATCCCAAATTTAATTAAGGAGTTTTCTTGGACAAAGACTAAAGAGTTGATTAGTCAGTATGGTTCTTTATCTAAAGATATCTTGTCTTTCATGAGCAATATTTTCAAAGGAGGATTTGATGGTAATGAGTCTATGTTAGCTCAGTTATTTAAGGCTTTAGAAAAGCCTAATTTTGGAGAGTTTCTTTCAGCTACTGGAGAATTAGCTTCCAAGAAGGGAGATGTATTTAGAGAAATGGATGGAAAGGATTTTGGTGATTTTGTTAATGCTTACAATGCCGATCCAACAGGAACTACAAAAATTATTAAAGAGTTTTCAAATAAGCCTGAAACCGAAAAAGCAAATAAGGATACATTAATGAATGCTCTCAAACCTTCTGCTTTAAGAGAAAGAGTACAAATAGCTATTGAAAATGCTAAGAAATTTACTCTAAAATCTCAATTAGATGAAAGAGAAAAAGAAGAAGCCAAAAAGGCCCATGAAACTTTGAATAAATTATTAGATGAAATTAAACGGATTTTAGGAAATTATTCAAAATAAAATTAAGCATTTGGTTTACTGTTTTTTATTTTTGCAGGAGTATCATCAGGATTTGCGATAAAGAATTCTTTATCTTTACTATTGTATTGAAAGCTAAAGGTTCTTAGTTTATTGCCACAGTAACGTTGAAATTTTTTCACATCTCGAACAATTGCTTGTTCTCAAGTAATTTCATTTTCTTGTTCACTTGGCTCTATTTTTTTCTCTTTTCCCCCCTTAGCTGTTGCAAATCCTTCGGCATTGTAAATTAATTTGCTTTTTCAATTATCAATAAATACAAAATTACAACCATTTTGTTTACCCCAAACGTCTATGTCCTCTAGTTTCGTAATTTCTTCTACTTTTTTAGTTGCTGAATTTAAACTAACTCTATGTGGCGACTCTCTTTCGTCTTCGTTAGTAAATGATGTAGATGCTAAAACTGCACATCCACACATCCCAGAAATTCCAATGCATTTAATTAAGACTCTGAACATGTATTATTCTTAGCTCTTTATACTCTTAATCTTTATTTTTTTAGAAAATAAAAGAGTAGATTCATGATTTCAATAAGAATTCCAACCCCCCCCCTATCCAATTATCTTTTTTCTAGTACTTTAAAGCCAGCATTTCTTTTGGGAGTAGCAGGAGTATCTTCAGTTGGTTTAGCTTCAAATGTAAGTGGGAAAAATACTGAATTAAATAAGAAATTACAAGAAATAGTTAGTAAAGCTAATGTAATAATTAAACCTGTTACTAGTAAGCTTGGCAAAGGAATAACAGAGTTATTTGGTACTTTATCTGATTGGTCAAAAACAGCAATAAATAAGACAGAAGGATGAAGTAAAAAAGCTAAGGAATATTTGAAATTAGATCAGTTACAAAATGGTTCTAGGACTATGTTTACTACTTTAAATGGATGGGGCTCAACTGCATTAGAGGCTTTTCGAGAATATTATTCAAAAATTCAGGAATTTGATTGAAAGAAAATTAAAGAATGAATAGCTAAACATGGCGAGCAAGCAATTAATTTGCTTTCAATATTGAAAAATATTTTTGATGCCAAGGGAGGAGATGCTTTATTAATTACCAAATTATTTGAAGCTATGGGACAAGAGGATTTTGGTAAATTTGCCTCTTCAATTGGTAATTTAATACAGAAACAACCAAAAGTTTTGGATGAATTAGGTAGTGATGATGTAGGAAATATATTGGATGCTTTCAGCGCTAAACCTAAAGAAACTGTTGAAATAATTGACAAAATGGCTGAGAATAGTACAAATAAAGGGCTTGGAACAAAGGATCTAGTAGGAGCATTGAAATTAAATAGTTTAGAGAAAAGGGCAAAACTTTATTTAGAGAAAGCAAAATCTATGCAAAGTAAAACAAAAGAAACAGTAAATCAAGAAGAATTAAAAAATACTTTAAAGGGATTGCAAGAAGTGTTACAAGAAATCCAACGAATTACAGAAAGAGCAAAATCTAAGTAGTTGAGCACCACTTTTTTGCATTACTTAGAGTTTTTTCTTCTTTATTAAAGGAAATTTTTTCATTTCAGAAAGATTTACATCATTTTTCTAGTAAGTTGCCACCATTTTTTTCCATATCAGAATAACTTAGATTAGGATTTTCTTTTTTTAGAGCTTGTTCAAGATTATTAAATCATGGACGTTTTTTCATTGAGATAAATTTGATATTTCAGTTTCCTTCAAAAGGCACTCTTCTTGAATTAAGCATTTCTTCCTTTATTGTAGGTATCTTTAAAGAATGAACTAATGATAAACCAGTTATTGACAGCGCACCAGCCAACACTCCAAGTGATGTCTTGGATAATCAAATAAACATCTACAGCAAAGGACTAAGCCTAAAGCCCTGATTTAGAAAAACACTATTCGAAAAGGAACAATAAAGAACACACAATAAAGCCTCCTGCATTATATCAGATTTCTTATTTTTTAAATTCTAAGTAATTGAGTTAATAGCATTATTAGTATTGCAATAAGTAAATTTTCCATATTTATTAATGTATTTCTTTTTTTGCTTTTACTTGTTTAAAGATGTATTATTTTGAAATCTATTAATCCATTTCAATATAAATGAATCTATTCTTTTCGCATTTATCTTTGTGAGTTGTTACTTGTTGTATTTGGTTATTTTCTTTATCTTTATTTTCTGTTGAATAACTTCTTGCATCCTTTATTTTTCCCTGAGAAAAGGCATTAGTTTTTTCGTTCTTTTTGTAGAAAAGAAACTTACATCCCTTTGAATGCTCTAGATCTTCAATATTGTCAATACTACTAATATTTGTTACATTTGGAGTTCAATTACCATTGTGGTAGCTTAAACTAGCCACTTTGGACATGCTAGCTTTGGAAGATACCATTGAAAAGCCAAAAGCCAAAAGCCACAATAGATACTGTACCTCCAATAACAATCATGTTTTTGGAGGTTCTACTACCCTTAAGGGTCATTAAATTTCGCTGTAAATAAATCTATCTTTAGTACAATTCTGTTTATTGTCTTGCACTTTCTTAATTATTTCTTCTTGATTATTATTTTCTCCTGAAGAAAAACTTCTAGCCCCTTTAACTTCCCCATTTTTGAAGGCATCTTTATCTCCTTTTTTGTAGAATAGAAATTTGCAACCATTGGCAAATTCAAAATCCTCAATTTGATCAAAATTGCTAATAGTTGTTATATTTTTTCCTACTTTATCTGTTGAGTAAGATAGATTGTGTATTTTAGACATGCTAGCTTTGGAAGATACCATTGAAAAGCCAAAAGCCACAGTTGAGACTGTTCCTCCTATTACTACCATATTCTTTACAGTTCTGCTACCCTTTAAAGTCATTATGGAAACTCCTATATAGACAAATCTATTCTTTTCACATTTTTCTTTATTTGTGTTTAATTTGCTAACTATTTCACTCTCTTGTGTTTTTGTTGATTCTGAAAACTCTTTATCCCCTTTTATTTCTGCTGGGTCAAATTTACCTCCTTTCTTTTTGTAGAATGGGAATTTGCACTTTTTTGAAATTCAAAATTCTCAATATTATCTTATATTGCTGATGGCCTTTATTTCTTTAGGTTTACTGCTGTTTAATGAATAGTCTAATTGCACTAAAATTATCTTTTGATTTAGTCAAAGCACAGCCAAAAGCAGTTGTTGTCACTCAGATCAACAACATATTTCTAACAATTTGGGCGTCCTTTAAAGTTATTACGGTATTTCAATGTAGACAAAGCTATTTTTTGCGCATTTACTTTTATTTTCCTCTGCTTTACTTATTATTGCACTATCGTTTGTTCCTTTTGAAAATCCTCTAGCATCCTTTATTTCTTTTTGATCAAATCTACCAGTTCCTTTTGGATAGAAGAAAAATTTACACCCTTTGTTTGCTTCAAAATCCTCAATATTATCAATGCTACCTATAGTCTTTATATTTTTGCCCACTTCGTATGCTTGATAATCTAAATGTGGTAAATTAGACCTTGATTTAGCCAAAGAACAAGCAAAAGATATAGTGGAGGTAGTTCCCCCAATTAATAACATATTTCTTACAATTCTTGCCCCTTTTAAGGTCACTATTCTAGTTCAATGTAAATAAATCCATCTTTGTTACAATTGTCTTTATTTCTCCTAACCTCTTCAATTATTTTTTGTTTTTTTGATTCATCACTAACACCATTTAAATAATTTCTGGCATCCTTTACTAATCCACCACTGAATGCTGTTTGTTTTTCGCTTTTGTTATAGAATACGAATTTACACCCCTTTTGCAATTCAAGATCTTCAATGTTATCAACACTATCAATATTTGTTACATTTGGAGTTCATTTGCTGGTCGGATATCCTAGACTAATTGATTTATTCATGCTAGCTTTGGAAGATACCATTGAAAAGCCAAAAGCCACAGTTGAGACTGTTCCTCCTATTACTACCATGTTTTTTAAAGTTTTGTCAATCTTTATGGAAGCCAATTAAATTGAGTTATTTAGTACATCAAGATAAGTAAGCTTTGTAACGTGCATCTTCTTCATGTTTGAAATGTTTGTTTTTTGAGAATCTACATCAAGCTCTTAGTATTGCTTCGGTAGCCGCGCTAACTCTAATATCTTCTGTTCCTTCTGCACTACTATTATTTATTTGTTTTATTAATATTGTATTTCCTTCTGTATTGTAATTTTGTGCTTTTCTCGTTCATAATGCTTGATTAAGAGTTTGTGCAACACCCGTTCCAGAAGGTGTAGCAGGTTCTGTGTCATCTAGTATATTTTCTAGTCCTATTTTTTCAACAATAGTTTTTGGTTCAGTACATCACGCCGATACTCTTTGGTAAATTTCATCTTTTGTATTAGTAAACTTACCTTTATTATTTGCTAAACACCATTCCTTTAGTTGTTCAGGTTGTAAATCAGTTTTTTGAACTGGCTTATCTTCAATAGTTATTAACAACCCATCCCCTTCTTTTGAGTATTTAGTCTTTAAAGTATTTCATTTATCAGAACCACTTGTTAATAATTCTCTTCCTTGTTTCCTTAAGTAACTTTCATAATTATCTTCAAAGTTAGCAAAAACAACTCCTGTTGCTACTGTTCCAGCAACTAACGTTCCGATTAATACTTTAACTGCAATAGACTTCACTAAAGACTATGTGTTTTTGCAATATGTGGAAGCATTAACAAAAGAATTATTATTATCTCCCTTTCAAGTATTTTTTCTTGCTTTTCAGGCAGTTTGATCTGTATTTCCTGTAAGTTTAAGAACAGATATGCTTAATTCACTTACAAAAGTCTTTTTGTCATGCGTAAGTAATCAGCAATACCTCCACCTAAAGTAGCTATTTCTGCTTTAGCTAAGTAATGCATAACTATTGAGTTTCGCAATATTCTTGAGCATCTTTGAAATTTTGGTCGTTTGTGCCTTTAAATACAACTTTATCAAGCGATACACACCATTCTTTAAGTGCGTTTGTATTAGCCCCTGTGCCCGAAGTAGTTAACTTAATTTTGATGTTTTTCATGTTGTCAGATAAGTCTTTTTCTTGTGCATCTTTAAGTTTCTTATCGTGTGTGTTGGCATCCCAAGAACCAGTGTCTATTGCTTTAGTTAGTTTGTCTTTAACATTGTAAGCGCAATATTTTCGAAGGTTTGTTAACAATTGTTGATCGTCAGAATAATTATTATTAAGGTTTTTGTTGCATCAATTTTTAATTTTTTGTACTTTATCATTTCCTGTTTCACCCTTTATTGTTCTGAGTTCTTGTGTTAGTGTATTTGAGTTGTCGTTTGATAATAGTGTTACTCTTGCGGTTCATTTAGCATCATCAGCTTGTTCATTAGTTAATAATGTTCCCGATAATTTATCTCTAAATGTTTCTTTACTAGTGTTTGTTAAATAATATCCTAATGCTATTGAACCACCAATACCTCCAGTAGACAGTAGGCCAGCAGTAATTATTCCTCCTTTTGATAGGGCCATTATTTATCAGTTATTAAAGTAGTACAATCTTTTATGAATTGTAGATAAATTTGATCCTCTTCATGTTTGAAATGTTTATCTTTATTTGTTTCACAATGTGGTTTTTTTAGGGGGTCTTTAATTAAGGATCTATTTTTATTATGTTCTATTCATCCACTAATGGTATAGGGATGTGTGCATCAGGCACTTATTTTGAAGAATAGATCTTTATTTTTATGACTAAAGTATTCTTTAGATTTATTTAGGCATCAATCTCTTAAATTACTTCAATTTTCTGATTCAAGATCAGATATCCTTAATGTACTTTTTTCTTTTTGATATTGCTTGAATACATTACCTCATTCATGACTACCTTTTGTTAGTATGGGTAAGCCCATACTATTTAAGTGTTCTGCAATAGTTACTTTACTTCTGTAATGTACTGCTACACCTAAACCTAATAATCCTGAAAAAACTAAACTACCAACAGAACATTTATTTAGTCATTCTGACATGTAAGTAATATCTCAATTTTAAAAAGCAACTATATTTATTTAGGTAATAATACTTTGTATTTAAAGCTCACTCCCCCATTTTCAGAATTATTAAGTTTTAATTGTCGTCAATTATTAGTTTCTTGTTTAGCTGGAACAGTAATTGTAGGATCTGGCTCTGTCTTAGTATTTAATAGTAGTATTTCTACAAAATTAAATGAAGCAATTAGGCCAGCTTTTGCACAATTAGCATTAACTCCTTTTGGAAAAGGAATTAATGCATTAGGAAATACTATTAGTGAATGAGGCGCTAGTGTTGTAGGCAAGAAAGATGATTTTCAACAGTGATTTCAATCATTCTTTAATATTGATGGAATTAAGTCAGGGACATTAGAGCTTTATGAGAAATTAGTTGCTTGGGCAAAGATAGTTTATGAATGATTTGCGAATAAGTTTCTTAAATTTATTGGGAATATTCCTGAGATGGTAAAGAATTGAAAGGAATTAAGGTTATCTTTATTTAAGTGAGGCACTTTCTTAGGAGGGGGAGGAGGATCTGCTTTGTGAGCTATGTTTGGAAATAGTGCTAATTGAAGTAAATTAGGTGATTTAATGGGACATCCTAAATTTGAAGAAATGATAAATGACTTTAATACTTTAGTTCAAGAGAATCCCAGACGCTTTTGAAGATTTAGGTGCAGAAGGAATTGAAGAGATTTTAGAACAGTATTTAGATGATCCTGATAAGGCACATGAAGCAGCTCAAGAGTTAATTAAAGATCAAGAAGAGAAAAAGAAGAAAGCTGAAACAGAAGAGCAAAAATCTGATAAGGCAGAAAAAACAGAGGAAGAAAAGGAGAAGGAAAAGCAATTAACAGCAGAAGAGATAAAGCAAAAATTTAAGCCATCAAAAACTGGTCAGCCACCTACTCCAGCTGCTGTACTTAGCGATACAGTTAATGCTGTTTTGAAAGGATTACTTGCCTCTAATTTTTCTTTTGAAACCTTAAAAAATTCTGCAAAAAAAGCAATTGCAAAATATATTCAAGATCTTGAGGCAGACGTAAATGAAGAAAGAAAAAGACCATCTAAGAAGCCCTCTGCAAAAGCAGAGTTTTTAGGAATAATTGCAGCAGAAAAAGCTTATCAACGATCTAAAGAGGCAAAAATTGAAACATTAACTGAAAAATTCATTGAAGCGCTTACAATGCCATGTACCGATAATAATTGTGATGCTGATGGATTAGTTGATGCTTTATCTAATAAGAAATAAATTAATTATTAAGTTCTGCAATATTCTTTGACTTCTAGAAAACTTTTTGCATTATCGTCTGTTCACATTTCTTTGTAAGCGCTAGTACATCACAAGTGCATTGCTTTTCTATCTTCGTGATTATTTTCTGTCGCGGTCGCTTGTTTTGCAGTTTTCAATCCTTCTGATAAATTAGCCTCTTCTACACCCTGTTTGGCTTTTAGTTTTGCATGTGCAGTACCTCAATCTTCATGTGTAGCTTCTTTGTTAGCATCTATTTTTTTATCTCAAGTTTTGTCACCTACTTTTCAAGTACAAAAACTCTTGAAGTTCCGAAAATCAGGAGCGTCTTCCCTTTCAAAACTGTTATTACTGTTTCTTGAACATCAAACTTGTAAGTCTTTTCAAGTTTTCTCGGTCTTTAAAGCTATTAAATCTTCAGGTAAATCGGAACTAACATTCTTTAATTCTTCAAGTCTTGAGGTTCACTGTATTTGATCTGAACCTCCGTCTAAATTAAGAACAGATGCACCTAATGATATTGAGAAGGAATTGCTAGGAGTAACGGATTTTTTCTCTAATTTACTGTTATCTGTTGAGCTTGTTTCTTCTTTTGTTAAATGATGAATACCAAATCCTGAACCAACCGCCACACCGCCAACACTAATAGTAGTTGCTGCAATTTTGATAGTCTTGGTCATTAATTATTTTTTGCAAGAACAATTTCTCTTTTATGTGAATTTTGAATTCACATTGATCTTCCTATTGAATAAGAAGATTTTTATTCATCTATTCCTTTTGAACAATATGTACTTGTTGCTATGTAACTTGAATTTTGTTCATTAATTGCTGTTTGTGCTCCATGTTTTTCACATTCAGTCTTGAATTCCTCGGGAGCCGTAGTCTTTACTCTAGTTGTTTTTCAATCTGAAAAGTTCCAAGGCACACTTGGAGCAGTATCACTATTGTTAGCTTGTTGAAATTTTTGTCAATTGGTATTTCATTTATCATTATCTTTCGGTTCGCTTTTGCTTAATAATTTCAAATTATTATTTGTTAGTAATTGAGTAATTGAGTAATTGATTGAGGTTGTTTAGTATTTTGTTGTTTTGAAGATTCATCGCCATTGCTTTGGGTACTGGGTTTTGTTTTTGAAGAATCAGACAATGAATAAACAACTGCAATGGTGCCCCCTGTTACAGTTGCTATCCCTCCACCTAAGCTAGCTATTTTTACAAATGTGCTAGTCATTATTTGCTTTAGTACAGAATTTTTCTATTTTACCTAACATTACTGAACCTGAACTAGTTGTTAGTATATTTATTTTTTCATTAGGTACCTCATCATTATTCTTTATTGCCTCTCAATTTCTGATATTCCAAATCCTTATTGGATTTTTGTTATTGTGCTTTTCTTTAAATCTTTTTCATGGAAAATTTCAAACTGTACCGTCCTTTTTTTGATTCATAAGGGTTGATATTTTTCTTGGTACATTTTCTCCAGTACATCAGTTTTCTGAGCTTGTTAAATTTTTATGGTTGGAACTGCTATTTAAGAGAGTCAAACATTTTTTCTTAAGGGTTTAGTATCTGTTGCAGAGCTTAAAGTCAATTCTTTCTTTCCCTGACGGTTTGCCACTAAGTATTGCTTTGCTAACTCTTGTAAATGTTCATAATTTTTTTCAGAAGTAGCAGTTAAATCTAAAGGGACGTTATGTTTCTTAATTAATTCTTCTTTAATGCTATTAACTGTCAAAAACTGTGTGAATAGATAATGCTAGTTGTTACTACCACTACTTTTTTAGCAACGGAAAATGCCATTAATTAAGAGTAGTTAATACGGAAATTTTTATTTTAAAAAATAAAGTATGTTTTTTGAGATGGCATATATTTTGTTTTTAAATTATTAAGGGTTGTTAACTTTGATCTAACAACAAACAAGTATCTTAACCTCTTAATGTTTTAGTACAGTATTTCTCTGTTGTTGAAAAATTGCTATCTTCATTATTGTTTATTTTTTTAGCACCATTATCTTGGCATAATTTTTTGAATTCTGGGGGAGTTGTTGGTGATGTTTTTTTATTGTCTCAATCTTCCATAACTCACCCTAAGGGAGGATTTACGCTTTTAAAATCGGTCTTAAATGTATTCCATTTTGGTGTTCATTTTTGTTCTTCTGTGTCTCCAATTAACTCCAATTGCTTATCCTTTAAAAAATCAATAATTGATCTTGGTTCATCTGGTTTCGGGGAACAGCTTCGGAAGGAATAGTAGAAGGTCTTGTTTCCTCTACTTCTTTGTTATTAATTAAATAAGCGGCAGTAACACCTCCACCAATGGTGGTAACTCCTGCTAAACCAATACCAGCCTTTACTAAAGTACTAGACATTAAATGTAAATACTCTTTTATCTTCTAAGTAAATTTGATAATGTATGTGAATTTAAGAATATTTATTTTTTTTCTCCTTCAAGAAATTTGTCTAACTTTGCTTTGTCTAAACCTGTATCTGTACATCAAGTAACAGCAAGCTTTAAAGCATCGTCATAATCTTTTGTATTTTTGTAGGAGTTACGTAGTAATTTATTATGACAATGTTTTGATAATGCATTGATATTGTGGTTATTAATATTTTGTTCTTGCTCTATTATTTGTCCTTCTTGGCTTGTTACACTTACAGAATTTTTCAAATCTAAATGAAAAATGTTATTACTCCCCAAATATTTATTAAGCATTTGCTTTCATTTATCATTGTCATTTGGACTAATTAATCCATATGGTTCAACGTACAAAGGATACTCACTTCTGGTCCCTGTACATTTTCTAAATTGTGTTCCATTTCCGGGATTCTCTACATTATTTGCGCAATAACTATCTTTTCCGTACATAAAAACTAAATTATTTTTTCTGCCATTTATTTTTTTTGTATTGTCGTTAACTATCGACATTAGCCCTCCAAAATTTGGAAATCTTGTGTCCTCAAATTCAATTTCTTTAAATTGTGTACAATATTTAAGTACTTTAGGCAATACTTCTTTGATATGTTTTTCATTTAACTCAAGAGCTAAATTTACTTTGCATCAATCAACAACTGATTTTCATGAATTAGCGCTTGGAATTGTTTGCTTAAAGCCCTCACTATCTTTGAATCTATCATAAACTGTTCTGAAATCTTTTTCATTGTCAAAAGAAACTTGACCAATTCTTCTTAGTGCATCCTCTATTGTTTTATCTCGGCCAAATCACCAACCTAGTGTACCACCCCCAAAAACAGTAGGAATTACACCACTAAAGTAAAGAAGTCTTCTTACACTCATTGCCTAACTACAAAACTCACCTACTTTCTTGATTTCTCAATCGTCTTTTTCTTTATTTCAACAATAGAGCGTTTTTCTTTGTAAACCACGTTTTCATTCAGAATAATCAACACCTACCATGAATACTTCATTATTTGATTCAATTCCCTTTTCCTTTATTAATTCAGTTATTTCATTTCAAGAAGTGTTTTCACCCACTGTAACATTTGCTTTTGTTTGTTTAGGAATAGTACATCAAGTAAGTGCTTTAGGTAGTAGTTCTTTTATGTTTATTTCGTTTAATGGCAACTCCGTTACCTCTTTGCAGTACTCCTTTACTATTTTGGCAGCATCATTTTCAAAAGTAGGACTTGCATGATCTAAATTGTTACTCGCACTAATAACTCAGTTCATAAAATTACGATCATCCTTAAATAACCTTCAAGTATTTACGAAATGTTCTTGGGTGGAACTTAAGGTATCTATCTTAGTTATTGCTTCTCCTATTGTTTTTGGTTGTGCCAAATATCAGCAAGTAGCCCCAGCCCCAGACGAAGAAACAATATAGCCGATAGCCGCTAAAAATTTTCTAAAGATCATCAAAGAGACGTGATTTTTAATAAATTGTCTATTAGTAATTTAAAGAAATTATTATTTAGATACTGTACATCATTCATTAAATTGTGAGTAATTTTCATGGAAATTCGCATCGTGTGTTTTCTTTCCAGTTAATGTATTGCAGTCAGTTTTGAGTTTTTTTCTATTTTCTTTTGTATTATTGTTTTCAGTACGAGCAGTTAAAGTAGTGCTAGGTATTTTATTTTTTGCTCCATCTCTCAAATAATCTTCTACTTTCTTATTTCATTCCGGCTGATTTTCGTCAGTATTTATGTCTAAACTTAGAACTTTTCTGTGCTTTCCTATTAACTCTTTAATAGTTATTGGCTTAACACATCACTGCTCAGCAGATAGTAAAGTAGCATCTGTATAGCCTTTGGAATCAATAACTTCTTTACAAGCTTTTCTTAAATCTTTAGCGCTTTGATCTGTTGTAGATTGATCACCCTCCGCTAATGTAACCTTTAAATCTCCCAATCTATTTTTTGTGCTACTATGGTAGGCTTTAGCAATTGTTTTCCAAGTAGCCAAGTCACCATCTTTTTCAAAACTAAGAAAAGTATGTCCTTTGCCAGTTAATACATCGATTACACTAGATCTTAAGAAAAAATGGTTAACTAAAAGTCCACCGCCCCCTAATGTTCCTAATCCTGCACCAATAACGGATATTGCAACACCTGTTTTCATTATTAATTATCAGTAGAACATCAAAGAATAGCTTGGTCTAATTTGTCTTCAAATTCTTTTTCGTAATGTTTTTTGTTCTCTAAGTTTCTGCACCGCTCCCTCAATTTATTTCTGGTTGCTTCGTCTTTTTTCAAAACATTTTGAGTTAATAGATCAAGTCCGCTAAATTTCTTGCTTGCATTGGCGGTTGAAGTATTGTAAGATTCTAGTTTAGTGTCTCATAAATCAGATTCATGATCTCCTTGCGCATCAGTCTTAAGCATTCTGTAACCTTTATCTTTCAATACACTTGTTAAAGGTTTTGGTTTAGTACATCATTTCTTTGCTTTATTGTAAGTAGTATTGTTAGTATCTTTAGATAGATCTAATTTAGTAGCTTCATTACATAATCTTTGTAATTCTTTTTCAGTATCAGTTGTAGGAGTAGTACCATCAAAATCGCCAAACTTTAATTCTGTTTTAGTTTTGATAACTTCTTTGTAAGAAGCTAATATTTGTGTTCAGTCGCTGGAACTATTATTTAATAGTTGATAGTTTTCTTTAGCTAATTTACTAGCAATATCATTTGTTGTTGTAAATTGTTGTATTGCTACATATCCTAAGCCACTAGCCCCACCTAAAACTCCAAGAGCTATTCCGGCTTTTGCAACTGAATTCATAAATGTTATTTGTTAGCTATCATTTTTTGTAGCACATCAATCTCTAACTTGAATATAGTGCTGTTCAAAGTTCTCGCTGGAATGAGTTTTGATGCTATCAACATTTAATGATTTACATTTTGCTTCTAGAAGTCCTACATCTTCATTATTATTCTTAAACTGTACATCAATGTTTCTTTGAGTTTGTTCAATAGCTTTAATCTTGCTAACTTTTTCTTCTCATTTAGGTTTATTTGTGATTTCACTACTTTCACCTAGTTTTGTGTATTTGTTTCTAGTTAGCATTTCTTGAATGTTTTCTATCTTTACACACCATCTTTTTGCTAATTTGTAGTTTGTTTCATTTGAAGGATCAATCTCTAGTGCCAATCTACATTTTTCTTTCAGTCCGTTTTTTGTCTCTTTTGTAAGTGTGCTATCGGCAAATATTTCTTCTTGTGTTTGTATTTTGTTGTACTCCTCTAATACTGTATCCCAAAGTCTATCTTCACTATTAGAACTAAGAACTAAATAACCGATTTCTTGTAATTTCTTTTCAACATTATTGATAATTACTGTTTTCTCAGAAGATTCTTCTGAACTACTTAGGTGATAATAAGTTCCTAATCCTGCCCCTCCTAGAACCCCTGTTCCTATAGCACCGTAAATTAATTTACTTGTATTGGGTAAAGCCATTAATTATCTTTAACGCATCAATTTAGAAAATCTTTATACTTTTGATCTTCTGTGCCTGTTACTTTATCCTTTAATTTACTTTCGCAACTTTCAGCAAATGCTTCCGGCACTTCTGTATTCTTGTTTTTATTGGTTTCTCAATCTGACACATTTCAAGAATTATTTTTAGTTATTGTTCCTGATGGTGTGTTAGCAGTAATGTAAGCTTTTCACTTTTCAAGTCACAAATTTTTATTTGCAGAACTTTTTGTTAAGTTAGATTTGTTTCCTTTATTCTTTTCAAATAATGCTTCAATGGTATATCCGCTAGTTAAGTAGAAATAACTGCCCGTTGCCGCACCTGCTAATACACCGGTACTAGCAACACCAATAGCTATCTTATTTACCATCTTTCTTTTTTGAAGAACATCATTGACTAGCTAATTTAATATTTTCTTCAAATTTACCATCTGTTGTTTTGATTGTTCCTGTTTGCAATAAATTACAACCTTCTTTAAGAGCCGTAATATTTTCGGATTTTTGTATTTTGTTTATGTTATCTTTAATTGCTTTGAATTTATTAGTGTCTTTTTGAAGTTCTTTTAGGTTAGCTTCTCAAGCAGGCACTTCTTCTGATTTTGCTTCAGTAGTACTTAATACTGTGTATCCTCTTTTTTGTAAAATAGCATTTATTGTTTCCTCTTTAACACATCAACGTTTCGCTAGTTTGTAGTTATTAGTGTCATCAGATTTATTATTTAAAATTTTTGAACATTTTGATTGTAAATAATCTTCATTTACGTTATTACCTGCATCTGCTTTACCAGTGAAAGTATTTGTTTGTTCTTGTTTGTATTTATTTAATACAGCTGTTCAATCTATAAGAGCAGATGAAGAAGTTAATACAGTAAATTTCTCTTCTTCCAGTCTTCCTTTAATATTTTGTGAATTATTTAAAGCATAGTAACTGCCTATACTAATACCTCCAACAGCACCTAAAGCAGCAACTGCCGTAATAGCTTTTCCTATACCTTGCATCACTCTTTAACTGCGGCATAAGTTTTGGAATAATTATTGTCTGTAGTTTTGATATCTGAAGCCACTTTGCAACCTTCTCTTAATTTAGTGAAATGTTGTTCTTCATCTGTTGCACTTGCAGAAGTCGCGCCAGGAATTTGATTATTTGATGTTTTGTATGAATTAAATTTGGCTTTTCATTCCACTTCTTTTCCAGTAGTTGCTAGTAATTCAATACCTTCTTTATTTAATACTTCACTTAGTTTCTTAGGCCTTGAACAATAATTAGTAATATCTATATATTTTTGATCTGTCCTAGCCTTTACTTTTTCAGTTGCTTTTTGTTGGCAAACATTCTTAAATGTTTGTGAAGCTTTTTCAGCACTTAATCCTTCTTCGGCTGGAATATTTCACTTGTCTTTTTTACTAGGAGTATTATTGCTGTTATCAGCATATCTTTTTCATGCCGCATCTCATTCTGCTTCATATTCTCCACTATTAGCAGGCAGTAAAGCGTATTTGTTTTCTTGTTCTAATAATTCACTTATTTGAGTATTTGAGTTGAATAAACCTTTTGAGTGAGCAACTATACCAGCAACACCCGCTACTCCGGTAGCTAATCCAATTCCTATAGCTACAGTTTTCAATGAAGCCACGTTATTTAAATAAGAACGTTTGTATTCGTTTTATTGACTGTTATTCTTTTCGTAACACCACTCTTTTGCATAAACATAATTCTTTTCAAAGTCTTTGTTTGTATGTGTTTTGACAGCGTCAATATTTAAAGCTGTACATGCTACCTCTAATGCAGCAATATCTTGATCATCATTATTCTTTAATTCAACTGCAATAGTATGTGCTCCTTTTGTTTCTGTTCTTAGTCTTCTTACTTTATCTAATCATTTAGGCTTATTATTACCGGTGCTACTTGTTACTAATTTAGTGTATCCATTTCTTGTTAGCATATCTTTCATTAATTCTTCCTTTACACATCATCTTTTTGCTAATGTATAGTTTGTTTCTTCAGTAGGATTAAGAGATAATACTTCTTTACATTTACTTATTAAATTGGGTTTTGTTTCTTGGGTAGCAGTACTTCCTGTAAATATATCTGTAGATTCTCTTATTTTATTGTAAGCGACTAAGACTTTCCTTCATTCAGAATCATCACCATTAACATCTAGAACTTTGTAGCCAGCTCCCGTTAATCGCTCGCTAATATTTGAATATCCTTTATTTAGGTAACTAGAAATAGCTATATCACTTCCTCCAGCCACTCCCAAAGCGCCAACAACGCAACCAACTTTTCAAACTGGTTGCATATTAACCTTTATTTACTAAGCATCAATCAACGAAATTTTTGTATGTTGGATCTTGATTATCTTTAACTTTTGTTGTTTTCTTGCTTTGACAAGCTGCAACTAAACCATCAGGAGCCTCACTTACAGTGGTGCCAGCTCTTGGCTCTGTTACTGGTCAACCAGTTATGCTTCAAGCATCTTGATCTTTTGGTTTATTCTTATTTAATGCGTTATTTTTGTAATTAGTTCAAGCTTGTACTCCTTTTGATTTATTAGTACTACTTAATATTTCCTTGCCTTTGTGTTCTTGCTCTATTAATTTACTAATTGTTATAGGTGTTGGTTGTTTAAATAAAAAATAGCATCCTACTCCCGTACTCCCAGCAATTCCAGTGCAAGCGGCACCAATAGCTACTTTACCTATTGTATTTAAAGCCATAATCTTTACTTTTTAGAAATTAAATGGACTAATTCTTTTAGTTTGCTAGACATCATGCTTTGAATGGTTCATAAGATTTTTGATAATTATTATCAGTAGTTTTGAGTGCAATTGCATTTTTGCAACCATCTCTTAATTTTGTGTAATCACTACCAGTTCCTTCTACGCCATTAGGTAGTTTATTGCTTGATGTTGAGTAAGTAGCATATTTTGTTCTTCATGCTTCGTCTTCTCCAGTAGTATTTAATAAGTTCTTAATTCCTTCTTTTGCTAATACTTCTTGAAGTGTTTTTGGTCTAGAACAGTAATCAATAACATTTTGATATTTTGGATCCTTTTTGTCCTTTATTTTTTCTTGAGATTTTTGACTACAAATACTTTTGAAGTTGGCAGGCATTTGTTCTAAACCTCCTACTTTTCATCCTTCAAGTTTTCATTTATCTTTTCCTAGTGCCTTATCGGTATTGGCAGTTTTGTAATTATTTCAAGCTGTTTCTCATTCGCTAGCATTATCAGTTCCACTAGTTAGTAGTAAAGTGTATTTGTTTTCTTGCTCTAATAATTTAGATATTTGAATATTTGAGTCAAATAAGCCTGTGGAATAGCCTACTAGGCCAGTTAAACCAGCGGCTCCAGTAGCTATTCCGACTCCTATACCTAAACTTTTTGTTGTAATCATGCTTTGTTTGGATAAAGTTTTTATACCTATATTGTTTCTTACTATATAGTAAAGTTTGGGGCTATCATAATTTCGTAAGTATTGTCAACACTTGTATATTTATTAACTTTATTTAAATAAAGGAACAAATATTTAGGCACAAAATTTAGGGATTTCATAGGTTATTTGGAGATTAAGAAGTATCTATTATTTTCTGGTGGAGCAGTAGTGTTTTCGTCTGCTGTTGCTTATCGTGTTTGAAATTTAACTAAACCTTCGGTAGCTACTTCTTTAGCAGCAGAAGGACGTAGAACTATTTTTGATTCTGCAAAGCCTAAATTTGAAAAATGAATAAAGCTCTATTTAACTTTCAAAGAAGAGTTAATTAGTAAGAATATAGTTTCTGCCGATCATATTAATGATAAGGAAGGTGCTTTTGTATTTAAGAATTGATGTGCTAATTCTTTAAAGTCCAATTCTGGTTATTTATTAGATTTAGCTAGGAATTATTGTACTATGACTTTGGGAGTATATGCTTTGGAACAAGAAGGGGTGGAATTAATTGAAGATGTTAAGGTTAATAGGAATCAAAAAGAAGTATGATTCTCTGCTTTCACAAATCATAAGGATGAAATAATAAAGTCAGGTTTATTTGGAGATTTAATAGGTGATGATCAAGATAAGAGTGGTGAAAGAGTTAGAGGTTGATGTAGGAGAAAAGCTAAAGAACCATATATTCCTAAGAATTACAAAATAGCTGGGTATCTTTCTTCTTGGTGTGTAGTTAAGAAGAGATAAGAATATTGTTTTTTACAAAATGACTTTATTTTGCCTAATTTGTCATCTCTTTTAAGACTACGTTTTTCTCTATTTCAATCAATTTGTCTACAATAATCCATTGTTGTTCTCTTAGATTATTGTCACTAATCCCAATAGTTTTTGGGGTTTGAGTTTTTTGCAACCTTATCGCAAGGTAGTGGATTTCCATTAACAGAAACGATTTTTTGAATTAATTTTGATCTTGATAAATACCACTAATTTACAAAGTATCATCTATTGTTGTTACTAAAAAATACATTATCAAGTTTAAGTTCTTTACATATTTTCTTTAGTTCTTTTGAGGATTTTGGTCCTGCTACGTTAAGATTATTATCTATGCCTGAGGAACCATTTTTTGTTCAATGCCTTTCAAATTCTTCCTTCCAAATAAAATCGTCATAATCGGTTATTTCATAACCCTTATCTAATATGCTTCTTCCCTTTTTAAGATACTTTTTTAAGTCTTTGTTTTTTTAAAAGATCTATATTTTTACCGGAGTTCGCTGTAAGTAATTACTGGTAAAAATACCAACAAGGAGACCGATTAATTTAACTGTAAAGGAGTCCATAGGAAATTGAACTTTAATATATCAAATTAAATTAACTATCTTCTAAAGAACACCAATTTTTCGCTTGTGTGTAGTGTTTTTCAAATTCTTTATCATCGTGAGTTTTGGTACTATCAATCTTTAACTTTTCACATGTAGCTTCAAGAAGTGCTACATTATTATCATCGTTATCTTGAAAAACTAAACCCATACTTTGCATCTCTTCTGCTTTATCTTTGATTAAGGAAATTTTCTCTTTTCATTTTTTCTTATTTATGCCTGCATTGTTGTTATCTAATTTTGTATGCCTATTTCTTTTCAACATTTCATTTATTGATTCTGGTTTAACACATCATCTTTTGGCTAAAGAGTAATTAGTGTTTTCTGAGGAATCTGAATCAATAGCTTTCTTACATTCAGACTTTAAGTTATCTCTTGTTTCAATTTTGCCAACTGTACTAATACTAAATATTTCCCCTTTTTGTTGTATCTTGTTGTAAGCTATTAATATTGCATCTCATTGAGCATCATCGTCAGCCCCCTCTGTTTTCAATACTTGATAACCAATTTTGCCTAGTTTTTGACTTATATTTTCAGCAGTTACTGGTTCAATAGTGCTTGTTCCTGTTACTTCTTTTGAATTATTTAAATGAAGATAAGTGCCTATTCCTGCACAGCCAGTAATACCAGCACATGTTGCACCAGCCATTATTTTTCCTGTTCCACTTAATGCCATATATTCTTACTTTTAGGTATTTAAGCTAAGTAAAAATAAAGATATGCAGTTAAGATTCACCCCCCCCCTAGTAACCACAGTAGCTACTTCTGGATTTAGACAAGGAATATCATCAATATTATCTGGTCTTACTGTAGCAGGAGCTTTTTCAACAGTAATATTTAGTTCAAATTTAGCATCTGAAAAAGTTAGTGAGTCTTTAGATAAATTTATACAGGGCCTTAAAGCCAGCCTCTTATATGATGGAATAGCACAAGTAGCAACAACACTAAAAGATTGAGGATCTGCAGTTGTTGGTGCTAAAGATGATTTAAAGAGTTGAGTAGAGCGTTATTTAGGTGCAGATGGTCTTAAGTCTGGAGTAGCAACTCTTTATGAGAAGCTTCATGTTTGAGCAAATATAGTTTACGATTGATTTGCTAATAAATTTCTTAAATTCATTTCCAATATTTCGGAAATGGTTAAGAATTGAAAACAATTAAGATTATCTCTATTTAAGTGAGGAACATTCTTAGGTGGAGGAGGGGGTTCTGCTTTATGAGTTATGTTTGGTAGCGGTGAGAATTGAGATAAGTTAGGAGAATTACTAGGCAATCCAGAGTTTGCAGATATTGCTGAGAAATTTTCAAAATTAGTTGAAGATAATGGAGAGGCTTTTGCCTCTATGGATAAGGAAGAAGCACAAGAGATATTAGAGCAATTTTTAGAGAATCCTGAAGTAGCTAAAGAAATAACTGAAGAATTACTTGAAGATCAAAAAGAAAAAAATAAAGAGAAAAAAGAAGATGAGAAGAAGGATGAATTAAGTAAAGATGAAATTAAAGAAGCATTTTCAAAAGGTGGATCCCCTAAAGACCCACAGGGAGTATTTCAAAACATGTTAGGTGGAGGAATACAATCTTTAGTTGATTTGTCAAATTCTTTTTTTGGAGGTAGTCTTGAAAATACTGCGAAAAAAGCAATGCAAGATTATGTGGACCATCTTAAGAAAGAAGTATCTAAAGGAGAAGTAAAAAGTAAAGCTGATAAAGCAAAGCAAGAATTCTTAAAGGCCTTAGAGGAAGATAAAGAAGGACAATTAATTAAAGCCTTGACCGATTCAACAGTTAAAGCTTACAAAAGAGTAGAGTTAAGAGGAAAAGTTACTTTTGAAGAATTATCTAAAGAATTAGGGTCTATTTTAGAGAGTGACTATACTGAAGAATGCAGGGATAATTGCGAGGGAGAAGGTGTATCTTTAAAAGATAAAGTACCTAATTTTGCTCCAAAAATGAAGAAAAGAAAATAATTAACGTACCGAGCACCAATATTTAGCTTGCTTTAATTTTTCAATAAATCCTTCATCTATAGTTTTTGTATTGTTTAGTTCTTTACAAGCTTTCTTTATTGCGACTATATTTGTATCTTCATTACTATTTGAAACATCTGTGGTTAGTTTTGTAACAGGAGGATTTTCTTCTCTAAGTAATTCTATCTTTCTTATTCAATTTTCTCTGTCTATTCTACTGTCTTCAGTATTTAGTGGTTCGTATCCTGCTCTTTTTAAAATACTTTCAATGTTTTCATTCTTAACACATCATCTTTGAGCTAATTGATAATTGGTATTATCTGATTTATGTTTGCTTAAAGTATCTTTGCATTTTTGTTTAAGTCAGGTTGCATCCTTATTAGTTACTTCTTTGTTTTCAAAAATATTAGGGGATTTAGCTTGATTATGAGCCTTTACTATTTCATCTCATCCATCACCTACATCTAGACTAAAGCCTTCGGAAGTTAATCTATAACTTATTGTGATTTTTGATGTATGTAAATAACTACCTAACGTTGCACCCCCAGAAATAACTCCAAATGTAGTTCCTCCAATTAATATTTTTGAGGTTGCAGATAGATTACTTAACACATCACTTTAAGAAGTTTGTGTATTTTGCATCTTCTTTACCAATTACTTTTGCTTTCTTTTGTTCTTGACACTCCTTTGCAAAGGTTTCCGGAACATTTTCTTGATTATGTTGTTCTGCTCAATTTTCTAAATTTCAAAAATCTTTACCTTTTGTAGTACCTCTAGATGTATTGTCTGTTTTGTATTGAGTTCATCCAGCATGTACTTTTCCGTGATCGCTTGCCCCTATAAACTGTTTATCCTTTGCATCTGTCTTTATTAATTCTTCAATTGTTACTTCTGTTGAACGAGTTAAATAACAATAACTTCCCACTCCTGCACTCCCAACTACTCCAGCACATATTGTGTAAGTAGCTATCTTTCCGGCGCTTAACAAGGCCATCTTATGCAGAACACCATTCTTTAGCTAGTTTAAATTTTTCATCGAATTCTGCAGAGGTAGTCTTAAATTTAATTATTTTTGCACATTCTTGCTTGATTTTGGTGATATTTGTGTTTTCATCTGCAGTCTTTAAAACTCCTAATTTAGATGCGACATCCAAAATGTCTTTAACTCTTTCTACCTTGCTACTTCAATGTGTTTCATTATCTTCATCTGTTTCTGTTTTCAAAACATTTAGTTGTAATTTTCCTAAAATAACACCTACCGCTTCTTCTTTAACACATCAACGTTTTGCTAATTTGTAAGTTGTATCCTTAGCATCCCTTTCAGATAGTGCTGCTTGGCATTTTCTTTCAAGTGTTTCTTTGCTCTTTTGCTCTCCATTATTTAAGCTAAATAAATGAGTATTTTGATTATTGTTGTAAGCATTAAATATTGTTTGTCAATCAGTTACATTTACATCAAACCCTTCAGAAGTTAATCTTTCGCTAGTAGTTTTGCCTAATGGTTTAGTGGGGGTAATTAAGTGGTTTGTTAAAGCAACTCCACCACCTATTGTTCCTAATGTTGTGGCTACTGCAACAACTTTACCTCCTAGTGTCATTAACTTTATTTATTAGAGCCCTCTTGCTTTACAGCGCACCAACTTTTAGCTTGAATGTATTTCTTTTCAAATTCATCTTGATTATGGGTTTTGATACTATCTTCCATTAATGCATCACAGGCTTTTTCAAGTGCCGTAATTCAACTATTAGTATCTCCCGTGTTGAAATCAATATCAATTTTGATGGTTTCTGTGGGGGCATCTTTCATTGCATTTATTTTTTCTTCTCATTTTGATCTTTCCGTAGATTTAGATGAGGTTTTTTCCAATTTAGTGTATTTGTTTCTCTCTAGTATTGATTTAATGGAATCCTCTTTAACACACCATCTTCTTGCTAAGTTGTAAATGTCATCATTTGGGCCTCTTGTCAGAATAATTTTGCATTGTTCTTTAAGGTCTGTTACTGTTCCACTAAATTTTTTGCTTGAAGTGCTTTCTGCTTTGTAGGCTAAATCTAATTTAGATCATTCATCTGCATCTCCATCAAACTTTAAAACTTGATAACCAAAACCAGCAAGTCTTTCACGGATGTCTCTAAAGCCTTTGTAAAGATGATTAGTAAGAGCTACTGCTCCTCCAACAATACCTACAGCACTCCCAACACTAGCTACCTTAGTAATTAAATTCATATTAATTTAAGTAATTTTTGAAAAGGTATTTCATTATCCATCACTACTTACACAATATTCTTTAGTATCTAAATAGTCTTGGTCTTGCTCACCTTTAAAAGGTTTTTCATAAGAGGATTTACATCACTCTTTAAGAGCATTTTCATCTCTACCAATAGCTCCATCAGCTAATTTCGCTTTAATTTTTTTCATTTCGTCAGATAATCCCTCGTTGTTTTGAAGACCCTTTAATTTTTTGTTATGTTTTGATGCCTCTCAAGAACTTGTGTCAATAGTTTTTTCTATTTTGTCTTTAAGGTTATAGGTACAGTATTTTTGTACCTCTAAGAATATAGGGTCTTTGTCAGAAGTAAATTTATTATTAATATTTGTTTGACATCATCCTTTGATCCTTGAATCATCCGTATCTGTTCCATCTTTAACTTTCTTTAGTTCTTTAGATAAATTACCATTGTCTTTAGATAAAGTAACTGATCTTGTTTTTCATTTATCTGCATCTTTGGATTCATAACTTAGTAATGTTTCTCCTAATTTATCTTTAATTGTTGGTCTTGTTAATTCATAGTATGTATATGCTCCAGTTCCACTCACACCACCAGTAGTTAATGCACCAACAACTATTTTGTTAGCTTTTGATAATGCCATTGTTATTTAGTACATCATTTCAAGTACTTTAAGAATCTTGGATCTTCTTCGTGTTTGAAATGCTTTTCTTTTGAATGTTTACATCAAGCTCTTAATTTACTTGCTTGATCTAAATTAGTTGCTGCAATATCTTCTCCAGTTTCAGCACTACTAGAAATAGCTTTAATTAATAAATCATTAGTCTTTAATTTACTGTATTCATCTTTTTTGGCCTCTCAATCTGTTTTGTTTGGATGATCACCTGCATTTACCTCTTCATCATTCAAAACAGTTTTGCTATTATCTATATAGTCTTTAATTGATTTTGGTTCTGTACATCAAGCCGATACTCTTTGATAGTTTTTGTCTTTAGTATTAGTAAAGGTATTATTTGAGTTAGCTAGACATCAAGTCTCTAGTTGTTCTTTTGTTAGTTCGTTTTTTGGTATTTCTTTTTCGTTAATAGTAATTAATAAACCATCACCTTCTGAAGCATATTTATTCTTCAAATCTTCAAATTTGCTTGATCCTTTTGTAAGTAGTATTCTGCCTTTACTACTTAAGTAATGACTATATTTGTTAGGTAGAAAAGCATAAACAGTTCCGGCTGTTACAGAACCTATACCAAGAGCACCAATAACCAACTTAGGTGCAAGTGATTTCAACATAAATTAGGCAGTTTTGCAGTATTCTTTAACTTCATTTAAAGTTGCATCATTATCTCCTGTTCAAGTCTTTTTGTAGTTATCTGTACATCATTTATGCATGGCTTTTTTGTCTTTATTATCTGTACTTTCAGCTTCGTAAACTTTCTTTAACTCCGGAGAAAGGTTGTTTTTGTCTTTTCCTTTTAGTGCTGCATGTGCAGTTCCTCAATCTTGATGTGTTTCAACAACAGTAGATGCAATCTTATTGCTTCAAGGCTTATCACCTACTTTTCAAGTACAAAATTCTTCAAAGTTTTGATAAAGAGTATCTGTCTCTTTATTAAATTTATTGCTTTGATTGCTATTGCATCAACTTTGTAGTTCTTGTCAAGTCTTATTCTTTAACTTCTCTAATGACTTATCTAGTCCAGAAGTTTTTGCATTTAACTCATTTAATCTTGTAGTTCATTCTGTTGAATTATCAGTTCCAGTTAAGTTAAGTACAGAAACGCCAAGCTTTTTGGCAAAACTATCACCAGAAAAATAAACATAACCACTATAACTTGCTCCACCTATAGCTCCTGCACTTAATACAGCCATTCCTGCTTTAGTTAAATAACTCATTATTGGATGGCTTGGCAATATGCCTGAGCGTCTAAATAGTCTTGATCTTTACCTCCTTTGAATTGTTTGTCATAAGCTGATTTACACCAATTCTTAAGTGCATCTGTTTCTGGATTGGGCTTTGCCTCTAATTTAGCTTTAATACTTTGCATAGTGTTTGATAATTTAGTCTCAGCAGTTATTTTTTTGAGTTTGTCATTATTCTTTCCGCTATTTCATCCTTCATCATTAGCTACTATAGTTATTTTGTCTTTAATGTCGTAAGTACAGAATTTTTGTACTTCTAGGAATAATGGATCCTTCTCTCCTTTAAATTTACTATCTATATTTTTGTAACATCAGCCTTCTATTTTTTCACGACTATTATTCTTCTTTATTTCTTTAAGTGATTCAGATATATCTTCATCATTGGTGCTTCCTAATTTAACAACTCTAGCACCTCACTTTGTTGTTTCACCTCTACTAACTAAAGCGCCCTTTAAACGTTCTTTAATAGTTATACTGGTAAGTTCAATGCAACCATATGTGATACCGCCACATGCTCCGCCAGTTGATATTAACCCAATTGCTATTTTTCCAGCTTTAGGCAAAGGCATATTAAGAGGCGGTATTTGAAATAAAGCATCATTTTTTGGCTAATTCAAACTTATCATTAAAGTCGCCAGCAGTTGTTTTGGTTGTAAGTATTGATGTACACTTGCCTTTAAGATCGTCAAAAGAAATGTTCTTAGTTCCTGTTTTTTGAAGACCTAGTGCACTGATAGCTGTAGTATCTTGATTTAAATTTTGAACTTTCTCAGATCAGCTATTTGAATCTGCTGATGTCGTATTTGAACTTAATATCTTAAATTTTCCTTTTGTTTTTCCTAAAATAGCGTTTACGTCTGTTTCTTTAACACATCATTGTCTTGCTAACTTGTAATTAGTTTGATCATTTTCTTCGCTACTTAAAGCTTTTTCGCATTTACTTTTCAACCATTTTCAATCTTTATTAGCAGTACCTTCTTCTTTAAAGACTTTATCTGTAGGAGCAACAAGTTTATTATGTGCTTCTGATAATTTTGTTCAGTCTTGTTCAGTGGAAGCTAATTCAAAACCTTCTGATGTTAGCTTAGTACTTATTGTTGGATATTTATTTAGTAAATGAATACTTAAACCTACTCCACCACCAACTGTACTAACTCCTGCAACTGTAGCAATTATTTTGGTAGCGCTAGGCATTTATTTTTCTGAGCATCATTTACTTGCTTTGATGTATTTTTCTTCAAAATCATCACTCGCATGAGTTTTTGATTGGGTAATTTGTAATGCTTGACAAGCTTTTTCTAAAACATCTACATCATTAGTAGTGCCTAATGTTAGTTTCATTTCATTGTTTTTGTCCTTTTTCAAAAGTGTTACTTTTGCTTGTCATTTTGCATTATTTCCATCTTGACCACTTGCACCAATAGGTGTATAACTATTTCTCTTTAACATAGCATCCATAGTTTCTTCTTTAACACATCATCTACGTGCTAAGGGATAATTCTTTTTGTCGTTTTGTTTAAGTATTTCTTGGCATTTAGATAGTAGACCATTTTCATTTGCAATCTCTCCAAATACTGTTTCTTTATTGGGTATTTCTTTGTAAGCGGTTAACACTTTGGTTAATTCGCTTGTTGTATTGTCTAAAATTTGATATCCTACTTTCTTTAATGTGTCCTCTATGGTCGTATTATCTCTATTTAAGTAGCTAACAGTAGCTACTCCACCACCCAAGGCACCTAAAACTCCAACAACACTTCCAATCTTTCCTACAAGACCCATTATTATGCTTTTCTAGGATTATGTCTTCTTTTAGAGATAAGAGCTATTTAATTCTCTTATTACAAAAAAGTTAAGGACTATTTGTGCAAAATAGTTCTATTTCATTTAATAATCCTTTATTTTCATCAGTATATGGTTTTTGACTATTGTCTCTGCAACGTCTTATGAAATCATCCGGTGCATTTTCAGACTTTAATAAATTTGATGAGAAACTTCAATAAGCGTAATTAGCAGTTTCTCTTCTTGCTTTAAATTTTTCTCAGTTTTTCTTTCAGCTTGTTTTTTCTTGTTCCAAAAGTATTCTTTTTCCTTGTCCTTTAAGTTGTGAAGCCATTGTTTCAAAACATAATGCTTCAACCTTTTTTGTTAGTTCAGGATTATTGCCAGTTTGGTTTTCATTTTCTTTGCACCATTGAGAAATATTGTACTCTCTACCTCAGTTGGTAGTTTTGTAAATTCCATATTTTTTGGGAAGGTCAGTGTCAAGGCTGTCTTCTTTATTATTTCAATTAGTGACTGGCTTAAAACCTTTCTTTACTAATCGTTCTTTAATAGGAATCGTCCAATCGTCCAATCGTCCAAAGTTGGTAGATTAGCAAATAATATTCCACCTAATGAAGCAACAAAAGTACCGCTCGTAATAAACATCTTTCTTTTCAATGCCATGATTGCTTGTCGAAAAGGTCCTTTTATTATATTATTTAAGAGAATTACTCGGGGATATGGCTTCGAGTGTTAACAAAGTAAGTTAATCTTTCTTAAACTTTAGTTAGGTCTAGGTATTCAAGTTGTCGAACAATACTCTCTTACTTCGTCAAAAAGTTTTTTATTTTCATCAGTGAATGGTTTTTTGCTGTTTTCTATACATTGTTTTTTAAATTCTTCTGTAGCAGTATCTGATTCTAGACTCAAATTTCAATAGGCACTATTTGTGGTTACTTTGTTTACTTTAAATGCTTTCCACCCTTTATTTCATTCTGAGGATTCTGATTTTTCTAGTATTATTCTTCTGTTTATTCCTTTCAATTTAGAATCTAATGTTTCAAAGCATATTTCTGCAACTTGCTTCATTAACTTTTCGTTGTCTTCTATTTTTTCTTCATGTTCTTGGCATCACTTTACTACATTGAATTCTTGCATGCCGTTTTTGTTAGTTTTGTAAACACCATAACTATCTAAGATTGTAGAATCAACGCTACTTATTTTGTGTGATTAATTAGTGACTGGCTTGAATCCTTTTCTTATTAGTTGTTCTCTAAAAGAAGTTGCCAAGAAACGGTATAGCTAATGTACCGCCAAGCAAAGTAGCTGAAGAACCACTAGCAATAATTATTTTCTTTCGCAATAGCATTGTTTACTATTGAACAGAAAGTATTTTATTGTTAATAATTGGTATTTAAACTTAAAGAAAAATTAGTACTACACACCTAAACTAGAAGAAGGTCCCCCTCCTGCAGCATCTGCGGGTTGTGAAGGCGGTTGAACAACAGGATCAGGCGCACTACTAGAACTACCTGGTTCTGGCCTAGAAGAGTCTGTATCTCTTGATGGGGTACCGGAATCTCCCTTGGTTTGATCCTCACTATCTGGTTTTGCGGGAAGAACTGTATCTTGTTGCTTACCATCAGTTGTTTGTGTTGAGTCTTCAGAAGATTTAGGTTTAAGTAAATAATAGCTTCCTGCAACTCCTCCACTTACACCACCAGTAGCCAACAATCCAACAATTAATTTAGTAGCTTTTGTTATTGCCATATTAAGCTGAACATCAATTCTTTGCTAATTCAAGTTTTTCATTAAATTCTTTCACTGTTGTTTTTGTGGCTACTATAGTTGCACATACTTTTTTTATTTCAACGATATTTTCTGCATCTCCTTTGTCTAATTTAACTTTTAATTTTTGTTTTTCTGAATCATTAGTTTTTAAGCTATTAATTTTTTGAGTTCATTCGCTTTGGTTTGTTTCAGTATTTCGTTCGTCTGTACTTAATAATTTATGTTTGCTACCCTCTTTACCAAAAAGAGTGCTTATTGAAGTTTCTTTAACGCACCATTGTCTTGCTAATAAGTAATTAGCACTATCTTCCTCTCCTTTACCTAAAGCACCTCTACACTTTTTAGTTAGTCATGCCTTATCCTTTTGTTCACTACTTGTCGCCTCAAAGATATTGCCATCTTGAACTGCATTATGAGCATTTAGTAGCGCTTCTCACTCTGTGTCAGTTACATTAGTATCGAATCCTTCACTTGCTAACTTGCTACTAATAGTAATTACATCTTCTGTTTTTTGCTGAGGTTGTTGTTTTTCTGATTGATTAAACGCTCCACTAGCCACTGCAACTCCTCCACCAACAGCGCCTAGTGCTGAAACTAAAGCAACTGCTTTACCTGCTTGTGTCATTACTCTATTAATAGACTCTTACAAGATTTATTGCTTAATTTGTAAAAATAATATATGCAATTAAGGATCACCCCCCCCCTAGCTGTCAAGGCAGCTGGTTCAAGTTTTAAGCCTAGTATATCAGCAGTATTATCAGGCCTTACTACAGCAGGCACTTGTACTGCTGTAGTTCTTAATTCTTCTGGAGCTAAAGAAACTATTACTAGTTCTTTAGGAATATTTAGAGAAGCATTTACTAATAGTTATCTATATGATGGAATAAAGAAGACTACAGAAACTTTTGGCGATTGATTTGCAGTAATAATTAATTCAAAAGATGATTTTCGAGATTGAGTAAAGAGTTATTTAGGGCCAGACGGTCTTAAGTCTGGAACAGTTGAATTCTACAATAAGCTTCATAGTTGGGTAGATATAGTCTACAACTGGTTTGCTACTAAGTTTATTGAGTTCATAGGGAATATTCCAGAGATGGTTAAGAATTGAGATAAGTTAAGACTATCTCTATTTAAATGAGGTACATTTCTTGGAGGTGGTGGAGGCTCTGCCTTATGAGCTATGTTTGGTACGGGAGCTAATTGAAGTAAGTTAGGAGATTTAATGGGTCATCCTCACTTTGAAGATATGATGAATGATCTTAATCAATTAGTTCAAGATAATGAAGAAGCCTTTAAAGAGATGGGCTCAGAAGGAATTGAGGATATTCTTCAGAAGTATTTAGATAATCCAGAAGAAGCAAGAGAAGCAGCCAAAGAATTACTTAAAGAGCAAAAGGAGATGAATGAAAAGGATCAAGAGGAAAAGAAGGAGAAGCAAGAATTAAGTTCTGAAGAAATAAAGGAGAAATTTAATCCTTCACAAGCAGGTCAACCACCAACAGTGCCTGCTGTGTTTAGTGGTATGGTTACACAGGGCTTAAAAAAATTATTATCAAATAGTTATTCTTTTGCGCCTCCTGAAGATATGGCAAGAAAAGCAATGAATGAATATCTTTCAAAAATTGAAGCAGATGTTGAAAAAGAGAAGGAAAAATCAAACAGAAAACCATCTGTTAAAGCAAAATTTTGAGATATCATAAAGGATAAAAAAGAAGAGTTTGTTAATACTCTTGCTATCGCTGCAAAAAAAGCTTACGATAATGCAACTGATTTGAAATTAAAGACTTTAACTGATAAGTTTGTGGAAGCATTAACAGCTCCTTGTGAAAATGAAGAACAATGCGATGCAGGTGGTTTGGTTGAGGCTTTGGAGGTTAAAGATTAAGTTAATTAACGCATCATTTTTTATAGGTTAAATACCTCTGATCCTCTTCATGCTTAAAGTGTTTAGCTTTAGAATATTTACATCAAGCTCTTAATTTTTTGGTTTCAATTGCAGTTGTTGAATTTGCTACAATAACTTCTCCCTCTTCACCTCTATCATTTATTATTTTTATTAAGTAAGATTCTGTAGTTGTTTTGTAATCTTTTGCCTTTATTTTTCATGTCGTTTCATCTATATTTTCAGTAGTAGTTGACTCTGCAGTTGGTGATTCTTCATCGTTTAGCATCCCTTTCTCAACTTGTTCTGAAATAGTTTTTGGTTTAGTACATCAAGCAGATATTCTTTGATAAATTGAATCTTTAGTATTGGAAAATGATTTTTTAGAATTTTGAGAACATCAAGTCTTTAACTGATCAATTTGTAATTCTGTTTTTTTGATTTCTTTACCATCAATTTTTATTAATAAATCATCTCCTTCTTGACTATATTTTGTCTTTACTTTTTCTCATTCTCCAGAATCGCCGGTAAGCAAAGGTCTTCCTTGTTTATTTAAATAGCTTTCATAACTTTCCGGCAAAGCGGCAAATACCACTCCTGTAGCAACAGTTCCGGCACCAAGAACACCAATTAATGCTTTAGTAGCAATTGATTTCATAGATTAAGCCTGACAATAAGTTTGAACTTCTTTAAATTCTTTATCATCATTGCCTATTCAAGTCTTTTTGTAGTTATCTGTACATCATTTATGCATTGCTTTTCTATCTGCTTGTCTATCACTGGTGACAACTGTATTTTTGACTGTTCTTAAGCTTTCTGATAAATCGCTATCTGCTTTTGCTTTTAAGTTAGTATGCGCAGTGCCCCATTTATCTTCTGTTTCTCTGACAGTAGAATCAATCTTTTTATTTCAATCTTTATCTCCCATTTTTCAAGTACAAAATTTTTCAAAGTTTTGGTAGTCAGAATTAGTTGTTCTTTCAAAGCTCTTGCTACTATTTGTTGCACATCATTTTTGTAAGTCTTTTCAAGTTTTCCCACTTGCCTTAAGGGCTTCAAGATCTGTAGGTAAACCAGTTGCCAACTTCAATTCTTCCAATCTTTTTCCTCAAATAGTTTCATCATCTTTACCTGTTAATTTAAGTATGGAAATTCCTAATTTACTTGCAAAGCTATCTTTAGAAAAATAAACATACCCTCCATAACTAGCACCACCAATAGCCCCAGCACTTAGTGTAGCCATACCTAACTTAGCTCCTATACTCATTGTTAGCCTTTATTTGTCTTTATGGAGCATCAATCCCTTGCTAAATCTAAATTCTTGTCAAATGTATCACTAGTAGTTTCTGTTTGGTTTATTTGTAAGTCTGTACAACCTTTCTTAAGGGCTTTGATATTTTCTTCTGTTGCAGTTTCTTCGTCCTTTATTGTTGACTTAATTGCTTCAAATTTCTCTTTATTTTGCTTTAAATCTTTAACTTTTGCTGTTCAATGTGGTTTTTCTTCTGTATTTTCATCATCTGTTAATTTCAGTAATGTGTACCCCTGTTTTTCAAGTATTTTGCTTATTGGTTCTTTCTTAACACATCACTTCTTAGCTAATTGATAATTATCTCCAGTTAAATCTTCTTTATCTAATATATCCTTGCAATTTTTTCTAAGCTGTTCCTGTGTCTTATTTGCTTCTTTAGTCTTAGTAAATGATTTGTCTGTAGCGTTTTTGTAGTCCTCTAATACTTTTCTTCATTCTTCACTATTCTTATCTGTACTTAATACTTCAAATCCTTCACTTGCTAACTTGCTACTAATAGTAATTACATCTTTTGTTATTTGTTGAGGTTGTTGTTTTTCTGATTGATTAAACGCTCCACTAGCCACTGCAACTCCTCCACTAACAGCTCCTAGTGCTGAAACTAAAGCAACTGCTTTACCTACTTGTGTCATTATTTGTGGGTGTTATTTTTAAATATGTAATTAATACTTAAGGTTAATAGTTGTTTATTCTTTTATCGAATAACTCTAAAAATTAAATCTATATCCCTTTATTTCTTAATAAAGTGCAATTAAGGTTCACCCCCCCCCTAGTAACCACAGTAGCTACTTCTGGATTTAGACAAGGAATATCATCAATATTATCTGGTCTTACTGTAGCAGGAGCTTTTTCAACAGTAATATTTAGTTCAAATTTAGCATCTGAAAAAGTTAGTGAGCCTCTAGATAAGTTTGTAAAGGTTCTTAAAGCAAGCCCTCTATATGATGGAATAGCACAAGTAGCAACAACACTAAAAGATTGAGGATCTGCAGTTGTTGGTGCTAAAGATGATTTAAAGAGTTGAATAGAGCGTTATTTAGGTGCAGATGGTCTTAAATCTGGAGTAGCACAATTAGCTGAGAAGTTACAAGCTTGAGGATTAATAGTCTACAACTGGTTTGCTACTAAGTTCATTGAGTTTGTAAAGAATATTCCAAAGATGGTTCAAGAGTGAGACAAATTAAGACTTTCATTATTTAAATGAGGTACATTCTTAGGAGGTGGGGGTAGTTCTGCTTTATGGGCTGTATTTAGTAGTGGTGAAAACTTTGATAAGTTTTCTAAATTAATGGAAAGAGATGACTTTGGAGAAATTATGTCTTCACTTACTAAGTTAGTAGAGGAGAATAATGAAGCATTTAATAATATGGAGTCTGAAGAACTTCAAGAAATAATTGAAAAATTTCTAGATGAACCAGACGAAGCTAAAAAAACTACTGAAGAGTTACTAAAGAAACAAGAAGAAAAGAAAGAGGAGGCTAAGAAGGATCCAACTCAGGAAGACAAAGAACCACAATTAGAGGAGCAAGAAATTAAAGATGCTTTTTCTCCTAGGAAAGGAGGAAATCCACAAACTACTGCAGAGGTATTAGGAAGTATGGCTGAAAGGGGGTTAGGTAGTTTATTAGATTTACCTTATTCTTCTTTTGGTGGATTTAGTTTAGATCTAGCAAGAAATAAAGCGAAAGCAGCAATGAATCAATACATTCAAGATATTAGGAGTGATGTTGAAAAAGAGACAAAAAGAAAAAATGCAAAACCTTCTGCCAAAAAACAATTCTTAGATATTATTCAAGCATCAGAAACTCAATTTGTTGATGCATTAGCAAAAAATGCAATGATTGCAGCTTCAAATATTACCAAGAAACCAAAATTAGAAGACTTAGCAAAAGAGTTTGCGAAAGCTTTGGAAGGTGCGTTTACAACTGTATGTCAAGACAATGAAGACTGTGCCGAAGTAGATATTGCAGGTTTACTAAATAAGAAAGGCTAGTTTGCACATCACATTAAGAATTTTTGATATCTTGAATCTTCTTCGTATTTGGAATGTTTATCTTTAGAGGATTTACATTAAGTTCTTAGAACTTTGACATTAATGGTATTTTTCTTTTGTCTTATTAGATATGTATCTGCCTTTTGTTTCTTGTAATTTTCAACTTTTTTGTTAATATTGCTTAATCTCTGTTGGCGATTGTTGTAGCACCTTTGATGATAGTTGGCTCTTAAGAATTTAGAATGATTTTCTTTACTTTATCCTGTTTTTCAAAAACTAAGACTTGCAATATTCACTTGCTTCTTTAAAGGTTTCATCATTATTTCCTCTTCAAGTATTTTTGTAAGCGTCAGTACATCATTTGTGCATAGCTTTTTGATCAGCTTTATCTGTTCCAGCTTCTGTTGTTAATACAGTTTGTAATTTTTCAGATAATGTTTTACCTTGACTTCTTGTTTTCAATTGGGTGTGTGCAGTTTTTCATACGTCTACTTCTGGTCCAGCATCCTTAGGTATATTACTTGTTATTTTGTCACCTATTTTTCAAGTACAAAAAGATTCAAAATTTTGAAATTTTTGGTCTCCTTTATTGAAGGAATTATTTTTGTTATCGTTACATCACTTTTGTAAGTCTTTTCATTTTTTGATGGATGTCTTATTTAAGCTTGGATCTAAACCTGTAGTTGTACTATTGAATTCTTTAAACCTTTCTCCTCAAGTAGCTTCATTACTATCTCCAGTTAAGTTAAGTAAAGAAATTCCTAATTTACTTGCAAAGCTATCTTTAGAAAAATAAACATATCCTCCATAACCAGCACTGCCAATAGCTCCAGCACTTAAAGTAGCTATTCCTGCCTTTGCTAAATGATTCATTAATTAAGCAACACAATAAGCTTTTGTATCTAAATAGTCTTGATCTTTTTCTCCTTTAAAGGGTTTTTCATAGACCTCTTTACATCATTCTTTAAGAGCATCTTGTTTACTTGTTAATTCACTCTTCACCTTTGACATTGATGGCGATAATTGAATATTATTAGTTTGATCTTTAAGTTTTGCATTATTTCTTGTATTGTCTCAAGAATTTATTTCAATAACAGTTCCAGCTTTTTCTTTGATATTGTAAGCACAATATTTCTGTATTTCTTTAAAGCCTTTATTTTCTTCAGAAATAAATGTATTTCTTAAGTTAATTTCACATCAATTTTGGATTTTGGTTGCTTTGTTATCGCCTCCACTATTAATAGCTTTGAGTGTTTCAGATATTATTGCATTATCTGATGTTAATTTAGTAACTCTTGCTTGTCATATGCTTGTCTCATCTTTTCCTATTAAAGTGCCCTCTAATTTATCTTTAATTGTTGGTTTTGTTAATATATGGTGTAAATAAGCGCCAGCACCACTTACACCACCAGTAGCTAATGCACCAATAACTATTTTTCCAGCTTTTGAAATAGGCATAATTACAAGCTATTTTTTGTCGCACATCACTCTTTTGCTTGAATGAATTTCTTTTCAAAGTCGTCTGTGTTATGAGTTTTGATTGTTTCTGCCGTTATTTTGTCGCATTCTCCTTGAAGTTCAGCTATTTGCTCATCAACTGTTTTTGTAAAGTCAATATTAATTTTTTCCTCTCCTGAGTATTTCTTTAAACTTTCTATTTTTTCTTGCCATTTTTCTTTATTTGTCGTATCTGCAGGCACTTTTGTTAATTTAGTGTATTCATTTCTGGTTAACATTTGTTCCATTGTTTCAACCTTTACACATCATTTACTTGCTAATGGGTAGGCACTTGCATCACTAGGATTATTTTGTAAAGCAATTTTGCAATTTTCTTTAGCAGTAGTTAATGTTTCTTTAAATTTCTTATCTGCCCTTGATTCTTGTGTGTATGCTGTTTCAACAGTTTGTCATTCAGAAGCATCTCCATTAATATCTAGAACTTTAAAACCCGCACCCGTTAGTCTTTCGCTCACATTTCTGAAACCTTTGTAGAAGTGATTAACAGCGGCCACTCCCCCACCTACAATACCAATAGCACCCATAACACTACCTACCTTCCCTATTAAATGCATACTGATGTCTTTTTAGAATCCAAATTTATTTCTTTAGTTAAGTAAAAAATATTGTAGTTAATTAAACACACCATTTTAGGTATCTTAAATATCTGTTATCCTTTTCATGCTTAAAGTGTTTTGATTTAGAAAATTCACACCACTTTCTTAGTTGTGTGGTTGTTATGGAAGTCCCTGCGGCAATTTCAGATCCTTCTGAATTGTTGCTTTCAATAGACTTTATTAATTCTTTACTATTTGCTGTTTTGTAAGTCGCTTTCTTTTTTTCTCACTCTGTCTCATCAATATTTTTTTGACTATTGGCTGGTTCGGTATCATTCAATGGACGTTTGCCCTTTAATGATTGCGCAATTGTTTTTGGCTCTGTACATCAAGACGATACCCTTTGATAAATTTCATCATCAATGTTACTAAATGATTTTTTTGAATTTGTTTCACATCATTTCTTTAATTGTTTGTTACTTAATTGATCTTTTGCAATCTTTTGATTATTAATAGTTATTAATAAGTCATCACCTTCGGAGGCATACTTACTCTTTGCTCCTTCCCATTTATCTTCAGTACCTGTAAGTAAGGTTCTGCCTTGTTTATTTAAGTAACTTTCAATGCTACTAGGCAAGTTGGCATATACTGCACCAGTTGTAATGGCTCCTACTCCTAAAACACCAATTACCCCTTTAATGGCAGTAGATTTAAGCATTATTTTGCAGTTGACTTACAAAATTCTTGTACATCTGCATAATCTCTACTACTTTCACCTCTTCAAATCTTCTTATAGGTACCAGTACATCAATCATGCATAGCTTTATTGTCAGGTTTCTTCTTAATATCTACTACTTGTATTTTTTGTAATTCTGGAGAAAGTCTTCTCCTATCTCTTCTATTTAATTCTCTATGTGCATTACTTCACTTATCATCTGCTACTTGGGTATCTGATGAGATTTTTCCTACTCATTCTTTATCTCCTATTTTTCAAGTACAAAACTCTTCAAAACCTACGTAGTTAACATCTTTTTTAAGATTTTTGTTGCTATTTTGTCTGCATCAGGTCTGTAAATCATCTCAATTTTGATCAGCTATTGAAATTAAAGTTCCGCTAAGTTCGCTTTTTTTGGCTTGTAGTTCTTTTAACCTTGCTTCTCATTCTGTTTTATTTGTACTACCTGTTAATGTAAGAACTGATTCGCCTAATAAACTAGCAAAGCTTTCATCATCTTTGGGACCAAATAAATACGAATAACCAAAATAACTACCTCCTGCAATTAAGCCTATACCGAATGTCGCCAATAAGGCCTTATCATCAGCATTCATATGAAACCCCTTCCTAACTTACTCTAGACAGAGCACCAAAATCTAATTGAAACTATTGAATAATTGTTAGATAGATAAATACTTTCTTTTATAGTGTCGATGCTAACTGATATTAAAGATACTTTCGTATGATTCGTCACAACTAATTATTTTTCTGAACACCATTCTCTTGCCCAAATAAATTTAACTTCAAATTCATTATCTGCATGTGTTTTGATGCTATCTAAAGACTTGCATTTGTTGGCTAATGTTTCTTCATCTTTAGTGCCGTTGAAAGTAACTATAATTTTATTATCTTTTGCCTCTTTTAAGAGTCTAACTTTTTCTGTTCATTTAACTTTGCTTGGTTCAGAAGTTGCTTCTCCTAATTCTTTGTATTTATTTCTAGTTAGCATTGCTTTAATTGTTTCTTCTTTAACACATCATCTGCTTGCTGAAGAATAATTTGCTTTATTGTTCAAATCAGAATTTAACAATTTTTTACATTCCTTTCTCAAGCCTACCTTATCTGTAATATTTCCAAAAGGTTTGGATTGATTTAAAGTAGCTTTGTAGGCATTTACTACTGTATCTCAATCACTATCTTCTTTTTCTAAATCTAGTACATGGTATCCCACTTTAGTTAAAGCATCTTTAATTGTTTGATGTTCTTTGGTTAATTGGTTAACAATAGCTGCACTTCCACCAACAACTCCTAAAGTGCCTATAACACTACTAACTTTTAAAGTTAGACTCATTTTGAATTTATTTGTGCTTATTGTCCTTTTAGGTAAATAACGTAAAAATAAAGATGTGCAATTAAGACTCACCCCCCCCCCTAGCCGTCAGAACAAGTGGTATTGCTTTTAGACCTAGTGTTTCTGTAGTTCTTTCTGGTATGACAGCAGCAGGGACATCTACTGCTGTCATATTTAATTTAGATAGAGCAAAGAATACTGTTGATAGTGCATTTGGGACAGTTAAGCAAGTATTTTTGAACAGTTATTTGTATGATGGAATAAAGAAAACGGGAGATACACTCAAAGATTGATTTACTGTAATAATTAACTCTAAAGATGACTTTAGAGAATGAGTAAAGAATTATTTAGGTGCAGATGGTCTTAAATCTGGAGCAGTAGATCTATATCGTAAGCTTTATGATTGAGGAGGAATAGTTTATCGATGATTTAGAGATAAGTTCTTAGTCTTTATTTCAAATATTCCTCAGATGGTTAAAGATTGGAAGAAAATAAGACTTTCATTATTTAAATGAGGTACATTCTTAGGAGGTGGAGGGGGTTCTGCACTTTGGGCTATGTTTAGTAGTGGGGCAAATTTTGATAAGTTAGGTGAATTAATGGGTAGAGATGATTTTGAAGATATGATGAATGACTTTAATAAGTTAGTTCAAGATAATGAGGATTCCTTCAAAGAAATGGGGTCTGAAGGCATCCAAGATATTATTCAGAAATATTTAGATAATCCAGAAGAAGCAAAACAAGCCGCTAAAGAATTAATTAAAGAACAAGAAGAGAAGAATAAAGAGAATGAGCAAAAGAAAGAAGAGGAAAAAGAGCCAAAAAAAGAATTAAGTTCAGAAGAGATTCAAGATAAATTTAATCCTAAAAAAGGAGGCAAGCCTGAAACGCCTGGCGCTGTCTTTAATAGTATGGTTTCAAAAGGAATAGAAAAAATGCTCGCTTCTAAGCATGCTTCTTCTTTTGATAGTCCTATTAAGTCTATAGAGTCAGAAATAGAAAATGGAATGAGAGAGTATATTTCTGCTATTGAAGAAGATTTAAAGAAAACAGCAGCCAAAAATTCAAAAGTATCTAAGGCAAAACAAGATTTCCTTGATACTATTAAGGATGCAAAAGAACTATTTATTAAATCTCTTGCAAAATCTGTAACTCAGGCTTATCAAATAAGCGATAGTAGAAAACCAGAAGATTTAAAGAAAAAATTAGCAGAAGTACTTACAATACCTTGTTTAGATGGAGATGATTGTAACGCTGATGGATTAACTGAAGTATTGACTAAGTAATCTATTTAGTACATCACTTTATGTATTTCAGATAACGTTCATCTTCTTCATGTTTGAAATGTTTGGTTTTTGAAAATCTACATCATGCTCTTAATTTTCCTGCATCGTTAAAGTTTTGGACAGCAATATCATTACCCTCTCTGTCTTGAGTTATTTCCTTTATTAAATCCTTATTTTGACTATCCTTGTATTTATTTACTTTTTCTGTTCATTCATCTTCGCCACCAGTTGTGCCTGTAGGATCCGAATCATTTAAAGCAACTTTATCCTTGCCTATTAAATCTTTGATAGTCTTAGGTTCTGTGCATCATGCAGATACTCTTTGATAATTATCATCTTTAGCGCTTGTGAATTGCTTTGAAGAATTTTCAGAACATCAAGACTTTAATTGTTCTTCCTGAAGATTATTTTTTTGTATTGTTTGTCCATTAATGGATATTAATAATCCATCTCCTTCTGAAGAATATTTACTTACTAAAGTCTTTCAATGAGTTGAGAGTTGAGGAAGTAAGCTTCTTCCTTGTTTTTTCAGATGGGCTTCATAGTTGTTACTATTATCAAGCGCTAATTCTTGTGATTTATTTGAAAAATCATCTTTTGAAAAATGTAAATATCCCGCTATACCAGCTCCTGAAGCAGTTCCTATACCTACTGTAGCAACGCCAACTTTTGTTAAATTACTCATTATTTAGGAGTTATTTTCTTTCAAAACTGAGCACCATTGTTTTGCTAAATTAAATTTATCTACGAACCCTTGGCTAGTTGTCCTTAAAGCATTTATTGTTGCACATCTTCCTTTGATTTCCTTAATTTTTTCAATTTCATCAGAATTACTTAATTGAACTGCTAAACTTGTTTTTGCACCACTGTTATTTGGCAATCCTAATAGTCTAATTTTTTCATTTCAAGCAATTTTGTCATTTGTTTTGCCAGTCTCTGTAACATCAGTATCAAGTAATCTATATCTACCTTTTTTGTTTCCTAAAATATCACTTATTTTTTCTGGTTTAACGCATCATTGTATTGCTAAGCCGTAATTAGTATTTTGTTTATCTTCTTTATCTAGAATTTCTTTGCATTTTTTCTCTAATCATTCTTCATTCTTTGTTTCTCCTGCTTTAACTTGAAAAACATTCTTATTTGATGTTTTGTCATACTCTCCAAATATCTCTGTTCATTCGGTAGCACTTATTGAAGTATTAAAGCCTTCTGAAGTTAATTTAAATTTAAGTGAAGAGGTATCTTCTGAACTAAGCATATGAACACTTAATCCTACTCCACCTCCTACAGCACCAACGCCAGCCACTGTTAAAGCTATCTTAGTTGCAGAAGGCATATTATCTAGAACATCACCTTATAAAATTGGTGTATCTTGTGTCATTTTGATCTTTCGCAGGAGAGTTAAATTTGCTTTCACAAGCACTGACAAAACTATCAGGAACAGCATCTGTTGCGTTTTTTGTGTCTCAATCATCTAACTTTCATTCGTCTTTGCCCTTTTCTTTACCTTTAGGAGTGTTGTCTGTTTTGTAATGGCCTCAACCTACTGTTCAAGTACCATTACTCTTATTAGATTTATTTAAGAATGTTTTTCCTTTTGCATGTATATCTGTCAGTGCTTTAATAGTGCTTTCTTGGTTAAGATAGATTAAACTACCAGCACCAATACCAATCACTACCCCAGTTCCTCCAACTCCTATTAGAACTTTAGTTAGCATTTTTCTTTATTGAACATCAATCTCTTGCCTGAATAAATTTCTTTTCAAATTCATCATCTGAATGTGTTTTTGTATCTGCCATTTTTAAGTTTCCACAGGCAGTCTCTAATTGAGAAACTTCACTAGTACTTCCACTATTAAAGGTAGTAATAATTTTGTTGGTTGATGTTGTATCATTCTTTAAAGCAGTCACTTTTGCTTGTCATTTTTCATTATTTCCACTAGCACTACTTGCGCCTATTTTTTCATATTCATTTCTAGTTAACATGGCTTCAATGGTTTCTTCTTTAACACATCATTTCTTAATTACTGAATAATCAGTTTCTTTTTTAAAATCGGTATCTAATAAAGCTTTACACTTTTTCTTTAAAGTTGGTAAATCAGCAACGTTAGTATCAAATTTTTTGCTACCTTCTGGTTTTGCTCTGTACGCATCAAATACTTTTTGTCATTTTTCTGTTAAATCACTGTCTTTAAGAACGTAATATCCTATTTTTTCAAGTTCATTTCTTACTGATTTAGAGTTACCAGAAAAGCTGTATGCTAGTACCGCACCTCCTCCGGCTAATCCAGCAACTCCAATAGTACTACCAACTTTTAAAGTAAGTCCCATATTACTTAGTTACTGAACATCAACTTAAAAATTGTTTGTATTTTTGGTCTTGTTTATTTCTGGCTTTATCTTTAGTCTTATTGCTACATTCTGTAATTAAGCTTTCAAGTGTGTTTGTTTCTCCTTTTTTTGTGTTTCAGTCCTTTAATTTCCAAGCATCTTGACCTCCCCCTTTACCATCATTGTTTTCTTTGTATTTCTTTCAGGCTTCTGTTTCTGTATTCTTATCTGTAGTAGTTATTAATCTTCTTGACGGAGTTTCGGAGTTGAGTAAATCAAAATAAGTACTTTCACTAGTTAAATAATGATAACTACCAGCAATAGCACCACTTGCTAAGCCGACAAATATAGCTCCACCAGCTATTTTCCCCGCAACTATCATATCTATATTACTTAACTTTTAAAAACTGAGACTATATTCCTTTATTTTTCATATCTCTAATTAAATAATGTGTTTAAGTTTCACCCCCCCCCCTAGCAGCCAAAATAACTGGTTCAGGGCTTAAACATAGTTTTTCTGCAGTCTTAACTGGAATGACTGCAGTCGGAACATGCTCAACCATTTCATTTAATTTAGATAAAGCAAATTCTATTGGTAAAGCTTTAGAGCCAATTAAGAATACATATATCTTTAACTTATTTTCAAAAGGTATTTTTAATTTAAATAATACATTCAAAGATTGAGGTGGTTCGATATTCAATTCCAAAGATGCATTTATCGATTGATTAAATCGTTATTTTGATGTAAATGGATTTAAAGCAGGAGTTGTAGCTCTTTATGAAAAGTTACATAATTGAGCAGGAATAGTTTATCGATGATTTAGAGATAAGTTTTTAGAATTTGTAGGAAATATTCCCAAAATAGTTGAGAACTGAAAACAAATAAGATTATCTCTATTTAAATGAGGTACATTCTTAGGAGGTGGAGGGGGTTCTGCACTTTGATCTATGCTGGGCGTAGGAGCTAATTGAAGTAAGTTAGGTGATTTAATGGGTCATCCTGATTTTATGGAAATGATGAATGATTTTAATCAATTAGTTCAAGATAATGAAGAAGCCTTTAAAGAGATGGGACCAGAAGATGTTGAAGATATTTTGCAAAAGTATTTAGATAATCCAGAAGAAGCAAAACAAGCTGCTAAAGATTTATTACAGGAACAAAAAGAGCGAAAAGAAAAAGAAGAGAAAGATAAAGAGAATAAGTCACAAGAAGAGAAGAAAGACGAAGAAAAGCAGGAAAAATCAAAAGAATTAAGTGTTGAGGAAATAAAGGAGAAATTTAATCCTTCACAGGCAGGACAACCACCTACAGTTCCGGCCGTATTTAGTAATATGGTTACTGAAGGACTAAAGAAACTTCAATCTTTATCTTATTTTTCTTTTGGTGGATCAAATTTAGAAATTGAATCTAAAGCAAAGGAAGGCATGGAAAAATATTTAGAATCTTTGAAAAATGATGTTGAAAAAGAGAAAGCTAAAAGATCTAGAAAACCTTCAGTTAAGTCAGAATTTTTAGATATTATTGCTCAAGAAAAAGAAGCGTTGGTTAATGCTCTTGCTACCGCTGCTGTTAAAGCCTATAGATCTTCAGAATCGCTAAAAATAGAGGCTTTAACTCAAAAATTCATTGAAGCACTTACAATTCCATGCGAAGGAGGAAAAGATTGTGATGCAGATGAATTAGTTAAAGCTTTATCAAATGAAAAGAAATAATTAATGTATTAATTTAAATAAATCAAAGGTTTTCCTTGTCTGATTCTAATGAATTATTAGGTATTAATTTTTGCAATATTCTTTAACTTCTTTAAGGGTTTCATCACTTTCCCCAGTTCAAATTTTCTTGTAGGAATCAATACATCATTTATGCATAGCTTTTTTGTCTGCGTGCTCGTCTTCAGTGCTACTTGTTTTTTTGTGAATCTCTTTCAACTCGCTTGATAAAGTATTTTCTGGTTTCTTTTTTAAAGCTGCGTGAGCAGTGCCCCATTTTTGGTCTGTGTTTGGAGTGTCGGCACTAATTTTTCCAGTTCAATCTTTATCCCCTACTTTTCAAGTACAAAATGTCTCAAAATTTTGATAATTAGTACTTGTTACTTCAACGCTAGTACTATTTGTATTACACCATTGTTGCAAATCTTTCCATCCTTTTCCGGTCTTTAAACTAGTTAAATCGGCCGGTAAATTGGTGATGGCTTCACTTAGTTCTTTAAGTCTTGTAGTTCACTGTGTTTGTTCTGTTTCTCCGGTTAAACTAAGAACAGAAACTCCTAGTTTGTCTTTGAAGCTAACAGAATTATTTAATGAAGTTTGTTCTTGATTGCTTTCTGTATCTGCTTTATTAAATTCATAAATTCCATAAGTAGTTGCACCTCCTACAGCACCAACACTTGCAATTGCTATACCTGCTTTTCCTAAAGTTGTCATTTAGTCTTAAAACTTACTATTGTTATTTAAAAAAGTCTTATCTTTTAGGAACAAATTTAATTAGTTCCTCATACTTTTATGAAAATAATGTAATCTGCTTGTGCAGTTAAATCTCACCCCCCCCCTAGTCGTCAGAACTTTTGGAGCCAACTTTAATCAAATATTATCTGCTACCTTTACTGGATTAACTGTAGCTGGAACTTGTTCTGCGGTTGTATTTAACTTTGCACAAGCTCAAAAATCATTAGGTAGTGCTTTTGATCCTTTAAAGAAAGTATGAGAAGCTAGTTTTCTTTCTTCAGGAATTAATAAATTAGGAGATACATTTAATAGTTGGGCACAAGCTATTTTTGGATCTAAAGATGATTTTCGTAGTTGATTGCAACGTTATTTAGGAATTGATGGAGTTAAATCTGGTGTTTCTGAACTCTATCATAAGCTTGTTGCATGAGCTACCATAGTCTACGAATGATTTAGAGATAAATTTATTAAATTCATAGGAAATATCCCAGATATGGTAAAGAACTGGGATAAATTGAGATTGTCTTTATTCAAATGAGGTACATTTTTAGGTGGAGGAGGCGGTTCCGCTTTATGAGCTATGTTTGGATCTGGAGATAACTGAGGTAAGTTAGCAGATTTAATTGGTAATCCTGAATTTGAGGGAGTAGTAGATAAGTTTTCTAAGTTAGTTGAAGAGAATGGTGCAGCATTTTCAGAAATGAATGAAGAGGAGGCAAAAGAAATGTTTGAAGCAATCTTAGATGATCCTAAAGAAGCAGAGGCGCTTTTAGGTGAGTTGTTAGACGAACAAAAGGAGAAAAATGAAAAGAAAAAAGAGGAACTAAAGAAAGAAGGCAAAGAAAATGAAGAGCCTAAAGAAGAACTAGAGAAAGAAGAGATTGTTGAGAAATTTAAGAATTCTGGTGGTGGTTCTCCTAATAATCCCACAGAGGCATTTGGAGATATGGTAGGAAGTGCCTTGCAGGGCATGGTGGATATATCGCCAACTAAGTTATGAGATACAGATATTGCACATACTGCAAAAACGAAAATGAAGGAATATATTGATACTCTTAGAAAAGATGTTGAGAAGAAAGCAAGAAAATCAGATGTAAAACAGAAGTTCTTAGATGCTATTAAAGATAATGAAACAGCATTTATATTATCCCTTGCAGAAGCTGCCAAAAAAGCTTTTGAGGCAATTAAAAAACCTAGTCAACAAGTTAAATATGAAGATTTAGCAAAGAAATTTGGAGAGATTTTAGAAGAGGAATTTACAGTTGAAGCTACTGATGGAGACGGAGAGGAGGGCATTTCAATAAGAGAAAAAGTTCCATCAACACCACCCAAGAAAAGTAGGAAGTAAATTTACATAGATATCAAGAAGTAAAAATAATAAGCGCCATATTACTTTTTTGTATTTAAGACTCACCCCCCCCCTATACACTAGGGTTGCTAGTTCTGGATTGAGGCAGAGTTTATCTGCTGTTTTGTCTGGAATAACAACAGTTGGAACTTTAACAGCAGTTGCATTAAATGCTGGTAGTTCAAAAGATTCAATTATTCAATCACTTGAGCCAATTAAGAAAGCATTACTTAATGATGTTCTATTAAGTGGGATAAGTAAAGTAGGAGATACACTATATCAATGAGGAACAGCAATTGTTGCTACTAAAGACGATTTCAAAGTATGATTACATAATTATTTAGGAGCTGATGGTCTTAAATCAGGAGTTGTAGCTCTTTATGAAAAACTTTATGGTTGAATTGAAATAGTCTACACTTGGTTTAAAGACAAGTTTATTGATTTCGTAAAGAATATTTCCAAAATAGTTGAGAACTGAAAACAAATAAGACTATCTCTGTTTAAGTGAGGCACATTCATAGGTGGTGGCGGGGGAGGAGCATTGTGAGGAATGTTTAGTAGTTTTGATAATTGAGGAAGGTTATCTGAATTAATGGGTAATGAAGACTTTACAGGGGCAGTGGAAAAGTTTGCTGAATTGGTGGATAAGAATTCAGATGCTTTCAAAGATATGGGAGAAGAAGCAATGAAAGAAATATTAGAGAAAATTATGGAAGATCCTAAAGAAGCAAAAGAAATAGCTAAAGAATTATTGGAAGAACAAGATAAGAAAAATGAAGGCAAAAGGGAGGAAGATAAGAAAGAAGAATTAAAGAAAGAGCAAATACATGAGTCTTTCGCACAACCTAAAGGATCTCCAAAAAATGAAGGTGAAGTATTAGGTTATTTAATGGGTAATGCTATTCAAGGATTAACTAACTTATCTTCTTTTGAAGGAGCCATTGAATTTAAGGCTAAAGAGGCGATGAATAAATATATGGCACATATCGAAGAAGAGGCCAAAAAAGATACTAAGGTAGGAAGAGCAAATAAAGCTTTCTTAGATGCAATAAATGGAAAAAAAGAAGAATTGATAAGAGAACTAGGTAAAGTAGCTGAAAAAGCTTTCCGTAAGACAGAAAAGACAGGTAAGATAGAATTTGAAGTTTTATCTAAAGCTTTTGAAGAAGCAATGCAAAGTACGTTTACAGTTCCTATTAAAGACGGAGAAGATAGTAGTAATGCTGTAAGTTTGGAAGGAGTAGTTCAAAAACCTAAGGTAAGTAAATCTTAGCTTGCAAATACTTAAATTATTGTCAAAGCAAATAAATTCAGGAATTAGTAATTCTTTTTATTACTTTGTAACAGCACATCATTCTTTAACTTGGGTAAGTACTGTATTGAATTTTTCCTCAGTGGTCTTAACTTCTGGTGTAGTTAATTCTTTACATTCTGCTTTTAAAGTTTCAACATTTGCGGAAGTAGCTTTCATTTTTTCTCTAAGTTCTTTAAATTCATCAGTCGCTTGCTTTAGGTCTTCAAATTTTTTGTTTCACTTTTCTGCCTCTCCTTCCACAACTTGTGTTGCATTTAATAATTTATGTGTCTTTTCTAGGATCTTATTAACAGTAGTTTCTTTAACACATCATTGCCTTGCTAATAAGTAATTCTTATCGTCATCTTTCTTTAATGCAACTCTACATTTGTTACGTAGTCCTGATTCTTCTGTACTAACTTCTGGGCTTCCGGAAAAAGTTTTGGTTTGAGCCTTTCGATAAGCAGATAATACAACATCTCAACCAGCTGATCCTGCTTTTTCAGTATCCAATAATTCATATCCTTCATCTGTTAATCTGCTACTAATGAAAACTACTTCTTTTGGAGGGTCTACTTTTTGTGCTTTATCACTATCACTATTAATGTTAAATAAACCTCCTGCGTAAGCTCCTACTCCACCAATAGTTCCAACAACTGCTGTCGTCGCAATTGATTTTCCTATTAGTGTCATTTGTTATTGTTCATCAACAGAACATCATTCTCTAGCTAAAGCAAAATTTGTCTCAAATTTATCGTTTGTTGTTTCAATAGTGTCGGTCTCTAGTGCCTTGCAACCAGCTTTAAATGCTTTAATGTTGTCACCAACTTCTGTTTCTTGATCCTTTATGTTTCCGCTAATGGAAGCAAACTTACTCTTATCCTTCTTTAACTCTGCAATTTTCGCTTCTCAATGTACTTTCTCCCCCTCTACTTCAGACTCTTCAAAATTTAATAGTTTTCTTTTTCCTTTCTTAAGAACTTCACTTATTTTTTGTTTCTTAACACATCATTGCCTTGCTAAAGGGTAATTAGTATCTTTTTCTTTATCTAATATATCTTTACAATTGTTTCTTAGTGATTCTTCAGATTTATCTGCTTCTTGCTTCTTAGTAAATGACTTAACTGTTGCTTTTTTGTATTCCTCCAATACTGCTTTTCATTCAGGACTATCTTTACTAGTGTCTAAAACTTCAAAACCCTCTTTTTCCAAGCTACTTCTATTACTTACCTTTACTATTATTGTTGCAGCAGACTTTGTTTCTTGTGCTTTACTACTACTACTACTAAATAAACCTCCAGCATAAGCACCAACCCCACTAATTGCACCAAATGTGGATATTAAAGCAACTGCTTTACCAGCTTGTGTCATTATCTATATGTTTTCTTCTTTTATGAAAATATGTTAATTTCAATAAGTTATTTCAAATATGTATGGATAGTGGAAAATGTAAATTTCAAACCCTTTATTTAAATTATCTTTTTGTGTCTTTATTTTCAAGGTGTTTTCTGTAATTATTTCAATTTCCGTAACAGAATCCTTTCTCCACTATAAAGACGGGAACACTAATTTCCGTAGTTTCTTTATCTTTAAGTTTTAAATATTCTTTCTCACAAAAACCTTTAACTTTTTCAATATACTCATCACTTAAGTTTTCTGTTTCCACTTCTATGCGTTCGGAAGAATCATCAACGCCTTTGCCTATTCCAAATTGTATTGTAAGACTATCATAAGACATTAATACTTCTTTTCAAATGGAATTATCATCAGTGGACTTTAGTGCGCTAGGGCCTCAAAATCTGTTTAACACATCAGAAACTTTCTCTTTTTTGACACATAAAGAACCAGCAAAAGCAAAAACTCGATAATTTTCTAAATTTCTTCCTCCTCCAGAAATTTTGGAGAAATCGTAATTGAAAAATTCTTCACATTTTTGCTTTAGTTTCTTAATGTCCATTGTGCTAAGGTCAATGTTAATGTCAGGATCTGACAAGCGTTTATTCTCCCCTTTATTTATTGACTCCAATATAGAATCTCATCCTTCTTCGGAATTAGTGTCTAAAGGAGATAAATGACTAACAACTAAGAGATCTTTAAAATCTTTGCTTGTCTGCTTGTCGCGAATTTCCTAATAACCCACTAGCAAAAGCCACACCACCCCCGATTGCACCTAAAAGAGCAACAAAAATAGATGATTTAATAACAGGAAAAGCCATTATTTAAACAATATCTTAGCCTAACTAAAATTTGTTATTTATCAACATAACAAAATTCTTTAGCTAAATAGAAATTATCTAAGAATTTATCATTAATAGTTTCAAGAGTATTTATTTGTAAGGCTTCACAACCTTTTTTAAGAGTTTCAATACTGTTTGCATCGCTTGTTGTTATAGTAGGATTTACTGCTTTTTTAAGGGCATTAAAACCTTTATTATTTTCTTCACTCAATTTGTTTAATTTTTTTTGTAACAGGCCTTGTTCTGCTGTTTCGTTACTTGTGGCATCAAATTTCAATATTCTCATTTTTCCGTTCTCAAGAACTTTATTCATCGTTTCTTTTTTCACACATCATTGTATTGCTCTTTTGTAATTTACATTTTCGCGATAATTACCATTCTCTTCATAGTTTTGGACTAATGCCTTTTCACAATCAGATCGTAATTCATTTTCTAGTTTATTTGCTTGCTTACTACCAGTAAATGATCTTTCTGTAGCTTTTTTGTATTCTACTAGTACAGTATTTCAATCTTGGTTATTTTGACTAGTATCTAGTATTGTAAATCCTTCTGCTTCCAGAATCTTCTTAAATGTAGTTTTGACTATTGTTGTTTGTTGTGGTGTTGTTGATTTATCAAATAGTCCACCTGCATAAGCTCCAGTCAAACCAACCCCACCAAGAGCAGCAGTAGCTATTGCTGATTTACTTGCTAAGTTCATTTGGGTTTTGTTTTACAGAACATAATTTTCAAGCTAGTTTGAAATTAGTTTCAAACATATCACTTGTAGTTTCCATACCATCTATATCTAATCATCAGCATTCTTTTTTAATTGCATTAATATTTTCGTTTTTTGCTCTTTCCGATTCCTCTATTGGAACACTAATATTCTTGAATTTAGTTTTATTTCTTTGAAGTTCTTTAAGTTTTCTTTCTCAAAGAGGAAAATCTCTTCTGGTTAATGTATCAACATTTAGTATTCTTCGTTTACCTCGTTTAAATACATTAATCATTTTCTCTTTCTTAACACATCATTGTCTTGCTAATGAGTAACCATGACCAGCATTAGATTTTTGCTTTAAATGTTCTGCACATCTACTTCTTAATTGTGCTTCAGTTATGTGTGCATCAGATACACCAGTAAATGATCTTGTTGTTGCTTTTCTGTATTCTGCTAGTACTTCTTTTCATTCATCACTATCTTGAGAAGTATCTAGTACTTTAAATCCTTCTTCTTCTAATTTATCTCTAAGGGGAGAACTTTTTTCTGATGTTGAGGATATTAGTATTATCTCTCTTCCATTATTAATAAATTCAAGTAATCCTCCTGCATAAGCACCTGCACCTGCACCTCCAACAAGACTAATAGCAGTTGTTGCTATTGCAGACTTTAACCGCAAATGCTATTTAATGTTGCTCTCAACAGAGCACCACTCTTTAGCAAGTGGGAAATTGTTTTCAAATTCATCAGAAGTAGTTTCTGTACTTTCCATTTTTAAATTTTTGCATCCTTCTTTAAGAACAGTAATATTTTCTCCTTCTGTAGTTTCAGTTTCCTTTATTCTGTCTTTAATAGCATCAAATTTAGTCTTATTTTTTTTCAACTCTGCTACTTTATCTGTTCAATGTTGCTTTTCTGCTGGATCTTCCGGAGCATCAAGTTTCAATAATTTTCTCTTTGCTCTACCAAGAATTATATTAATTGATTCTTTCTTAACACATCATTGTTTGGCTAACTTGTAACTGCTTTCTGTTTCTGATGTTTCTTGCAATGTTTTTGTACAATCTTCCTGTAATTGTTCTCTTGTTTTTTCTCTTTCTTGTTCTTTAGTGAAGGATTTAACAGTGGCTTTTCTGTATTCTACTAGTACATCATTTCAATCATTATTGTATTCGCTAGTAGTGCCTAATACTTTAAATCCTTCTTCTGTTAATCTGTTATTAATATTTGGTTTAGGTTTTTCTTGTATTTCTTGTGCTTTTGGCTTGTCAGGTTTATTACCAAATAAACCACTAGCATAAGCACCAACACCACCCACTGCTCCGAATGCGGATACTAGAGCAAGTGCTCTATTAGCTTGATTCATTACCTACAGTTTTATTAGTTCTTTGTAGGAAACAATTCTACTTTTTAGTAACTTAAAAGATAATAGATGCAATTAAGATTTACCCCCCCCCTAGTCGTCAGAACTTTTGGAGCTAACTTTAATCAAGGATTATTTGCTACATTTACTTGTTTAGCAACAATAGGAACATGTTCAGCAGTCATATTTAATTCTTCTCAAGCACAGCAATCATTAGGTAATGCCTTTGATCCCTTAAAGAAAGCTTTTGAAGCTAGCATTCTTTCTTCCGGATTAATTAATCTAGGCAATACATTCAAAAGTTGGGGTGAGTCGATATTTAATTCCAAAGATGAATTTATCGATTGATTAGGTCGTTATTTTGATGTAAATGGTCTCAAATCAGGAGTTGCAGAACTTTATGGAAAGCTTAAAGTATGGGTAGAGATAGTCTACAACTGATTTGCTACTAAGTTCCTTAAATTTATTGAGAATATTCCTCAGATGGTTAAGGATTGAAAAAAATTAAGACTATCTCTTTTCAAGTGAGGAACATTTTTAGGCGGAGGAGGCGGCTCTGCTTTATGAGCCATGTTTGGAACTGGAGATAATTGAGATAAGTTAGGTGAATTAATGGGCCATCCTAACTTTGAAGATATGATGAATGACTTTAATAAGTTAGTTCAAGATAATGAAGAAGCTTTCAAAGACATGGGGTCTGAAGGTATTCAAGATATTTTGCAAAAATATCTAGATAATCCAGAAGAAGCTCAAAAAGCAGCAAAAGAATTATTGGAAGAACAAGAGAAAAAGAAAGAGGAGAATAAGAAGGATTCTGAGAAAAAAGAGGAAGAAAAATCAGATGAATTAAGTACTCAAGAGATTTCAGAGAAGTTTAATCCTCAGAAGGGAGGAAATCCTGAAACTCCTGGACAAGTATTTAGCAATATGGTGCAACATAGTTTAAAGGGGTTGGTTGATTTGCCTTATTCATTATTTGGAGTAAGTTCAAACTTAATAAAAGAAAAAGCTGAGGCAGGAATGAAGGAGTATCTTGCAAATATTGAAAATGACGTAAAGACTAGAAAGAATAAGAGTTCTGAGGTCAAAAAGCAATTCTTAGATATTCTTTCAAACGAAGAGGAAAGAAAACAATTTATTGATGCTTTAGCCAAGGCCGCTATGAAAGCATATCAAGGGATAACTAATAAGAAGCCAGATATTGAAACTTTAACCGATGAATTTGTTAAGGGTCTTGAAGGATCTGTAACTGAAATTTGTAAAGATGAAAATAATTGTGAATCTGTTGATTTATCAGAGACTTTAAAAAAGCAGGGTTAAATAGTAATTAAATTGTGCAAAGAGCAATAATAGACATATAGTCTACTTTTCGTATTTCTTGGTTTCAATCGGTCCCTTTACAATAATCTATCATTTTTTGTTCTCAATCGTTGGAGTCAGAAATATTTTCAATTATTTTGATTTCTTTTGCTTTTTGTTGGTTTTCAGGATTTGAAGAAACTAGTCTAGTTCAGATACTTTTGTCTTTTTCAAAATCAACTATTTTCTTTCCTTTGTCATTTATTCATTTTGAAAGCTTTGTTTTTCCTATACAAAAGTCTTCATCAAATGATAATAAATCATCATTTGATTCGTCAAATTTAGTTTCAAAAAGTTCTTTACATTTATTTCGTAGTTCTTTTGCTGACTTTAATCCATCTTCATTGTTAGTTTCTTTTTTGTATCTTTCGAATTCTTCATCTCAAATTGGGTCATCATAATTAGTTATTTCCAACCCTCTTTTTAGAAGATATCCTCCTATTTTTCCGTTGAAGTCCGTTGAAAATATTGACTACCGAATATTCCTAAACCTATTCCGCCAGTAATAATTAAACTAGCTAGTTTAATGGCAAGAGATTTCTTGATCATTCAATCTCACAGCTTTTATTTACGCTTTAAAGAATTATTTGTTATTAAGAACGTCGTAATGAACCTGCCCCCTTAAGAAGATTAGATTCCGCAGTACACCAACTCTCTGCTAATTTTTTATTTTTTTCAAAGTCAGTATCTTTATCTTCGGTTTTTTCAAATAGCTTATTACATGCATCTCTTATATTTTTCATATTCGTAGGACCATCTTGTCTTGGATCGCTTGTTCTTCCTATTAATGCAACTATTTTTTCAGATTCATCTAAGCCTCCACTAATAAATTTTTCAATTAAACTTTGTCAACTACTATTATCTTTGTCTGTTGAAGTATCTAAAGGATGTAAACCACTATCTTTCAAAATTTGTCTCATGCTTTTTGTTGATTTTGTTCCTGTAGATTTCTTTTCGGATAGGTCGTCCTTTTGTTCGGATGGAATGGCTTTTTCATCTTTAATGGAATTGAATGCGTAATAACCACCTGCAGATGCTCCACCTACTGTAATTAAACCAGCACAAGTATTAAGTATTTTTTTAGTTTTCATTAACCACTAGCACTAGGGCCTAGAGTTCCTGAGGGTATACTAGATGGTGTTAATGTATTGCTAGGACTTTGTCCAACTGGAACGGAAGGCTGTGAAGATGGAGCTGATTCTGCCGGAGCAGAGCCACCAGCAGGGTCAGCGCTTGGACTAGGGTTTTGAGGGGTTGGAGAAACTTGTTGTCCCCTTCTAGATGTATCTACTTGATTATTTGAATTTCCTTCTGAATTAGGGTTACTATTATCTTTTTGAGTGTTTTCAGAAGATTCAGGCTTAAAGTAATAATAACATCCCGCTACACCTCCTCCTAAAGCACTAAAGCCAAGAACAGCAGAAGTAAGTAATTTAATATTCATTAATAAGTGTACATTCTCTTTTAGGACTTTCCTGTATTAATTACTGTTTTTAGGTACATAAAAATAATAGAGTTCTTGTTATTTCAGTGCAATTAAGATTCACCTCCCCCCTAGTCACTAGAGTAGCAGGTTCAAGCTTTAAGTCAAGTATATCAGCAGTCTTATCTGGAATGACTGCTGTAGGTACACTTACAGCAGTAGCTCTTAATTCAGGAAATACTGGTTCAACTATTCTTGAATCTTTAGACCCTGTTAAGAAAGCCTTACTTAATGATACTTTATTAAATGGAATACAGAAAGTTACAGAGACCTTTAAGGAATGAGGATCAGCAATAGTTGGATCTAAAGATGCTTTCAAAGAATGATTAGATAGTTATTTAGGTCCAGATGGATTTAAGTCTGGAACAGTAACTCTTTACCAAAAATTAAATGATTGAGGATTAATAGTCTATAGATGATTTAGAGATAAGTTCTGGAAATTCATTACGAATATTCCAGATATGGTTCAAAACTGACGTAAATTAAGACTATCTTTATTCAAATGAGGAACATTCTTGGGTGGAGGAGGCGGTTCCGCTTTATGAGCTATGTTTGGTTCTGGAGATAATTGAGATAAGTTAGGTGAATTAATGGGAAGGCCTGATTTTGAAGAGATTATGGGCGATCTTGGAAAGTTAATGGAGAATAATAGTGATGCTTTTGAAAAGATGGATACTGAAGAAGTTAAAGAAATATTTGAGAAATTCTTACATGAAACAGATGAAGCTAAAGAAGCAACTAAAGAATTATTAAAGAAACAAGAAGAAAGACAAAAAGATAAGTCAGAAGAGGAGAAAGAGAAAGAACAATTAACAGAAGAAGAAATTCAAGAAAGATTTAAACCTCCAAGTGGTGGCAACCCACTAGATACAAAAGCTGTATTTGGAAATATGGTTTCAGGAGGTTTAAAGAAATTAGTTGGTTTGTTTAATAGTAAATCTAAGTCTTCAATTGAGGGGAAAAGCCCTTATTTAGCAGCAATAGAAGGTATGAAGGACTATATAGATTTAATTGATAAAGACATAAAGCAAGAACAATCTAGAAAAAAAGAAGGCACACCAAAACAACAGTTTGCTGAAGTTATTAAGGAAAACAAATTTGCATTTATTAGTGCTATAGCTGGTGTTGCAGAAAAAGCTTACAGAAAGTTACCAACTCCTCAATCAAATGGAAAAGAAGTAACAGAAAAAGAAATGGCTGAAGCCTTTATGAAAGAATTTGAAAATAGTTTTACTAAGAAGGCGTTAGAGAATGAAGAAGGAGACTTTGATATGACAGCGGATATGTTTGTTAGAGGTAAATAATTAAGGACTAGTTTTCTTTACACAGTAAGTTTCTGCATCTTTGAAGTCGTCAGTTTTTGTTTCTTTTCATATCTCTTCATAGTAAGCTAAACATCATTCTTTAAGAGCATTTGTATTTGGAGGTGTAACTCCACTTAATTTTGTTTTAATTTCTTGCATTTTTGTAGATAGATTGTCGGCCGGTTGTTTACTAGTTAATACTCCATTTGCGGTAGTTCAATCTCCATTTTCTTCAATCACTCCTTCAGGTAATTTATCTTTATTGTTGTAGATACAATAAGTTTGAACATTCTTGAATCTTGTGTCTTTTTCTCCGTCGTAATAAGCTCTATAGTTGTTTTGACATCATTGTTTAATCTTCTCTATATCTTCTTTAATTTTTGCTAGGTCGTCAACAAGAGCATTAGGAGCAGCGGATGCTTTCTTTATTGCTTGTTGTTTCTTACTTCAACCTGCTTCATCATTAACTCTAATTCCTTGTAGTTTTTGATCTATTCTTTCACTGAAGTAGTCTTTGGTGTAATAGGCAGCTACACTAGTGCCTGTTAACAGCGTAAGAGCTATTCCTGTTTTTGCTATTGAATGCATTAGTATTAAATTAAAAGTAAAGTTATGTCTAAAGCTTTAAAGGCCGTAGTTGGTTTAGGTTTTACTGGAGCCGCAGGTACAGCTGGTGTTACCTCTTATATATACATGACTAGTGGAGAGACCATTAGAGATAAGTTTTCAGTCGCTTTGATAAAGATGGATACAAGTGAGAATAGTATTTGGGATGAAAAGTGGAAAAAGCTTAAAGTTGAGAGTGCTAAAGTGCTAAGTGGCAATGAGAAGTTAAAGAAAGCAAAGGACAAGAGCGCAACTGAGAATGCAGATGAAACAATTAGAAATTTGATGAAAGAGGGATGCAAAGAGATTTACGATTCTAAGTTTACAAGCGAAAAAGATAATAATTTTCAAGACTTTAAAGCTTATTGTTCTCTTTGATTTGGAGATAAATTAAAGACTTTCATAGCTGACGACACTACTACAGCTGGTGATAATAATAAATGAAAGGTTAAATTAGATTCTTTAAATAGTTACACTAAGGGTTTAGTTTCTGATTTAAAAAATATTAGGACCGGGACAGGCGACGTCAGTGCAAAGAAAAAATTAATTAAGGATTGATGTGATAATCAAAAAGAAGCAATTTTAGAGGCAACAAATTCAGATAGATATGTAAATATAAGTGATATTTGTTTAGGAAGTTAGTTTATTTATCTACTAAGCATCAACTTACAAAATTTTTAAATTTTGGATCATCTTTGTCTTTAACTTTATCATTCACTTTCTCTTGGCATTTGTTAACTAAATTATCGGGTACGTTATTTTCAGTAGTTCCTGTACTTCCTTTTCATTCAGCTATTTGTCATTCATCTTGCCCTTGAGGCTTAGTATTATTGCTAGTTTTGTAGTTTGTTCAAACTTTATTATTCTTACCCTTATTACTATTACTCAACAATTCTTGTGTTGGATTGGTGGTCTTTATTAAGTCTTTAATAGATACTTCTTTTGTACGTGTTAAGAAATAATAAGTGCCTGCACCTGCACTCCCTACGACACTAGTAGTTGCAATTCCAATGATTATTTTGCTTGTTCCAATAGTCATATTTTTTAGATTTAAATTTAATTAATTCATTTTCTTTATACTTAATAAAAGTACTGCTCTAGATAATGTTTATTTATTACCCTTTGGTGCATCACTTTTTGACCGCAGTGTAGGGATTATTTTCTTCTAAAATTTCTTTATCAAATATTTCTTCACATCATTTTTTTATGTTTGTTTCATTGGCAGAGCCCTTACTTAGTACTGATGATGTTTCCATCAGCAGCACCTGAATTGTAGGCTCTTGCATCTCAATCTCCAGCTAACTCTTTTGGAACACTAAGTAATTTTTCTTTATTGGTTGGGACAGTACATAGTTTTTTTGCATTTGAATAGTCAATGTCTTTCTCATTTTTGAAATCACTTTTAAGAGCAGTATTACACCAACTTTTTAAGCCGTTTTCATTTTTCGTAGTTATGCTGGTAATGTTCTGAATCTCCGTTTTGTAAGCAGTTACTTTAATATTTCAGTGGTCATCTTTTCCAATATCTAATATAGTTCTACCGCTATTTCTTATTTGTTGTTGAATTGATGCAGGAGTTGGGTTTCTTTAAAGCATAAGCAGTTCCTATGCCACCTTCAATAACTCCTGTTCCAATTTTTGCTCCTTGTGTCATAATTAATTTATTCTTTTATTAAATAAATGAAATTTGTGGTCTTCAAATAACTTAATAGTTAAATTTAAGGAAGTATTTAGTTTTTTATTTAAATCAGATTGATAAATATTTTTGTTATTTCTTAATTGAACATCATTTTTTGATTAAGTTAAATTTATTTTCAAATGTTGCGTCAGTTGTATCAATTTCATTAATTTTTATTTTTGCACATTCTCCGCGTAACAATCCAATATTGTGGTCTAATTGATCGCTACTTTCCTTTATTTTTCCCTCCAGTTCTGTAAATGGTTTAGGATTTAAATTCTTTAATGCTGTAATCTTTTTGCCTCACTCTTCTTTTTCTCTATAAACAACAGCTTCATCAGCCTTCAATGTAGTGTAACCGCCTCTATCTAGTATTGCATTCATCTTTTCTTTTTTCACGCATCACATTTTTGCAGAAGAATAATTAGTATTTGCGTTTTCAAATTTCAATACCTCTTTACATTTAGCTCTCAACTCAGGTTCAGTTTGCCCAGAAAAAGTTTTATTAGTTGCTTGTTTATATGCATTTAATATTTCAGTTCAATCACCCCCTTCAATATCTGGATTTAATTCAGAAAAACCATCTGTCTTTAGTTGTTGGCTAATATTAATAGTGGTTTTGATTATTTTTGGTTGCTCTTTTGTACTATCAAACGCACCACCTATATATGCACCAGCTCCCCCAATAAACCCCAAAGAACCAATAGCAACTACGCCTGCTGTTAGTTTACTAGTACCTATCATGAGCAATGTCTTTTACTTCTAGTATTAATAAGTAAAAATAATGTAGTAAATATTACTTTCTTTTGCAATTAAAGCTCACCCCCATCTGTTAGAGCGGCAGGGTTTTGTTTTAAGCAGGGATTATCAGCCACTTTAACAACTATTACAACAGCAGGAGCATTTACTGTTGTTACTTTTAATTCTAGTAACAGTAAAGAATCTATTATTAAAGCGCTTGGCCCTGTCAAAGAAGCATTATTTAATGATACTTTATTAAGTGGAATAAGTAAAGTAAGTTCTACTTTACATTCATGAGGTAGTGCTATTGTTGCTACTAAAGATGATTGCAAAGCATGACTTGATAATTACTTAGGTCCAGATGGATTTAAATCTGGAGTAGTAAATCTTTACAATAAGCTACATGCTTGAGGAGAAATAGTTTATTGGTGATTCAAAGAAAAGTTCTTGATATTTATTTCAAATATTCCAGATATGGTTCAAAACTGACGTAAACTAAGACTTTCATTATTCAAATGAGGAACATTCTTGGGCGGGGGAGGTGGCTCAGCATTGTGAGCCATGTTTGGATCTGGAGATAATTGAGACAAGCTATCAGCATTAATGGAGAGAGAAGACTTTGGTGAGATGATGTCTACTTTTGCTGATTTAGTAGAGAAGAATGATGAAACATTTATCAAAATGGATCAGGATGAAATGAAAGAAATTATTGAGAAGTATTTAGATGACCCTGAAGAAGCTCAAAAAGCAGCAAAAGAATTATTAGAGAAGCAGAAAGAAAGGGCTGATAAAGCCAAAGAAGAACAAAAAGATAAGGAATTACAAGAAGAGAATGAAGAACTGAAAGAGCCTCAATTAGAACAGCAAGAAATTCAAGAGCTTTTTCATCTGCTAAAGGAGGAAAGCCACAAACACCTTAACAAGTATTAGGAAATATGATTGGTGAGGCTTTGACTAATTTAGTTGGAATTAGAGGTTCTTGAATGGGGGATGTGAATATTAAACAAATAGCACGTAAGTATATGAATGAATATTTGAAAATTATTAAAGAAGATGTTCAAAAAGAGCAAAAAGGAAAGACAACTAATTCTGCTAAACAACAGTTTTTGGAAGCTTTAAATAACAATGAAGAGGCATTAATAAATGCTTTGGCAAAAGTAGCAAGGAAAGCTTATGATGTCAAATTTCCAACAAGCATGGAAGAATTGGCTTTTGTAGAACAATTTAATAATAGATTTACAAAGGAATGTAAAGATGATGAAGAGGGATGTGGAACAGCTAATTTTGATGAACAGTCTATTAAAGCGTTAGTTAAGAAGAATAGAAGATAATAATTTGGCCATTGTCTTAAATTATGTTTTTGTGACTTTTTCAAAGAATAATTAAATCGTTTTTTCTAAATTTATTTACTCTTCAAAACAACGGGTATTTACTTTAGTTTCAATTTCAAATCTAGTATCTGTTGCGAGCTGTTTATCCATATTTTCATTAAATCAAATTTCAAGTGTATTTACAGCTAATTGAGCTGTAGCGCCATCAAGAGCAACAACATCACGATTTTTAGTTTGTAAATCGCTTAATAATTGTTGATGTCCATCAGCAGTCTTAATTTTTGTTAATTTTGCACTTCAATCTGTAACTAATTTCTTACCTTTTTTGATTAATTTATCTTTAATTTTTGTAGGGGCTTTAGTACAGTATTTTTTAGTTTTGGTTATTAGATCTTTAGATTTTGAATCAGTTAAGTAAACACTTAAACTTTCATTACATCAAGTCTCTAAAGCATTACCTCCATCTTCTTCAGAACTTGCAGCAGTTATTGTTGTAGGGGTTTTGGATATTGCGGTTGTCAATTCAGCTTCGTTTTTGAATACTTTAAATACTGCTTGATATTCTGCTTCGGTACTAATTAACTCTTCTCCTGAGGAAATTAATTTATCTCTTACTGTTTTGTCTTTTGATAAATAGTGAATTCCAAATCCTCCGCCAACTGAAGTAAGTGTACCTCCTCCAGCAAGAGCAATATATTTAATATTTAATGCCATTAAATTTAAGAAAAGGTAACTAATTTGATATTACTTTTAGTATTAACTCAATTAACAATTTACTGAATAATATTTACCTTTAAAGTTTTAAGGTTTATTAATATTCGCAGTTTAGCTAGGTAAAGGGCCAGGTGCCGCTGGCACAGAACTACTTGGAGCAGATTTAAGTAATGAGGACTCTTTAGTGCATCACATTTCTGCCATTTCTTTGTCATTTTCATAATTTTCTGTTTTCACAAAGAGATTTTCACACGTTGCCTTCAATGCTACAATATTGTCGTTTTTGTTATTTTCAGAATTTGGAGATTTAAGACCTGTTATTTGTATTTTTTTACTTTGATCTATTGTAGATTCAAAGTGCTTAGCCACAAGATTCCCCCATATTAAATCATCTGTTGCTTCTCTAGTATTTAAAGGATTTTTGTTAGCCAACATTTCTCTCAAGCTTTGGGGAGATGTTTCTGGATCTCTAGATTCAACAACCTTATCAGTATTGTAAGGTTTTATTAAGAAGTATCCCCCAACTGCCACCCCACCTACAGTACTAATTCCTGCAACTGTTGCCAATAAAGGTTTAGATACCATAAACTTTATTACTTGTATTGTGTTTTTCTAAATTACAATCAAAAATCAATTTTTAAAAATTAATAAATTTCTATTCTAAACAACGTCTTTCCACTTTTTTTCATATTTGACTACTTTTGTCTTGATTTAATGCGACTTCAATATTATTATCACATCATTTTATTAACGTATCTTTAGCTACTTGTTTATCACTACCAAATAAATTAACGGAATTTACTATATTTACTTCAGAAAGATTTGAAGATAATTGATTATCTGATTGTAGCATTCTATCCAATTTTTCATTATCTCAATTTACAGCTCTTCTTTTTCCACGTCTTTCTATTCTTTCCTTTATTGTTAAAGGAGGCTTAATACAATATTTTTCTACTTTTTCTTGATTTTCAGCAGATTTAAGGACTAGGTTTTTGTCGCATCATTTTTTCAAAGCTTCTGCTCATTGTTGTTCGTTTCATGAACTTGTTTCACTACTCCCATCTTTAATTAAATTTTTGAAGCTTTCTTCATCTTTGTATTCTTTGAAAGCTGGTAGATATTCATCATCAGAACTAATTAGATTTATTTTTTTTGAAATTAATCTATCCTTTATTGTCGTTTTGTTTTGTTTTGTGTCAAGAAAAATGTCCCCGCACCAGCGCCTACAATAGTTGTGGTACCAGCACTTACAAATGCTACTTTTCTAATATCCACTATTGAAATAAAGAGGATGATTTATCACATCCATTATTTGCCATTGTCTTATCATCAATTTCTAAATTGTTCCGGATGGCTTTGTTTCATCTAGACAACGTTTCTCTATCTTTCCAAAAATTTCATTGTTTTCATCTTCTACTAATCTCTTTTTGGAATTATCTTCACATCATTTCTTAAGAGCGTTATCTTCTTTTTGAGAAGGGTTGTCAAGGTTATTAATTGTGTTATCTTTAGAATGTAAGTCTTGTTGTAATGAGTCATCATTATTGCTATTTTTTGTTTTCAATGATTTCACTCTATCAGTTCATATAGTTGTAAGTTTCTTGCCCTCTTTTTCTAATTTAGCTATTATTGTTAAAGGTCTTGCAACACAGTAACTTTTTGCTTTTTCGAATAAAGAATTAGCATCCTTGTGATTTAAATTAGTATCAAAAGTTTTTTCACATCAAGTCTTTAAGGCAATTCCTCCATCTGTTAAGCTAGAGGTATTTGATATATTACCAGTATGTGTTTTGATGGCTGTAATAAAGTTATTATCATTCTTTAATTCTTTAAAGGCTACTTGGTAGCCTTCATTTTCTTTAATTAACTCTATGCCATTGCTGGCTAATTTATCCTTTATTGTTTTGTCTAGATTTAGATAATAAACTCCACCAACGCCTCCCGCAATTGCACTAGCTCCAACACCAGCAATAGCAATTTGTTTTGTGCCCATATTATTAAGCAGTTACAGAAATATTTTTATTAGTACATCAATTAGTAGCATCTATTTTGGCCTGTTGGTAATCTTTGTCTTTATTAGTTTTTTTGAATAATTTTTCACATTGGTCTCTAAGTTGTTTAATTCCTGGGTGTGGTTGTGTTTCGGGAGGAGTAGGTGCTACTATATTTAAGTTTTTTATTTTGCCAACACCTCCCGTTTGTGGATCAGCTATATATTTATCAACTAAAGCTTTTCAAGAAGCATCGTCACCTTTAATATTTAGTGGTTTATGTTCTCCTCTTTCTAAATCTTCCTTTAGGTTTTTAGGTTGAGATAAGACATAACTAATTCCTGCAGTTCCGCCTACTACTCCTGTACCTATAGTAGCACCAAGTCCAATCTTTAGAGATGTTGTCATTAATTAATTTTTTCTTTTATTGGCCTTTGAATATTGAAAAGTAAATTTATTCACAAAATTATTAATAGTTAATAAGTTAGGAATGATTATCTTTTTATTGCTCATATGAAAACTGGCAATAATAAAACAGCTAAACCCAGTCACTTTTATGAAAGGCTAGGAAAAATTCTGTCACATTTATGTGCTTGACCTATTAAATGAATAGCATTAGGACAAGCAAATCTTATGTAATCTAATAATGTTTTGTAATTGGGTTCATAGTAAAATTGTTCTTCAGTATTCTTTCTTTTAAGTAGGTGTTTAATTTTCATTTTTCATGCTGTTCATCAATTAAATTTGACGTTTTTGTATTCTTTATGCGAAATACAAATTAGATTATTTGAATCAGTAATTAAGCAAGGTTCCTTTATGTAATCTTGAATATCTAATAAATAGATTTTTTTGGGTTCTAAAGTTCCCTTGATTGTTGAGTCAAAACTAATAAATTCATTGGATTCAAAGATGAGATTATTTAACCATTTGTCATTTTTGTCAACGAAATAAATTATTGAATAATTTTCTAATATTCAAGAATTACTCAAAGACCTAAGTAGCATAATGGTTTGATAGTTGGGTTGAATATTTTCAATAGGTATTGTTTGATTATTTGCTTTTTCAATGATCACATTTATTCAATTTAGTATTCAATAAATTTTTCCATAAGTTGCACCATCTGTTAAATTAACGTATCCCTGCTTTGTCGTGTAGACGGAATTTTTTATGTAGTGAAGCAATGTATGCTTGTCGAATAAATACTCTAGAAAAGAGCTTAAATAACCATTATCTCATGTATGTCAGGCTTGTAGATAATCATTAATAATTCCATACTTATGCCTATATCCATTGCTAATTACTAGAAAAAGATTGTATTTAAAGAGTTCAGGTATGTCACTTAAATAAGCTAAAGTTAGTTGTCTATATGCTGCATTAAGAATTGTGTCGTCTCTTTTTGGTGATTTGAGTTCAAATACTATTAAGGGAAGTCCATTTATGTAAATTATTACATCTGGTCTTCTTGTATTTCTGCCAGTGTTGATACTTAGTTGGTTTACTACTCTAAAGTGATTTTTTTCTACATTTTTGAAATCTATTAGAGGTATTAGTTTTTCAAGAGAAGATACTCAAATTCCCTGTTGTATGCAATCTCAAATAACAGAATTTATTCCACTAAAAAAAATTGGTAGCTCCTTTAAAGAATTTATTACTTCTGATGCAATTTGAGAGTCTGAAAGAAAGTTAATTAAATCTTCTTCTAGAATTATTTCAGATTTATCATTTCTGTTAATAAAGTCACCTAGAGTATATTGATAACCGTGATACTTAAGTATGTTTATTACTAAATTTTCTAGTTCAAATTCGTTGATTTCTTCCAAAAAAATTTAACCTCAAAAAGAAGACATTTTAAACCCTTGCCTTAACTTTTAAGAATCTAAACAACGTTCCTCCACTTTTTTCATGTCTTATCACTTTTTGTTTGATTTAATTCAGTTTCAATGTTATCATCGCATCATTTTTTCAAAGCTTCTGCTCATTGTTGTTCGTTTCATGAACTTGTTTCACTACTCCCATCTTTAATTAAATTTTTGAAGCTTTCTTCATCTTTGTATTCTTTGAAAGCTGGTAGATATTCATCATCAAAACTAATTAGATTTATTTTTTTTGAAATTAATCTATTCTTTATTGTCATTTTGTTTTGTGTCAAGAAAAATGTCCCTGCACCGGCGCCCACAAGAGTCGTGGTATCAGCACTTACAAATGCTACTTTTCTAATATCCACTATCGAAATAAAGAGGATGATTTATCACATCCATTATTTGCCATTTCCTGTGGTATTTGAAACTAGTTAACTTTAAATTTATTGTGTCTTAGTACATCATTGTTTTGCTGCAATATAGGTATTGCCTGTCTCGGAGATTTCTTCTTTAAATGTTTTTTCGCATCATTCTTTCAAGTTTGTTTTGTCAGCAGAATTTTTATTTATGCTACTAATTAAATTTTCATCTGTAGCACCAGTATTATAGGCTCGTGCTCTTTCCTCCCAATCATTCTCTTCAGCTAGTTGTTTTGATTCGCTAAGTAGTTTTTCTTCATTAGTTGGAACAGTACACAATTGTTCTGCATGAGAATAGTTATTATCTCTTTCATTTTTGAAGTCAACTTTAAGGGTTTCGGTGCATCATGTCTTTAAGCCTTCTTCATCTTCGCTAGTTAATGTAACAGCGCTTTGAAGTTTTGTTTTGTATGTATTTACTTTGATATTTCAATGTTTTGATTCGGAAGTATTTAACATTGTCCTACCACTAGTCTCTATTTGTTTCTGAATGGATACAGCATTTGCTTCTTGTTTTTGTGATGAAGTAACTTTTTTTACGTCGGAAGATTTTGTAAATAAATAGCCACCAACTGCCGCCCCTCCTATAGTGCTTGCTCCCAATGCACTTAAACTAACAGTCTTAAGAGTCATTATCCACTATGTCCAGAAGAGCTAGGAATTACTTGTCCAGCGCCACGCCCACCATCAACATTGGTTGGAGAAGAGGCATGAGAGGATGATGCTATTGGCACTTTTTCTTTAAATATTTTTGAATCAGCAGAACATCAATCTATCGCCGCCTGTTTATCCGCTTCAAATTTATCGCCTTTAGTTATTGATTTATTTAATAATTCTTTACATTTATCCTTTAAAGATTTAACTTTTATTTCTGTTTGAGTACTAATATCTCCTAATCCTTCGATTGTCTTAATTTTTTCAATTTGGTCATTTTCAAGAGTAATAGTTATTTCTCCTGTGGTATGTTTAGAGGCTAATTTGTTTCATTTTTCTTCATCTTTATTTGGATCTAATAAGTTTATTTTTTCTGATTTCAATAACTCGCCAAGATTTGAAGGAGTCATGAAGAAGTATCCACCAGTTGCTACTCCTCCCACAGTACTAACACCTAATACAGTAAGTAATATTGATTTAGGCGTCATTATCCCCCAACTCCTCCACGATCATCGCCACTACCAACAGATCCAGGATTTACGTTTCCTACTGAAGATCCTCTGGAAGCAGGCGCTAAATCCTTCTTAAATACATCTGAGTCACTAGAACATCAATCTTTTGCATTTTGTTTTGCAGTATCAAATGCTTCTTCTTTCTCTATTGGTTTTTGGAATAATTTCTTACATTTATCCTTTAATTTTGTGTAATCTATAGCGTTATTAGGCGCAGGATCAGCGATTTTGAAATCTTTAATTCTCTTTATTACGGTATTATCTGTTAGTGTTATGGATTCTCCTTCTCCTTTGTATTTTTCTGCTAATTTTTTTCAATTATCATCATCTTTAGTACTATCTACATCTAATAGCTTTATTCCTTCTTTAATTAATAATTCCTTTAGGTCTTTAGGTAAAGAATATCAATAACCAATACCTGCAGTACCACCAATTGCACTCACTCCTAAAGCAGTTGAAACAATAAACTTAGTTGTCATTTATTAAGAATCTAAACAACGCGCTTGTACTTTAGTTCAGATATCGTTAGCGTTTGTATGGTTTAATTCAATTTTAATATTACTTGTACATCATTGTATTAGTGCAGCTTTAAATTCTGATTTATTAAATCGATTAAGAACTGTACCTGTCGCAAAAGCAAAATCTGTAAAAAATTGAAAATCTGATTGAAGCATTCTTTCGAGTTTTTCATCGTCTCAATCCGTAACTACTCTTTTCCCACATCTCTCTATTCTTTCCTTTATTGTTAAAGGAGGCTTAATACAATATTTTTCTACTTTTTCTTGATTTTCAGCAGATTTAAGAACTAAGTTCTTTTCACATCATTTTTTCAAGGCATCTGATCATTCTTGTTCTTTTCAAGTACCTGTTTCACTATTTCCATCTTTAATTAAATTTTTGAAGCTTTCTTTAGTTATCAAACATCTTGGTATTCTTTGTAAGCAGGCAGATATTCAGCATCAGAACCAATTAGATTTATGTTTTTTGAAACTAATCTATCCTTTATTGTTGTTTTGTTTTGTGTCAAGAAAAATGTCCCTGCTCCAGCTCCCACAATAGTTGTAACACCACCACCTGCTAGTGTTACTTTCTTAAGATCCATTAGTTAATTAATACTGGAAAAATTTGACTTTATATGACTGGATCTTTAAGATTTATGCTCTCAGTTTCTGGCTTTCAATCAAGTATTCTTACCATATGCTTCTATTTGTTCTTTGTAAGAAGATTTTTGTTTTGGAGCTCCTAATATTAAGTCATATTTAGGAGACTTAATAGAATCTGCTTCTTTTCTTTCGTTTACTCTTAGAGGAATAACAAAAGCATTCTTTTCATTAATTTCTCCGCCAGCATATATTCCTAATGCATTACCTTCTTTATCTGTGTAAAGACTACCAGAAGCACCTCCCATTAATCTATGCTTCTTATTTATCTTTAATAAGCGGAAGTGTCCTATATCTTCTCCTTCTTTACCATTTCACTTCATGGTTCAAGTTTTCTTAGCATCTCCATAACCATTAATTATCTTTTGTCCTTGAGAATGGTAATCACTTCAGTAGTCATAAGATAATTTATGTCCTTCTGCTTTTTCTTCATCTCAGCCAATTGCATGTCCATATTTATTTACTACATTGGTTTTCATTGGATAACCAAAATTGTAGAAACTTTCATCTAATTTGCTTATTTCTTCTTGGGTGTATCTATCTTCAAGAGGTTTAGCAAATATATTTATTGCTTCTTTAGATTCAATTCCATATCTATCAGCAAAGCCGTTAGTTACTTTTCTTGCATAATTTTCATCATTAAATTTAATTTCAAGTACTTCAAAATCTTTGTAGTTATTTTCAGATATATTTAGTTCTGAATTTGCATCAAATAAGCCTATTGCTACAAAGAATAGTTTAGGTTCTTCCATCTTATGATTATGGTAACCACCATATTCACCTCTTAGTTCTTCGCCATTTGAAGATTTAGCAATATTCATATCAAAATAACCATATCTATCTACTCAATTACATGTGTTTTGAACATCATCATATAGTGAATAACCAGAGTATTTAAATCTATAGTCTTTTCTTAGTTTTTGTGCTCTCTACAGAATAAGGTAGTTCTTGGTTGTAAGGGTTAGTAGAGAACCTATATTTATTTACTGCATGTGCAACAATAGCTATATATTAAGTAGTAGGATATCTTCCTGTTTCTGGAAGTTCATAATCTAATATTCATCCTGTTCCCATATCACATGGGGAGAATATTCTGAAAGAGTATTCATCTATTTTTGCAAAAGCTTTTTGAGCTATTTCTTTATCTATTCTTTTTTGTTCTTCTGGTTTACTAACTGATGTTATGGTTTCTGTTTGTGTAATAGGTTTTGGATTATCTCTTGTTACAGGAAGTTAAAATGAATTTTCAATAATAGGTAAATTATTTGATATGGAAGAATTTCTGGTTCTCAAGAGTTTGAACTTCATAATTTGCAAATTCCAACAGTAGCAAAAGATAGTGTTGGAATAACAACCTTAGTTGCTTTATTGAAAGTTATAATTAAGAATACAAATCTTTTAGGTTTATTCTTTTGTTATTAAATGTATTTGTTTATGTAGTTAATAGAGAAGATTTCTTATTACATCAATTCTTGGCATCTTTTTTGGCTTGTTCATAATCCTTATCATCTTTGGTTTTTTTGAAAAATAAATCACATTTTTCTTTAAGTTGAGCAATACCTGGATGGGGAGTGGTTGAGGCAGGAGGCGCTTGAATATCTAAACCACTTATTTTTGATACCCCACCTTTAACTGATGTTTTTGCATGCTCTTCAGCCAATTTTGTTCAAGACCCATTATCTTTATTAGTTGTTTCTGAACTAGTATCTAAGAACTCAAATTGGCTATCTTTTTCTAAATCTTCTTTTAGGTTTTTAGGTTGTGACAATACATGAGCAATTCCTGCAGTACCACCAATCGCCCCCACGCCTAAAGTAGCCCCTATTCCTATCTTTAATCCAGTTGTCATTAGTTATTTGAGCATCACGCTTTAAAGGCCTTTAAGTTCTCTTCAAATTTATCTTCATGATTTTTCTTATCTTTAATACCTTTACAACTGTTTTTGATATTCGTTATTTCATCAGAAGTGGGAGAAGTTTCTTTAGAACTGGTAAATGCTAATCCTTCAATTCTAGATTCTTGACTGCTTCTGTATGCCTTAACTTTATTTGATCATTGTGTTTGTAGCTCTCCTGGAGAATCAGCTATTTCTAGAGCAGTAACACCCCTCGCTTTCAATAATGATGTAACAGTTATTGGTTCAACACATCATTTCTTAGCCTTTGCATAATCTCCACTATCAAGTTTCTCATTTTTCAAAATAGTTTGACAATGTCTTAATAAAATAGCCTCGGCTGTTTCATTGTCCTTTCCTTCCCCATTAAATCCTTCAAAATCTGGAGTATCAGGGGATTTAATTGATGTTTTGTAATTAGTTAATACTTCATTGAAATTTTTGCTATCAGCCTTTAATAAAGTGTATTTTTCACTCTTTAATTTGCTACCAATATTAACAATTGGTGGTTTTTGTTGATGATCCTTTGTTTCTTTGTTGAAAGTATGATAACCATAGTAACTTCCTGCTCCAATTCCTCCAGCTCCTATTGTTGAAGCAATTATTATTCCTTTATTTAGTGATGCCATATTGTTTATTGGGTTCCGCACCATTCTTTGGTAGGTGCAAGAGTTTCATTGTAGCCTTCTTCGGTGGTCTTTAAACTAAGGGCTGCTTCGCAACCATTTTTTAAAGTCTCAAAATTTGGCGAGCTTTCGCTCGATTCAATTTTTGCTTTAGGGAGTTGATTGTTTGAATCTTTGTATCTACTTACTCTCTCTTTTCATTTGGTGTTGTTATCGTCTTTTAAAGGGCTAAAGCCTTTTTGCCTTAGGATTTCTTGTACTGTTTTTGGTCTTGTGCAATACTTAATAAAGTCAGTGTATTCTTGAGATTCAATACTTGGTATTTCAATATCTTTCTTTTTAGAACACTTAGTTTTAAATCCCGCAGGAACATCGGCTACATCTGCTTTTGTTCATCCATCAACTTTCCAACTGTCTTGTCCATCATCTTGAGATTTATTGTCTTCTTTGTACTGTTTTCAGGTCTCATTTCATCCTGCATCATCTCCTGTTTCGATAGATAATAAAACGTACTTGCCCTCCCTGTCCAATAATTTACTTATTTGGGTATTTGGGTTTGATAATTCTTTTGAGTTAAATAAACCAGTTGAATAGCCAACTCCACATGTTAAACCTGTAGCACCAGTCAATAAACCAGCACTAATTCCTGCGCTTCTTAAAGTAATCATATTAGTTGGCAGTTTCTATAGTGCATCAATCAACAAAATTAGTATATGCAGAATCAGAAGTACCACTTACTTCATCATCTTTCCTTAGGTTGCAAAGAGTAACTAGACTCTCAGGCACTGAATTCTTATCAGAAAGAGCGCTTCAATCGCTTAATTTTCAAATATTACCTTCTTGTTGCTTGGTTTCATCTGTTTTGTATTTATTTCAAGCTTTAGTGGCCCCAGTTTTATTCTGGGTTGTTATTAAAGTTTTCCCAGTTAATAATTCGCTTATTTTTTTCTTTTTTGGTTCTTGTTTTGATTTATTTAAAAGAAAAAAGCTCCCGACTCCCACTCCGCCCGTTACACCAACAGCCGCAACTCCAGTTATTAATTTTCCAGTACTTAACATTATTCTTATCTTTTACTTATGTTATTGCTAAGTAAAAAGAATAAAGTTAATATTACTTTCTTTTGCAATTAAGATTTACCCCCCCCCTATCCGTTAGAACAACAGGCGTTGGTTTCAAGCAAGGATTATCAGTTACTTTAACAGGAGTTACAACAATAGGAGCATTTACTGTAGTTACTTTTAATTCTGATAAAGCAAGAACATCTATTGCTGATTCTTTTGAACCTATTAAGCAATTGTTAGGAGATAGTGTTTTCTTGAATGGAATAAATCAGTTAGGTGAAACTCTTTTTGGATGGGGATCTTCAATAGTTGCATCTAAAGACGCTTTCAAAGAGTGATTAAATAATTATTTTGGGCCTGATGGGCTTAAATCTGGAGCAGTTAAGCTCTATGAAAAACTTGTTGCTTGGGGAGAGATAGTTTATGGTTGATTTAGAGATAAATTTATTGAATTCATAAAGAATATTCCCCAAATGGTTAAAGATTGAGACAAATTAAGGCTATCTCTATTTAAGTGAGGTACTTTCTTGGGCGGGGGTGGAGGAGGCGCTTTGTGAGCTATGTTTGGTAGTTTTGATAATTGAGGTAAGTTGGCAGATTTGATGGGAAATGAGGAATTTATGGGGGCAGTAGAGAAATTTTCTGAGTTAGTAGATAAGAATACGGATGCTTTCAAGGATATGGGACAAGAAGCAATGCAGGAGATATTAGAGAGAATTATGGAAGAACCTAAGGATGCAAAGGAAATAATTGAAGATTTATTGAAAGAACAAAAAGATATGGCTGAAAAAGAAAAGAAAGAGCGAGAAGAAAAACAGCAAAAAGGTGAAAAAGTAGAAGATGAAGAGCAGAAAGAGCCTCAATTAGAACAAGAACATATTAAGGAGTCCCTCAAGAAATCAAAAGGATCTCCACAAAGCAAAGAGGAAGTATTTGGTTATCTAGTGGGTGATGCGTTGAAATCTTTAATGAGTATGCCTAACTCTTTTGATAGCCCTATAACGGCAATTAAAGAAAGAGCAAAAGATGCCATAAATAAATATATGTCTAATGTTAAGGAAGAATCAAAAAAGAAAACAAAAGTGGGAAAAGCAAACCTTGAGTTCCTAGAAGCTTTTGGGCAAGATGAAGAAAAACAAAAACAATTTGTAGATGAATTAGCAAATATAGCAAAATCTGCATTTAGTATTGGCTATCAAAGTTTTGATGAATTAGCAAGAGCTTTTGAAAAAATTATGCAAGACAAATTTACAGTGCCAATGGAAGGAAATGGAGAAGAAGGGGAGGGTGTAGATCTTTCAAATATGGTTAAGAAGCCAGCGCAAAGAAAGAGAAGATAGTGTTATTTAACACATCATCCAACAAATTCAATATATTTAGGGTCTTTTGAGCCAGCTACTTTATCATTTAATTTTTCTTCACATTTTTCAGCAAATGCATCTGGAACTTGATTTTCTTGTGTTTTGATAGTATTTCATTCCTTTAATTTTCAAGCATCTTCATCTTTAAAGTTTTCTCCAGTTTTGTTTGCTTTGATATATTCTTTTCATTTTTCAAGTCATTCTGCTTTATTTGCTAATTCTTTTTTCAAACTAACTTTTTTTGGATTTTCTTTATTTAATAATTGTTCAATTGTGTAATTATTAGTTAAATAGAAACCAACACCCACTCCTTCTGCAATTGTACTAACACCAACGTCTGTTATTAATATATGCTTAATTGCCATCTCTTTAGGCTACTTTTTTTCTATAGAGCATCAAGTTTGTGATTTCTTTATCGCTTCTTCGTAACCTTCTTCAAAGCTATGTTTTTCGTTTAATTTCTTACATGCTTCTCGGATTCTGGTCCTGTTTTCAGGTTTCACATCTGTAATTGCTTTTGATCCTAAATCTAAATTATCTATTTTGTCTTTATTAGTTTGGTCTGTATATTTTTTTATTTTTTCATCTCATTCTGCTTGGTTTTCTTTATCTTTAGTTGGAGTAGTATCTGTACTTAAAATGATTCGCTCTTTTCCAAGAACTTTTTCAACTGATGTTGGAACTGTACACCACCTTTTGGCTTTATCGTAGTAATTATTACTTTCATTATCTTCTCCTGCTTTTTTCTTAAGTGTGTCTTCGCATTGTTTTTTTAATTTTGTCTCGTCACTAACCTCTTCTCCAGAAAATTTGAATTTTGGTTCTTTTGCTGATACTTCTTTGTAACTAGCTAATATTTTCTTTCAGATATCATCGTTGTTATTGCTATCTAATATCTCCAAACTATTTGCTTTCAATTTGCTTTGAATATCCTCGGTAGATAAAAATTTATTAAGAAGTAAGCCACCACCTGCCACACCACTTATTGCACCTAAACCAACAGCTACTCTAACAACGTTACTCATTATTGTTTCAAGAAATTATTTACTTTAAGAAGGAAGTTTCTTTGATTCTTTAACACATCAAGCTTTTGCAAAATCCAAAGAACTTGTATAGTTATTGTCTTTCGGTTTTTTGATAAATAAATCTTCACATTTTTGTTGAAGCTTTACCAATTCTCCCGCTTTAAGATTTTGTCCCTCTAATTCTAAATCAAAGTCTGTTATTTTTGGTGTTGAACCTGATTCGGCATATTTTTTTGCTAAATTTGTTCAAATGTCTGCATGAGTAGTATCACTTTTTGAAAGAGGAGTTAAATTTTCATTAATTAATGCTTCCTTTAGGTTATTAGGTTTTGGAAGAGCATAACCAATTCCTAAAACTCCACCAATAGCACCTACACTTGCCATAGTAGCTAAAGCCATTTTTGTTTCTAAAGTCATTAATTTGATTTATTTGAACATCAATTCTTAAAGTGCTCTAAGTTTGTTTCGTATTCTGCTTCATGATTTTTCTTACCCCCTATTTCAGTACATTTTTCTTTAATTTTTCTGATATCTTCTTCTGTGACTGTATTTTCATCTGTACTTAATCCTAAATTATTAATTTTTGTATTTGATTTCTTATGTAGCTTTACTTTTGCTTCTCATGCACTATTTTTTGCGATTTGATTATTTGATGTATCAATATTTATTGGTACGTATTTTTCATGTTTTAAGATATCTTTAACAGTTACAGGAGTAACACACCATTTTTCTGCTTTCTTGTAATTATCTGGGTCTTTGATATTTTCAGAAGTATGGGGTTTAAGTAAGTTTTGACAGTATTTTGATAGTTCTTCTTCAGCTTTATTTCCTGTTCCTGCAAAAGTACCAAATCTTAACTTGTTATCTGCTGTAACTACAGTTTTGTAACTAGTTAAGATAGTTTTTCAATGTTCAGAGTCGCTAGGAAGTATTGTGTAACCTTTTTGAATTAACTTATCTGCAAGTTCATTACTTGCTAATAAATAATTAACTGCATATCCTCCGCCACCTATACTACCAACAACTCCCTTTATTGCTGTATGCATTATCTGTTTGCTTTAGGTTCAGAACACAGTATTTCAGCATTATCTAAGGTTTTGTTTCCTTTTGCTTCTGATTTTTTTAATTTAAATACAGCCTCGCATCAATTCTTTAACTCTTGTCCTCCATCCGCATTATCTCTTTCTTTAGATACTTCAAAACTAGCTTTACCTTCCTTTAGAGCTGTAGATAATTTTGGTAACTTGTTATCATCCTTTCTGAAAGTGTCAAATTTTGTTTGTCATGCACTCACATCACTCATTTCAAAAAGAGTAAGGTTTTTGGCAACAAGTAAATCTTTAATTGTTGGTTCTTTATTGAAAGCTTGTCAACCATAATAACTACCAGTCGCTAGTCCACCTACACTTAGGGTTCCAATAGTACTTTTGATTATTATTGATTTCATATTTATTGTCCTTCTTTAGTACATCATTTAAGAGTAAGAGCATAGTTGCCTCCTGTTTCTTGATATTCATTATTTAAAGCTCCATTACATCAATCCCTAATCTCATCTGCAGTAGCTTTGTTATCTGCTAAATTTGGAATAGCATTAACACCATTACCTTCTGTTTTGTATTTGGTTTCTTTTCCTGCTCAATCTCGACTTTCAGCTGGATTCTTTTTTTCTTTAAGTAGCTTTTCTCTGTTAATAGGAACTGTACATATAGTTAAGCCACTTTCATAATTTTTGTCTCCTTTTGAAAAGCTCTGTGATAATGTGCTGGTACATCAACTCTTTAGATCACTTCAAGAAGTAAGATTTAATTCATGTTTTGATTTACGTTCACTATTGTAAGTATGTAACTTTATCTCTCAAAGCCCTTGAGGAGCTGCAGAATCCAATAATTTCTTGTTACTCTTTATTAATTCAGCTCTAATAGAGTTATCTTTAGTAAGAAAATAAATTCCTGTAGCACTTCCACCAATTACAGAAGCACCTAAGCCTGCTATTGCAACTTGTTTAAATAGCATAATTAATGACCACCACCACTGGTAGTGGAACCTGGGACTCCTGGTACAACCCCTGCGCCAGCAGATCTATCTGCCGAAGCTACAGTAGCAGCAGTATTAGTTAATTTTTTAGAGTCACTAATACATCAAGCTTTAGCAGTATCAAGTAAAGTCGAATAATTTTGAGCATCTTTTTTTGTTTCATATAGTTTTTTGCATGCCTCTTGCAGTTTTTCTACTTTTGCATCTGTATCACTAGAGCCAGCAAAATCTAAACCCTCTATTTTTGGATTTTGATTTTTCTCGTATTCTGTTAATAATTTAGTTCAAGTTTCTTTGTCTTTTCCTTTATCGGTAGATAGAGTTTTGTAGTTATTCTTCGCTAAATCTTCTCTTAGGTTTTTAGGTTTCATAAATACAAAGCCAGCATAACTTACCCCTCCAATAGCAGATACACTAGCACTTCCAATTGCTAAATATTTAAGATTCATTAATGTTACGGTCTTGAATTACCGTCTCCAGAAGGTCTTACTGCCGAAGTAGTGCTAGGTTTTGGTAATAGTGGAGATTTTTCAGAACATCAATTAATTGCATTATCTTTAAGGGTGGCTGTTTCTTTGTTAGATGTAGATTCTTCTAGGAGAGTCTTACATTTTTCTTTCAAAAGGGAAAAATTAACTCCTTGATTTCCCTCTAAATCAGTAATTACTAATTGATTAATTTTTGCAATTGTTTTTCCGTCGGCGAGAGTAACAGTATTTTCTTTATGTTTAGTAGCTAATACTTTTCAATTGCCATCATTTGTTGTGCCTTCAGTATCTAGTAGTTTTATTTGTTCTTTAAGTAATAATTCTCTTATGGTTTTGGGTTGGAGAATACACCATAGCACCAACCCCAGCAACACCTCCAACAGTACCAACACCAATTATTGAGCCAATAATTGCCTTAGGATTCATAAATTAAAAAATGGAGCCTATTAATGGTTTGCTTTTAAATAAGCTGTTTTTGTATTACTTATATTGTTAACCACTTGCTTGAGCTACCATATCCTTTAACATTTCTGATTTTTCATTACATCAATTTAGAGTATGCTTTTTGTTAGTTTCAAATGTATCTCCAGAAGATATAGGTGTTTCATATAAAGTCTTACAATGTTTCTTAAGTAATTCAATATCTCCTGCTTCTTGTTTTGATTTATTTCCCTTAAGGGTTAATTCTTTAATTTTTATGGAAGGATTAGTATCATCCATTTCTGTATATTTCTTTACTAACTTAGTTCAAATATCATCATTTGATTTATCAGTAACTGATAGCGGTTTGCCCCCTTCTTTAAGCAATATATCCTTTAAGTTTTTTGGTTGCATAAAGAAATAACCACCGGTTATTACTCCACCTAAAGCTCCAGTACCAGCAATAGATGCTATTATTGTTTTAGGTGTCATTATCCTCCAATAGCAGGGGTTGCTTTAGAAAATGGAGATTTTTCAGAACATCAGTTAATTACACTATTTTTGATTTCTTTAAATTCTTCACTATCTGCTATTGGTGTTTCAAGTAATGATTTACATTTAGCCTTTAGTTCAGAAAATTTAATTGAATCGTTTTCTCCAGTAATATTTAGATCTTTAATTTGTTTAATTTCTTTGTTATCTTTAGTACGTCCGTTCGCATCCGCTTTGTGCTTCTTAGCTAACTCTTTTCATTGTGTATCATGTTTATCGCTTTCAGTATCTAGTAGCTTTATTTGTTCTTTAAGTAATAACTCTCTTAGGTTTTTAGGTTGCGAATATCAATAACCAACTCCAGCCACTCCCCCAAGCAATCCAGTACCTGTGGTTGCTAATAATAAGAATTTAGTATTCATTTGCTTACTCTTCTAAGCAACGTGTATCAACTTTAGTTCAAATTGAATCTATAGAGTTTTCTGATAATTGTTTATCTATATGATCATTACATCAATCTTGAAGAGCTTTAGTTGCGCTTTGTGTTGTTGAACTATCCAATCGTTCAATTGATGAATTTTTTGTTTTCAAATCATTTATTAGTTTTTGGTTTCCGCCAGTATTGCCTGTACTAATTTTTGTTAGTCTTGCTCCTCAATCTGTAACTAACTTCTTGCCTTTTTTGAGATACTTTTCTTTGATGGTTAAAGGCGGTTTAGTACAATATTTTTTAGCTTTTGTTATTAAATCCTTAGCTTTAGGATCGTTTAGAGGTGTGTTTAGGTTTTTGTCGCATCATTTTTTTAGTTCTTCTCCACCTTCTTGTAATGAACTACCAGAATTTATTACTTTTTCGCTAGTTGATATTAAATCTGTTAGTGTTTTTTCATCTTTGAATTCTTTAAAAACTTTTTGATAGTCTTCTTTTTCACTAATTAGTGTTTCACCTTCTGAAACTATTCTGTGTCCTATTGTCCTATCTTGTGCTAAGAAATAAACTCCCACACTGCCACCAGCAAGAGTTGTTGTTCCCGCTCCAACCATTAAAGCCTGTTTAGGTATTGCCATTAATCTTGAGTAGCTAATATTTTTGATTTTTTATTACATCAATTTCTTGCAGTTACTTTATCAGTTTCAAAATTGATGGTTTTTTCAAACATTTTTTTACACTCAGCCTTTAAGGCTTTAATGTTGGCGGTATTGTTTGTCGGAGGAGTTCCGGCAACTATATTGATATTTGCTATTTTTGGAACAGCCGTAAAGTCTTGTTTAAGATGTTTTTCAACTAATTTACCTCATTCAGTATCGTGTTCAGAATTAGCAGGATCAGTATTTAGAGCTTCAAAGTCAGCGCCTGTCAATTCTTGTAATAATGTTTTTGCAACTACATTTACTTTGGTATCTTTATTGTTTTCATTAGATTTCATAAGATAATAAGTGCCTGTTGCAATACCTCCACCAAGTACAGTAGTGCCAGCTACTGCTGAAACAATAAATTTAGCCGTCATTTTTTTGGGTAGTTGTGGATGTTTCGAAACAACGTTTTTCTAATTTAGCTCAAATTGCATCAGTCTCTGGGCTAATTAATCTTTTCGAATTATTTCCTTTACATCAATCTTCAAGAGCTTTAATAACTGCTTGTGTGTCAGAAATATCTAAGCCCGTAACTTTGTCATTTATTTTTTTAAGTTCTCCCACTAACTCTGTGTCCACATTTGGTTTCTTTAACGCTTCCAATTTCTCATTCCATTTAGTTACTCATTTCTTTCCTAATTTACTTATTTTCTCCCCAATTGTTAAAGGCGGCTTAGAGCAATATTTCTTTACTTTATCTAATAATGTTTGGGCATTTTCTTTTGGAATATTGAGCTTTAGATTATTATCACATCAAACTTTCAAAGAATTACCACCTTTTCTTGCATCTCAAGTATCGTATGTATTATCTCCATTCTTAATTAAATTTATTAATTCTGGGTCTTTCTTAGTTTCTTTAAATGAAACTCAATATTCCTCATCTGTACTAATTAATTTAATTCCCTCTGAATTTAATTTATCTCTTATTGTTGTTTTGTTTTGTTGAAAATAGTAAATACCAGCACTACCTCCTGCAATAGCTGTAGCTCCTATTCCAATAAAGGCAAGTTGTTTAGTTCCTAACATTATGCTCTAGGCAAACTACCTTCAGTTGCTTTAGGAATTAAAGCAGATTTCTTGTTACATCAATTTCTGGCCATTTCTTTATCTTTATCAACAATATTTTCACTTTTTTGTAGTAATGTTTTGCAGGCGTTTTTCAATGCAAGAATATTATCTGCAGTCTTGCCATCACCCGCCGTAATTGGGGTAGCTAAATTAATTTTTTTTATATTTCCAGGATTAAGATATTTTTTTATTAACTCTCCTCATTCTTTATCGTGTTCCGGATTATCGGTAGCGGTATTTAACTTTTCAAAATCATCTCCCGCCAGTTCTTGTAGTAATGACTTAGGAGTTACTACTTTTATTTCTGTATCTTTATTGTCTTCATTAGTTCGTAAAAGATAATAACTACCTGTTGCTACTCCTCCAATAGTACCTACTCCAGCAATAGCGGTCAATATAGGTTTAAGTGCCATTTATTTTAAATGTCTCCAGCCGGTTTAGGAGCTTCGAAACAGCGCTTTTCTACTTTTCCAAAAATTTCATCATTTGCATCTTCAATTATTTTGGTAGTAGATTTATTATCGCATCATGTCTTAAGTGCTTGTGATGCCTCTTCTTCAGTTGGTTTATCTAGTGCAACTACTTTAGGGTTTATTACTGCCAATTCTTGTTGTAATTTTGTTGCATCATCTGTAGTTTTCAAAGAAGTTAATCTTTCTTTTCATTGGGTTACTAATTGTTTTCCTTGTTGCTTTAATTTTTCTACTATTGTTGCTGGTCTATCTAAACAATAATCTTTAACTTTTTCAATTAAATCATCAACACCATCTTGAGATAAAGGGGCAATTAAATTTTTGTTACATCATGATTTAACAGCATTACCACCCTCTGACAAAGAAGACTTATCTGTAACATTGTTCTCGCTATTCTTTATTGCTGCAATAAACTCAGGAGTTTTCTTTAATTCTTTGAAAGCCAACTGGTAACCTTCTTCTGATTTAATTAAATTTATTTTTTGATTAGTTAATCTATCTGCAATTGTTTTCTCTTTGTTTTCAGTATCGTCTTTATTATCTGTAGTTGTTAATGACTTGTAGACTTGTTGAATTGCAACTCCAGTACCACCAATGCCAATCAATCCTGCTGCAGATTTAACTGCCAAAGATTTAATTTCCATCTAGTAAGCTTTAAGCATTAATTAAACACAAAGATTTACTATTTCTTTGTATTTCTCTAGGTAAGTATCGGGTTCTAATTCAGCAGGTTTCTGATTATTGCATCATTTTTCTAAAGCGGCTTTTCCCTTCGTAGTATCATTTACATCAGATAAGCCAGTTTCAACTTCTCTTAGTTTATCTATCAGGCCTGGAGTAGTTTTGACTTGGCCATGCTTATTTTCTCAATTTGTTGTAAATGTTTTGTTATCTTTCTTTAGTTTTGCCTCTATAGTTAAAGGGGGAACAACACATAATTTCTTAACTTTTTCTGAGTCCTCTGTATTGCTTATTGGTTTTTGATAAGCTCCCGTACATCAAGTCTTTAAAGTATTTGCATTAGTAGCAATAGGATTAGATCCCTTTACATCTGGATCGTCTTTATTTTCATTTCAAGCTATTTTTCAAAATTTATCTTCAGCATTCGTGGCTATTAATTCAATTCCTGCAGTCTTTAATTTATCACCTATTTTTTCTTCTTGGTTTTCGACACTATCTTTATTATCTTGAGTGGCTGACGTTTTGTAGCTTTGCTGAATTGCAAAACCAGCTCCCCCTGCAACTGCACTAACTCCTAAGCCAGCAATGGCAATTTGTTTAGGACCCATCTATTCAGTAATATTTTTCTTAGTACACCAATTAATGGCATTTGTCTTATGTTTTTCATAATCCTTATCTTTACGTGTCTTTTTGAATAATTCTTCACATTTTGTTCTAAGTTGTGCAATTCCTGGATGTGGATTTTTGGCAGGACTAGTGTTTGCTTCAATATTTAAGTCTGCTATTTTTCCAATCTTACTTACTTCCCCTGTATTAGTGTATTTAGCTACTAATTTTTCTCAAGAACTGTCATCAGCTTTAGTATCTAATGGCTTATGTTCTCCTCTCTTTAGATCTTCTTTTAGGTTTTTAGGTTGAGATAGAGCATAAGTAATGCCGGCAGTGCCGCCTATTACTCCCGTACCCAAAGTAGCATCTATTCCAATCTTTAAAGCTGTTGTCATTATGATTTATTATTTCAACCTTTTGCCTTTAATCAAGTGTTCTTATTAAAGGTTTCTACTTGTTGCTTATAGGAGGTTCTTTGTCCTTCAATACCTCCTAGAATTAAATCGTATGGTGGAGTTTTAAATTCATCACTAACAAAACCAGTAGATCTAAATGGAGCTATTCAGGAGTGGGGAGCATTAGTTGCAACAACAGAAATAATACCTACAGCATCTCCATTTGAGTCTGTAAATATGCCCCCAGAGGAACCTTGACCTAAAGCAATATTCTTTAATTTGTAGAAGTGACCTGCTTCTCTATATTGTTTACTATTTCACACTAAACCACCTTTCATTACTTGTTTAGCCTCTACAAATCCTCTTAGATATTTCTTATTTTTATCTCATCAGTCTTATGATTTGTCTACTAATTGACCCCGCTATAGCATTTGGTTCATCAAAGTTTGTAGAGTAGTTTCATTTATCGCCTTTTTTGTAAGGATAGGCTAAGTGATAGAAGTTTTCAGTTAGGTTGTCTAGTTCTTCTTTAGAGTATTTTGCCTCTAAAGGTTTATTGAATAAGTTAATAGCATTATTAGACTTAAGAGTGTATTTATTGGCAAAGCCACCAGTAGCTTTTCTTTCACTTTCTTCACTATTAAATTCAAGTTCTAGAACTGCGAGGTCTAAGAAGTGATCATAATTTATTTCTCTTTTTTCTAAGTAATTAAAGGCAGCATAGAATAGTCTAGGTTCTTTCATTTTTCCTGTAGCAACAGCACCATAATCATCTTTTTCTTTTGCGCCTCAGGCTTGTTGTGAAATATTCATATCTAAGTAACCATATCAATCAGTAGATTGACATGTAGCATGAGAACTATCTCATAGAGAAAGATGTGAATGATCTACATCTCTATATTTGTGTCTTAGATATCTAGTTTCTCTATCAGATATTGGAAGTATTTGTGGAGAATCTAAATTTAGTTAGAACATGTGCATTGGCAGCCATATATCAAGTAGTTGGACAGCCTCCATTTTTAGGTATTTCATAATCTAATACTCATCCAGCTCCTTTACCACAAGGAGAGAATATTCTGAATGAATAGTCATTCATTCTTGCAAAAGCTTTCCTAGCTTTTTCTCTTATTTTGGCTTTCTTTTCTTCTTCCTGATTATCTACTTCTTTAGATGTTACTAGAGTTGGAAGGAATATTTTCTTGAGGAAAATCAACTTTATCTAATTCTGAAACAGTTACTTCTTCTGGTCAAAAATGAATTCCAATTATTGCACTTCCTACGGTTAGGAATGTTAAGCCAATGGCTTTAGTACGTACACTCATAAAAAGAATAAGTGAAGCTGTTTCTTATAGATTTATTTTTTTTGTATATGAATAACCTTAATTAGTTTTTGTCTGCACATCAGGTTTTGAATTTTTTTAAGAGATCTTCAAAATTTTCTTCATGACTTTTCTTTGTTTTGATTTCGTTACACTTATTTTTGATATTTGTGTAGTCACTTGTTTCTGCTTGTTCTTTATTGTTAGTCAAACTTAATCCATCAATCTTTAAAGTATCGGTATCTAATTTCTTGTAATTCTTTATTTTCTTTTCTCAAGAACTATTGTCCGAAGAAACATTGTTATCTGTTTTCAAAATAACAAAACTTCGTTTAGTTAATAAACTAGAAATATCTATTGGAACAACACATCATTTTTTTATTTTTTCATAATCATTAACATTTTCTGAATTTAAAGCATCACTGCAAATTCTTTGTAGTCTTTCTTTTGCATCTGATTCGCTACCAGTAAGATTGTTAAACTTTAAGGATTCTTGTTTACTTGTTACTGTTCTATAGCTACTTAATATATTTGTCCATTTTTGATCATTAGTAGATTCAAATCCTAATACTTCGTACTTATCTTCGTTTAATTTATCTTTATTTTTCTTACTATTATCATTCTTGTTCTTTGCGGCAGAAGTATCTTGGCTTGTTAATGCTTTGTAACTTTGATGAGCCGCTAATCCAAGGCCGCCAGCACCAACTAAAGCAATAGATGTTTTAATTATTAATGTCTTCATAATCAATTATCCAGTTGTACATCATTTAACAACTGTGTTGTAAATAGTTTCATTATCTTCAATTTCTTTTCCTAAAGTATCTGTACATCAATCCTTTATTTGTTTTTCGGTAGCTTTTGTTTTATCGCTTATTGTCGGAATAGTAAGGTTTTCTATATTTCCTTTTTTGTATGTATTAGCCTTCGTATCCCATCCACTATCTGTTAATACTGTTTTTGAATTTTTCTTTAACTTTTCTTGGTTAGTTGGTTTAGTGCAAATTTGGATAGCTATTGAATAATTACTTTCATCTTTTTTTGAAACTTCAAACTCCTTGTCTAAGTTATCTGTACACCATGTCTTTAAACCTTCTGCATCTTCAGGCGTAAGAGTTATCTTTTTTAATGACCTTATAGAATTAGTATATGTGATTAATTTAATGTCTCAAGTTGTTGAATCTTTATTTAAAGGAGTTCTGTTTGCTGAAGTTATTAGTTTTCTCAAAGTAGTTTTTTCTGGAGCAGGAACACTAGGGTTTAAAGCATAATTTATCCCTACAGCTCCACCAACAATACCTACACTAGCCACCGCCATTCCAACTAATTTAGGTGTTGAAAGCATAAATATTTATTTATCCTGCACTTCCAGGCTCTGGATTGCCCTGTCTTATATTAGGTTTGGGTGTTTGTTTTTCAGCACAAAAATTCTTGGCATTTTCAATAGTTTTATTCTCGGTTTGTTTTTCTTTTTCTAAATCAAGTAATGCTATACATCAATTTTTCAATTCTTTTCCTCCTTCCGTGTTAGCTTGACTTTTTGCAACCACAAAACTATTTCCTTTAAATTCTTTCAAAGCTTTTGCAAAAGCCTCTAACTTATCTCCGTCTCTAAAGGATTCAAATTTAGTTTGTCATTCACTTTCATTAAGACTAAATATTGTGTATCCTTCCTTTATTAGTTCTTTTTCAATAGTATTTCTTATTATTACTGGTATATGTTCATTTGATAAAGCTTCAATACCATAATATCCACCTACCACTAAACCACTAGCACCTAAGGTTCCCGCTATTCCTTTAATTACTATTGGTTTCATACTTGATAATTATGTATTTGCACATCAAGATGTGAATTTAGTTAGATTTTCATCGTATTTGTCTTCATGATTCTTTTTGTTGCCTATATCTCTGCATTTATTTTTGATATCTGTTAAATGCTCTGGATTTATTGTACCAGTTGTTCCGATTGATAAATTTGAAATCTTTTTGTTAGTATCTTGTTCGCTTCTATGAAGTATTATTTTTGATTCTCAATTAGTTTGAGCACTATTAGCTATTTGTTTAATGCCTCTTTTCTCTAATATTGCTGAAACAGATATTGGTTCAACACATCATTTTTCTGCTTTTTTGTCTGTGTCTAAAGTAGTTGAAGATGATGGGTTAAGTAACTTATTGCATATTCCTTGTAATTTGCTTACAGCATCATCTTCATTACCAGTTAATTCTGCAAACTTCAATGAATTTTGAGGTGGAGTAGTAAGTGCTTTGTAACTAGCTATTATTGAGTCTCAATGAGTCTTGTTTGATGGATCATTAGTGAGTATTGTGTAATGTTTTGAAATTAATTCTTTAGTAATTTCATTTTTTGTACTTGATGGAAAAAGAGCATATCCTCCACCCGCTATCCCACCAGAAATTCCTAGTCCAATTAAACCTTTTGCTACTGGATGTATATTCATTATTGACCTTCTTTAGTACACCATTTTACTGCTAGGTTGTAAGTATCTTCGATTTCTAAAATTTCTTCATCTCAAGTCTTTTCACATCAATTTTTTATTTGCTGTGGAGTTGCTTCACTTCTATTTTTTATTTCTGTAATAACATTTGCTGTTCCTGCTGCCTTGTATTCTTCCGCTTTTCTTTCTCAATCTTGATCATCAGCTAGTGTTTTTGATTTCTTTTGTAATGTTTCTCTATTTGTTGGTCTTGTGCATAATTGTTGTGCTATTGAATAATCATTGTCATTTTTGTCTTCAGTTTCTTTTTTTGTAGCATCATCACATCATTTCTTTAATCCTTCCTCATCTTCAGTTTCAAGATTTATTTTCTTAGGAGATTTAAATAATAGCTCGTATGTGTTTAATTTGATTCCTCATAAACCATTATTAGATTGATTGTTTAAGACTGTTCTTCCGGTATTAGTTATCAAATTTCTTATGCTGGCTTTTGGCTTTTCGGCAGGAATTTTTGGTGGGAATAATGATCCAGAACCATAATAACCCCCAACAACTACACCACCAACTCCTATAGTTCCAATAATTCCTTTAACTATAGCAGGCTTCATATTTATCTCCCTTCTCTAGTACATCATTTAAGTGTTAATGGGTAAGTGTTTTTGTTTGTCTCTGTATATTCATTTTCTAAGGCACTTTGACACCATATTTCCATATTGCTTGCTATTGCATTATCATTTCCAGAAATATCTATAGATAATGCGTTATTCCCTGTAGTTTTGTAACTTTGAACCTTTTGTGTCAATTCTCTTGTTACAGCTATATTCTTATTTTCTTTTGCTAATTTTTCTTTATTTGTAGGAACCGTACATAGATCTTTGATGCTTGTGTAGTCTTTATTTTTCTCAGTAAATCCTTTTGAAAGAGATGTTTTGCATCAATCTCTTAATTTATCTCAAGTATTGCCGGCTAGTGTGGTGCTGTACTTTTGTGTGGTAGACGCAGAAGTTAAAGTATGTAGTTTGATTTCTCAAAATTCTGATTTTGCACCATAATCCAGTATTTTCTTATTTTCTTTAATTATTTGAGCTTTAATAGAGTTATCTGGCAAGAGAAAGTATGTACTAGTTGCAATACCACCCCCTATTGCAGATACACTTGTTCCTAAAATAGCAATTTGTTTTGGAGCCATAATTTAAGGAACAGAAGGTTTTGCTTCACTTCCGGCAGGTGCAGGATTTGAAATAATATTAGGTGTATTAGATATTTTTGTGGATTCTTTAATACATCAATTTTTTGCTAAATTTAAATCTGTTTCATAATTACTATCGCCTTTCTTTTTCTCAAATAAACCTTTACATGCATTTTGAAGCTTTTCAATTTCTTCATCTGTAGGTTCAGTAGCAGAAAGTGTTATTGTTAAATTTCCTATTTTTGGATTAGTGGTAGTTTTGGAATATTCTTTTACTAATTTAGTTCAAATGTCTTTGTCTTGACCTTTTTCAATTGATAGAGGTGTAAACTTATCTCTCTTTAATTCTTCTTTTAGGTTTTTAGGTTGAATGAATACAAAACAAGCATAACCTGCTCCCCCAAGAATAGGCAAGCCTATTCCGCCAATTAAGAGAGGTTTAAGAGATATCATTATTCTTTATTAAAGCATCTTGTTTGTACTTTTGAATAAATAGTATCTGCATCATTAACATTTAAATTAGTATCTTCATTTTGTTTGCATCATTGTTCCAAAGCGACCAATATGTCTGCTTTTTGGCCTGAATTATTTAGATCTTTAACTGTGTCTTTTATTTTTGCTAAATCTGCTTTGATAGATCCATCTGTGTCAGTTTTGATTGATTCAAATTTACTATCTCAATTTGTAACTGGAATGTAATTATTATTAATTAATTTAGCCTTTGCTGTTACTGGTAGTACAACACAATATTTTTTGACTTTTGTTGTTAATGCTTGTACATTCTCTTCACTTAAAGAAGATTTAATTTTTGCATTACATCAAGTCTTTAAAGCAGTTTCTCCTTCTGATAGTTCTTTATCTGCTGTTATTGCGGGAGTAAGGGTTTTGAGATCATTAATAAAATCTGCTTCACTCTTTAACTCTTTAAAGGATACTTGGTATTGAATTGATGTTTGGGCAAATTTAAATCCTTCTCTATTTAAGCTATCCTCTATTGTTTTGTCTTTTGTTAAGTAATAAACACCGGCACCACCTCCAACAACAGTAGATATGCCACCACCTATTAATAGAGCTAATTTAGCATTAGGCATATTAAAGTACTATTAACTTCTTCCTTGACCAGGATCACTTACACCTCTATCGCCTGTTCCCGGCCCGACTGGAGGCGGGACAGGAACTGATGTTAATTGATTTTTACTTGCAGGTTGAGATTTAAGTATTGGAGATTGTTCAGTACATCAGTCTGTTACATTTTTTTCAGTAACTTTAGGATCTTTAATGTTTGATATTTTTTCATCTAATAATGATTTACACTTGTTCTTTAAATAGACAAAGTTAACAGTAGTTCCTGTAGTAGTAATATTTAACCCTTCAATTCTTTTGATTTCAGTATCGTTAATGTTTATGGCTTCTTGTCCTTTATGTTTGTTAGCTAAAGTTTTTCAATTTTCATCACTATCGCTTCCGACAACATCAAGTAATTTAATATTTTTTGAAAGTAATAAGTCTTTTAAAGTTTTTGGTTGTGAATATCAATAGCCTGCACCAGCAACACCTCCTATAGTTTCAACTCCCGCAACAGAAGCAATAGCAAGTTTTGCATTCATAACTTTATCCTTCAGGCCCTAAACAACGCCTATTTATTTTTTTCAAAGTTCATTTTCTTTATCCTTAGTTAAATCAGTTTTAATGTTGTTATCACATCATATTCTTAAAGCCTCTTTAACCACATCTTCATTTGCAGCATTAATGTCTTTAATTTCTGAATTAATAGACCCTAAGTCTTTCTGAAGATCTGCATCTGCACTTGAAGATTTAAGTGTGGATAAATTTTGACTTAAGTCTTCAACTAATTTTCTTCTTTTTCTCTTCATTTTGTCTTTAATAGTAAATAGAGTCTTGACACAGTATTTTTCAACGCTTTGTAAAGTTTTTTCATTATCTTTATTTTTTGAAAGACTTAAATTAGCTTTACATCATTTCTTCAAGGCTATTCCTCCTTTGTCTATACACTATTTGAAGTAATTGCTTCTTCTCCTGTTTTGTTTATGGAATTAAGTAGAGTTATGAAGGCAGGTGTATCCTTTTCTTCTCTAAAGGCAATTTGATAATCGTCATCAGTTTTGATAAGTTTTAAATTCCTTGAAGTTAATTCATTCTCTATCGTTTTTTCTTGTAATAAGTAATAAGCACCATAACTTCCGCCAACAACAGTAGCAACACTACCGCATGTTAATGCTATCTTTAAAGACATAGATTACTGTCTTGGAGGCTGTAAGAACTCTGAACCGTTAGTACATCAATTTGTTGCTAATTGTTTATTTTTTTCGAAATCTTCAGAACCTTCTTGTTTATCAAGTAGTAATTTACATGCACCTTTGAGAGCTTTAATATTGGCAGCAGTGTTATCGGTAGATCCTTTATTTGCCTTAATGTCTGCAGATATTTTTTCTGTTTGAGCTGTGCTGCTTTCCAGAAATTTTGCAACTAATTTTCCTCAATTCTCTTTATCCTCTTCTCCATCACCTGTATTTAAAGGAGCTATGCTTTCATCTTTGAATAATTGTTGTATAGTTTTTTGTTGTTTTGGCAGTGGATTAGTTAATCTATCGTCTTGTTCAGAAGGTTTAGGTGGTATATTTCCAGCAGGAGCAATAACAGCATTAGTTTCTTCAGATGCTTTTGGTTTAAGTAAATAATAGCCACCACCTAATGTACCACCTGCAACACTAACTCCTGCCACTGCATAAAGGATTGATTTAGTAGTCATCTAACCAGCAGTGCTATCACTATGTTCTTGTTGTGGTGCTGGATTAGGTAATTGGTTGCTTAAAGAAGAAGGATTAGGGGTTGTTTCTGCAGGAGATTTAACAACAGGATCTGTTATTTTTGGAGATGTTCCTTGTGTAGTAGATGTGCTTAATGAACTATTACTTGTTGTTTGGGAGCTTTCTGGAGCTTTAGGTTTTAATAAATAATAGGTTCCAGCAACTCCACCACCAATAACAGTTGTGGCTCCTGCTCTAACTATGACTATTTGCTTAATACCGAACATAAGATTAGTGATTTTCGCTTGGTTGACTTGACCCTACTCCTGCACCGCCCGCACCTACATCAGTTCTTTGTGGTGTTCCTAGAGCGGAAGGAGAATTAGGTTGTGGGACTGCGGATGTATTTGGTTTATTTTTTTCTTTTTTAAGAATTGGAGATTCTAAAGTACATCAACTAAGTGCATTATCTTTTTTGGTTTTGAATTCTGAATCATTATTGGATATTGGTTCTTTAAATAATTCTTCACATTTTGATTTTAATTTAGCAATACCAGTATTTTCATTATCACCAATATAACTTATTGTAAGCTTGGTTATTTGGTCTTCAGGAGGTGGTGTGGTATTCTCTTTATGTTTAGCTAATAGTATCTTTCATTCTGCTTCATTCTTGGTTCCCTTTACATCAAGTAATGTTTTTCCTTCATAAGTTAAAGATTCTCCAATATTAGTTGGAGAAGATAGTCAAAAACCTATAACTCCTATACCACTTAATGTACTTACTCCAGCAACACTAATAAGAATAGCTTTTGTATTCATTATTCTTTAGGTTGCAAGCAACGTTTATCTACTTTAGCTCAAATAGTTTCCATTGTTTCGGAAGCCAATGGTGTTTCAATATTCTTTTCACATCATTTTTTAAGAGTATTAGCAACAGTTTCTTTATCTGGTGTAGTAAAGTCTGTAACTTTTGAATCTTCTTGATTTAAGTCATTTTTCAAAGAGTCATCATTTTGTGGGCCACTACTTAATGCATCTAATTTTGCATTTCAATCTGTAATTAAAGTCCTACCAATTCTAGTAAGTTTATCTTTAATTTTTGATGGAGCTTTAGTACAGTATTTTTGTGATTTTTCTATTAAGTTTTTGACATTAGTATCAGATAGGCTTGTTTCTAGAGTCTTTTCACATCATTTTCTAAATAAGTAGCTCCTTCTTGAATTTCACTTTGTGCATTAATGGTTTTTTCTTCTGTTGTGATTAATTTGGTTAATTCTTCAACATCTTTAAATGCTTTGAAGGCTACTTGATATTCTTTATCATCTGATATTAATGAATATCCTCCTCTTATTAATTTATGCTTTATTGTCTTGTCTTGTCTTGCAATAAATAGTAAGTTCCCATACTACCTCCCAAAATAGTTGTGGCTCCACCACCAATTAAAGCAATATTCTTAGTATTTAAGGCCATTATTCTTTAGCAAATTCTGATTCACTAGTACATCAATCTTTAGCATTTTGTAAATCAGTTTCAAAGTCTTCATCTTTAGTTATTTTTATTCTTAATAAACGGCTACATTGACTTTTGATTCCCGCAATGTCAGAATCAATAGGTTTTTGAGCTGCCCTAGAGGAAAAAGTTAAAGACGGAATTCTTTTGTTGCTATTTGCTGAATCTAAATGTTTTTTTATTAATATCTTTCATTTTTCGTCATCTTGAGTGTTTACTGCATTTGTATCTAGAGGCGTTAATCCTTCCTTTAATAATTTATCTCTTATGTTTTTTGGGGATTTGAGCTTTGATAAGCAATAACTTCCAACTGCTAACCCTGTAATAGCACTAACACTTCCTAAGCCTATTAATATTTTCTTTAAAGAGGACAAAAACTAACTTACACCGCTACCCGCAGGAGATATTGCCCCAGAAACTCCTAGCTGACTTATTGGTGTTGCTGGTTCTTTAAGTAAATCTGATTCTTTAGTACATCAATTTTTGGCTAATTTTTTATGTTTTTCAAAATCTGTATCTTTACCTTCTTCTTTTTTAAGTAATTCTTGACATGCATTTTTTAAAGCAGTAATGTTTGCAACATTGTTGTTATCAGTAGCCCTATTTATTGTTGCAGATATTTTTTCAATTTGATTTGTGCTATCTGCCAAAAACTTCTCAATTAGTTTTTCTCATTTATCTTTGTCTGTTTTGCTATCAGTTGTATTTAAGAGATTTAAATTATCTTCTCTTAGTAATTGTTCTATGTTTTTTGATTTTGTAGGTTTAAGTAAATAGTGACTGCCAACAGCAACTCCTCCGCTAACAGTACTAATACCAGCTACTGTTAAACCTATTGTTTTGACAGTCATTAAGCCGTAGGACCACTAGGACCTGTTTCTCCACGTGCACCGGCTTCTGGACTACCTTGTAAAGGAGGTTGTGTTACTACAGGATCTTGACCTTCTCTAGGGGCAGGTAAGCTTGTTGTAGCAGGTAAAGGTCCTTGAGGTTCAACAGGAGTATCAATTCTTTCGGTTTTTTGTGTCTGAGCTTCTGTATCTTGATTACCTGTCGATTGGGAGCTTTCAGGAGCTTTAGATTTGAAACAATAATAGCATCCGACGGATGCTCCACCTAGAGTACTAATTCCTGCAATAGTTGAAATAATCAACTTAGTAGTCATAATTAATTAAGGTTGTAAACAACGAGTTTCAACTTTCTTCCAAATTTCATCTGTCTTATCTTGTACCAATGGAGTTTTTATTTTTTGATTACATCATTTTTGTAAAGCTTTACCAGCTTTTGTATTGTCACTGTCATCAGCAATTGCGGAAGATACAATTCCTATTTCTTGATCTATATTGTTATTTCCGGATTTAAGGGTTCTGTATTTTTCTTTTCAACCATTTTCTGTTATTAATTTCTTACCTAACTTAATATATCTTGTTTCAATATCTAAAGAAGGTTTAGCGCAATATTCTTTCACTTTTGGTAATGTATTTTTGACGTTTTTTTCGGATAAATCAAGTTTCAAATTATCTTCACATCATTTCTTTAATATTCCTCAACCATTCTCTGAAGTGGTGTCTGCATTAACATTGCCTATTGTTGTTCTAAATGCTTCATTGTTTCTTCTTTCCATAAATGCCGCTTCATATTCATCTTTACCATTTATCAATGTTATTCCTTCACTTGCTAATCTATGCTCTATTGTCTTGTCTTGTAACAAATAATAGGTTCCTGCACTTCCTCCTGCAATAGCAGAAGCACCACCCCCAATTAATGCAATGTTCTTAGTACTTAAAGCCATTATTCTTTAGCAAATTCTGATTCTTTAGTACATCAATCTCTAGCATTTTGCAAATCAGTTTCAAAATCTTCCTCACTAGATACCGGAGTTGAAAGTAAACTTCTGCATTTATTTTTTATTTCTATGATGTCAGTAGGAATAGGTTTTTGATTTGCATTTGATGAAAGAGGTAAATTTTTTATTTTTTTGCTATTATTAGCTGGATCTGCATGTTTTTTCACGAGTACTGTTCATTTTGAATCGTCTTTATCGCTTACTGCATTTGTATCTAGAGGCGTTAATCCTTCCTTTAATAATTTATCTCTTATGTTTTTTGGGGATTTGAGCTTTGATAAGTAATAACTTCCAACTGCTAACCCTGTAATAGCACCAGCACTACCTAAACTTATTAATACTTTTTTTAAAGATGTCAAAACGCCAAACTATTGGGTAGGTGAAACTGTTTCAGGCTCACTATTAACCCCTGATGCGCTTATTTGAGGAGCAGATGTTGTAGCAGGTGGATCTTGTGTTGTTCTTGATCCTGCGCTTCCTTCGGGAGCTAAAGATGTTTGAAGGCTATTAGAATTAATATCTTTTGTTACTTGGCCTTTTGTACTACTTGTTGACTGGGAGCTTTCAGGAGCTTTAGATTTGAAACAATAATAGCATCCAACGGATGCTCCACCGATAGCGCTTGTCCCTATTATTGAAGCAACAACTAATTTAGTAATCACTAACTACTTAAATCCTGTAAACAACGTCCTTTTACTTTTTCTCAAATTGTATTTTCTTTATCGTTTACTAATTTAACTTCTTTTTGTTTATTACATCAATCTTCTAAGGCCTTTATTGCTGGGTTATTACCGTCCGTTCCATCTAGATTTTGAACCTTCAAGTCCTGCTTTAAATTTTCATCATTTGGGTTGGCCTTTTTGAGTGCGCTAAGTTTTGTTTCTCATCCTGTTTTCTCTATTCATTTCCTTTCAAGTTTGATATATTTTTCTCCAATATTTTCAGAAGGCTTAGCACAGTACTTTTTGACTTTAGGAAGTATATCTTTAATATTCTTTTCTGAAAGTTCCATATTTAGATGTTTCTTGCATCAAGTATTTAAGGAATTACCACCAGTATTCGCTTTATCACTAGCATTAAGGCCGGTTTCAGCAACAAAGTTTTTGAATTCTTTATTTTCCATAAATGCAATTTCATACTCATCTTGGTTACTAATTAAAGTTATCCCTTCTCTTATTAATTTATGCTCTATTGTCTTGTCTTGTGATAGTAAATAAACCCCAATACCTCCACCAGTAAGAGCAGATGCTCCTGCTCCTATAAATAAAGCTTGTTTAGGTATTGCCATTTAGTATTTATTTAAGTAATGGAGAAGCTTTGGTACATCAATTCTCTGCAATTACTTTATCATTCGCATAGTCTTTAGTTTTCTTTAATAGAGCTTGACAAGCTTTTTTCAATTTTCTAATATTTTCTGTATTGTTGTTACCAGTACCTAGACTTGCATTAACAATACCAGTAACATTAATTTTTGTTACTGTTACAGAATTATCAGTAGCAAGAAATTTAGTAACTAATTTACCCCAATCGCCATCATCAGTATTGCTAGATGTCTTTAGAGGTATTTTGTTTTCAGCAGTCAGTACTTGTTCAAGACTTTTTTCTTCAGATTTTTGACTTAAAAAATGGTAGGTACCTGCTACTGAACCGCCTAGTACACCAACTCCCGCTATAGAAGAAACAATTACTTTGGTTGACATCTCTTAGCCCTGAGAAACAGGTTTTGGTTCTATACAGCGTCTTTCCACTTTTGTTCAAATAGCATCTGTAGTTTGGTCAGATAAATCTTTTTCACTATTGCCTTTACATCAATCCCTAAGATCATTTGCAATAATATTACTGTCTTGTTTACCAAGATCTGTTGCTAAACCTTCATCAATTCGTGGTTGTTTTAGTGCACTCAATTTATTCTTTCAATTATCAACTCATTTTTTTCCTAATTTTTCAATTCTTGCACCAATAGTCATTGGTGGTTTAATGCAATATTTCTTAACTTTTTCAAATGATTTTTCTATGTTTTCTTTTGATAGGTCTAGCTTTAAATTACTTTCACATCAAATCTTTAATGCAGCTTTTCCTTTATTTACATCACCAGTTGCACTAATAGAATTATCATTTTCTTTAATTAAGTTTATGAAGTTACTATCAGATTTATGTTCTTTAAACGCAACTAGGTATTCATTATCTTTTTCGATTATTTTTTCTCCTTCCCTTATTAATTTATGCTCTATTGTCTTGTCTTGTAACAAATAATAGGTTCCTGCACTTCCTCCTGCAATAGCAGAAGCCCCACCACCAATTAAAGCAATATTCTTAATATTTAAAGCCATGATTACTTAAATTTAAAGGTTGTTAGTTAACGGGTATTTAGGCTCCAACGCCTCCAGTCCCAACTTGAGGAGAATCAACATTTCCAACAGATGTAGTTGTTGGTGATGTGGAAGTAGTTAAGCCGGAAGATGAACTACCTTCAATTGGTGCATCTTGACCTCTTAGTGGTGGTTGTATAGCACTTGGAACATCGGCAAGAGAATCTCCTTCTCTTTGGACAGGATCTGTTGTTTTTGGAGATGTTCCTTGTGTAGTAGAGGTGCTTAATGAACTACTACTTGTTGTTTGTGAGCTTTCTGGAGCTTTAGGTTTAAAACAATAATAGCATCCAACGGATGCTCCACCTAGAGCACTAACTCCCGCAATTGCTAATATTGCTTGTTTAGTTCCAAACATTAGCTAACTATTTTTGTGTTTTTGTTGCATCAGTTCTTTGCTATTTCTTTGTCACTTTCATAATCTGTAGTTTTATCTAACATTGTTTTGCATGCTTGTTTTAAAGCTTCAATATTATTTACCCTATTATTTGAAGGATCGTTTGTTTTAAGGTTAGGAATATTTATTTTTGTAATGGTGCTAGAGCCTGTTTCAAGGTGTTTATCTATAAGTTTTCCTCATGTTACATCATCTGCACCACTATCAGTATTTAGTGCTTCAAACCCTTCTGTAGACAATGCTTGTCTTAAGCTTTGTGCTACAACCGGTTTAGGTGTTGCTTCTTCTTTAAGCATTGGAGATTCTAAAGTACATCAATTCTTTGCTGCCTCTTTATTTGTTTCGTAATCTGAGCCTTTAGCTGGTTTTTTCAATAATTCTTTGCAATGATCCTTTAATTTTGTTATGTTTTCTGGTGTTTTTGAGCTGATATCTCCAATTGAAGCAATAGTAGCAATTTGAATATCTTTATCTAATTTAACTGTAACTGTTTGTCCTGTATGCTTTTCAGCTAATTTTTCCCATTGTTCTTGGTTACTTTCAGTATCTAAGATGATTATGCTTTCTGCTTGTAGAGCATCTTTAATATTGTTAGGTTGCATAAAGTAATAACCACCAACAATTGCACCCCCTAAAGTACTAACGCCAACTAAGGACGAAACAACTAATTTAGTCAATTTCTTGTTTCAAACAACGGTTATTTACCTTTGTCCAAACAGCATCATTTTTGTCCTCGGTTAATCTTGTCTTAATTTGTTTTTTGCATCAGTTTTCAAGTACTTTATGTACATCTTGAACCTCTAGACTCTCTAGATCCTTTTTGATTTTTTTTAGATCTGTTAATAATGCTCCATTATCGGAAGGGGTTTTAAGCTTGCTTAATTTATCATTTCAATTTTCAACTAATGATTTATTCCCTCTCTTTAATTTGGCTTCAATTGTTAATAAGGAGCTAGAACAGTATTTCTTTATATTTTCGGTAATTGTTTCAGAATTAGGAGTTGTTAATCTAAGTTTAAGATTGGATTCACACCATTTTTTTAAAGCTAATCCACCATCCTTTTGGGTACTACTAGCGTTAAGAGGATCATTGTCGCCTTTAATTAGATTTATGTAATTTGTTGTATCTTTAAATTCTTTGAAAGCTATTTCGTATTCATCTACGTTGTTAATTAACTCTATATTTTCTTTGTCTAATTTATCTCTTATTGTTGTCTTGTCTTGTGATAGCAAATAAACACCAGTACCTCCACCAACAACGGTTGCCACTCCTGCAAAGGATAATAAAGCTGGCTTAGTTCCTATCATTGGTTATGTCCACTTCTAAGAGTCACTTATTAATTTAGATTGCTTGTTACACCAATTAATTACAGTTACTTTATCTCCGTCATAACCTTCTGTTTTCTCTAATAAATTCTTGCAAGCTTTCTTAAATTTATCAATATTTGCAACATGATCGTCACTAGGACTTTTTTCAATTTCTCCAGTTATGGCTATTTTTGCAACTTCTACTGCCGTACTATCCGCTGTATATTTTGCTATTAATTTTTTTCATGTGTCATTATCAGTGTTTCCTTCAGTATCTAATGCTTCAAAACCGTTTGTTCCCATCACTTCTTTAAGTGTCTTGGTTTTTGGTTTTGCAACAGGTGCATCAGGTTTAAGCAAAAAATAAACTCCAGTTGCTCCACCACCAACAGTTCCTGCGGTCAGGGCAGTCAATAAAACTGGTTTAATAGCCATTAGTTTAAGTTATTAATAACAAAATAGTTGTTTAAGCTTTTAGTGTTAATCGAAACAACGTTTTTCCATTTTGTTTCAAATTTTGTCTTCGTTATCTTCAATCACTTTTCGAACAGGATTTCCTTCACATCACCTTTGGAGCACATCATATACAATTCTTTGGTCTGTTAAGTCTAGAGAAGTAGCCGCATTACTTGTCGCTTGTAAGTCTTTTTGTAATTCCGGATCATTTTGAGTTGCATTAACCTTTATTGAATCTAATTTTTCTTTTCATCTGATGGTAAAGGCTTTACCCATTTTTTCTATTTTCGCTCCCATTATCGCTAGGCGTCTTTCACAGTAATCTTTAACTTTTTTTCTTTAAAGTACTAGTACCTTTTTCGTTTTGTAGTAATTTTTTGTTTTTTCACATCAAGCCTCTAAAGCCTTTCCTCCTACAACAAATTCACTGTTTGAAGTTATGTTGTTAGTTTCGCCTTTGATGTCATTAATAAAATCGCTATTTTTTCTAAGTTCTTTGAAAACTAACTGATATTCTTCTGTTTCTTTAGCAAATTCTATATTTTCGTTATCCTCTCTTGTCTTGTAACAATAGGAGATAAGCCGCCCCTCCACCACCAATAAATGTTGTAAGACCCGAAACAGTTAATAAGACTGGTTTAACTTTAAACATTAGTTATTAGTAACTCAGATGATTTTGTACATCAATTGATAGTAGTGGTTTTTATTTTATTGAATGTATCATCTGAAGAAATAGGTGTCTTTAGTAGTTCTTTACATTTGTTTTTTAAATTTTGTTTGTTATCTTTACTATCTTGCTTAATATCTACGCCTTCAATTTTTGTTATTTTTCCTTAAACTATTAGATCCTAAGTATTTTTCAATTAATTTATCTCAATCTGCATCATCTTTAGTATCTGTTAAATCTAAAGGTTTCTTGCCTTCTCCGTTTAATATATCTTTCAAATCTTTAGCTCTAGAAAAGAAATAACCAACTATGCCAATTATTCCAGCAGTACTTACACTTATTCCTGCTAGTAATGCAAATTTAAGATTCACCTTGTTTTTCTGCACATCAAGAAGTAGCTAATTGGTATGATTTTACGAAGTCTTCTTTGAAATGTTTAGTTTCATTTAATTTTTTGCAAGCGTTTATGAATGATTTCTTTTCGGCTGTGTCAATAGTACCAGATTTACTTTTTTCAAGGGTTACTTCTGATAATTGTTTTTCTTTATTATTTTCTGATACTCTTAGGTATTCTTTTATTTTTTCATCTCATTTAGGGTCGTCTCCTGTATTTTCAGTATCCGTTGTTTTAAGAACATTAAATTTGTTTTTGATTAAGTAGTCTTCAACTTTTTGTTGTTTAACACATCATAGAACTTGATTTACTATTCCATTAGATACAGCTACTCTATATTTAACACTAAGTATTGATTCACAGGCTTTTTGTAATTCTTGTATTTTGTTTTCATCTCCTCCCTCAAAATTATTTATCTTTAATTTTTTTTGAGTTTTGATTTGTTCTGTGTAATCTTGAATTATTGCTTTTCAAGTATCGCTATCTTCACTATTACTAGTCAATATTGTAAAGTGTTTTGTTTCAATAAATTCTTTGATAGTCTTTGTCGTAAATATGTCGTATATTAGGGTTCCAGATCCTGCAATTAAACTTCCAATACCAACAAAAACTGCCGCCTTAGCTTTTGGTGCTAAATTTGATAGCATTCACTATATTGCACATCATCTCTTAGCATCTTTAAATATAGTTTCATAATGTTGTTCATATGTTTTTGTATTATGTAGTTTTTCACACTGTTGCATAAATTTTTTAATATCTGCTTCTTCTGATTTTTCAGGTCCTTTACCACCTTCTCAAGCAGGTTGAGTTATTTTATGTGTATTGTCACTCTTTATGTAGTCCTTTACTTTAGCTGTTCATTCAGTTGAATTTGGATTAGTTTTTCCATCTGCAATTTTTGTATCTAATATCGTTAAACCCTCTGCCTTTAACATTTCTGATGCTGTTTTAGGAACAACACATCATTTCTTAGCTTTGTTGTATTCAACTTCTTTGTCATCTTCAAATGTTCTTTTTTGTGTAGTTTTCTTACATAATTCTTTCAACTTAGATTTAGCATCCGGTTGTCCTGCAGGTACACTGTCTTCACCTGTAAAATCTTTAAATTTAAAAGGGCTGTCAGTTGCCGCAACTAATTTGTAATTTTTTAAAATTTCAGTCCAATATTGCTCATGATCAGCGCTATCTGTAAGTAGTATATATTCGTTTGCTTTAAGTTTGCTTTCAATACTGTCATTTGATAATAATTTATGTAAACCATATCCTCCACCGCAAACACCTCCTAGAGTACAAACTCCAATTACCCCTCTAGTTAAAGCGCTCATGATTATTGTGATCTTTTAGTAAATAAGTTAAATTTAAGACTTATTTTCTTTTGGAGCTTCTGCGCATCAAAGAGCACTTAAGGTATATGATTGTTCAAAGTTCTTGTCAAAATGTTTAATTTTGCTTAGTTTTTTACATTCTTCAATAAAGGCTGTTCTGTCTGATTCATCTACCCTTTCTAAAGAGCTATTTGTTATTTTCAGTTCTGATATCTTGTCTTCAGTATTTTCCTTAGGCAGCTGAAGATATTCCTTTATTTTTTTGTCTCACATGGGATTATCTTTATCGTACACTCTATGATCAGTTTTAAGAAGAGTGTATTTATTTTTGATTAAATAGTCAGATACTGTTTGCTGCTTAACGCATCATAAAGCTAAATCTACTAAATCTAGAGAGTCAGCTATTCTATATTTGATGCTAAGTATTTGTTTACAATGTTTTTTAAATTCTTCTACTTTACCTGTTCCACCTTCAAAATCAGGTATTTTTAGATCTGTTTGAGTTTTGATTTCTCTAGTATAGTCTTCAAGTACTTCTGCTCATTTTGCATCATCATCTATTAGTTCAAAGTTTCTTAATTTAATAATTGCTTCAACAGATTCAGTTGTTATTATGTCATGTATTAAAGTGGCAGAACCACCAACTAAACTAACTACACCAGTAACCACGGCAAATTTGGCTTTGGAGGTTAGATTTAGAAACACTTACTATTACTGAGTAGATTCTTATTTATTCAATTTACAGCAATAAAGTTTGTTTCATCTTTAATAAATAGATACTATTTGTTCTTAAAGTACAGTATTTTTTCTAAACTAGATGGGATATTTTTAGTATTTATGCCATTATTTTTTTAGGAACAGAACATCAATTTACAAATTGTTCATATTGTTTATGGTAGTTGGTATCATGTGTTTTTGTGTTCTTTATCCCTTCACACCCTCTTTTCAGAGCATCTCTTTTTCCACTTTCATCAGATGGGTTGTTCTGTGCTAAAGTAACGCCAGAAATTTGTTTGTCTGTACTTGCATTTAAGTAACTGGTTACTAAGTTATTTCATTCTGTTGGTGTTTCATTAGTGCTTGCTGTAGAATCTAAGACAGTTCTTTGTTTTTCGACCAAACTCTTAACAGTTATTGGAGTTACACAAAATTGTTCAGCGTTTTGTAAAGTAGTTTCATTATTATTTTTTGATTCAATCACTTTTGCACAAGCTTTCTTTAAACCATTAACATTGTCTTGTGTCGGCGTTCCATCGCTTGGAGTGATGACAATTGTTACATCGTTAATCTTCTTATTGCTGCTTACATAAGCTTTAACAATAGGATCTCAAGTTGCTTTATCTTGTGTATTGGTGATATCAAAATTTAGTAATGTATGTCCTTTATCCTTTAGTGCTTTTCCAATAGAGTTGTCATTCAAGAGATAATGAGCAGTAACGCCCGCGCCACCAACTAAACCTAAGCCTGCTCCTGCAGATAAAACTTTAACGGATATATTCATTTAATTATTTAAGGTAGTTTGCTTAGTACATCAATTTTTCACTATTTCTGCGTTACTTTCTAAATCTGTAGTACTATCTAGAAGTTTATCGCAAGCAGTTTGTAATGCTTTAATGTTTGCTACTTTATTCTCATTTCCAGATTTAAATCCATCTATTGTTATTTTTTGTGTTGGTTCTGAAACGGTTGAATATTTTGAAATTAAAGCTTCTCAGACTGTTTTGTCATTGCTATTATCACTCTTATCTAATGGTTCTCAGTTTTTGCCTTTAATAAATTCTTTCATATTACTTGGTTTTGCAGGTATTGTTTTTTGTGCTTGTTCAAGTACAGGAGATTCTAAAGTACATCAATTTTCAGCATTATCCACAACCGTATTAAAGCTTTCATCATTATTTATTTTTGTATCAAATAAAGATTTACATTTACTCTTTAGAACTGCAAAATCAACTTCAGCACCAGCTCTTGGATCTTGGATAGTTAAGCCTGCGATCTTATTGATGCTCTTTTCTCCTGTAATTTGAATGGGACTGTTATTCCCTTTGTATTTATTTGCTAATAGTTTTCATTGCTTATCGTTTGTATTTCCAACAACATCTAATGGTGTTTTTTCCTTATTAATAAGCAGTTCTTTAACATTACTTGGTTCTTTTTTATTAAATAAAGCAACAGCACCCGCTGCAACACCGCCCAGCGTGCTAACTCCTGCTACAGTTAGTAATAATGATTTTGAAGTCATTAAGTGTGTGAAGGTTGTGATGAATCACTTCCTCCACCAGATACAGCACCTTGTCCTACTCTAGAATTTTGAATTGAACTTCCAGTATCTGGTTTTGTTACAGCGAGTGTATCAGGTTCACTAAGCACAGGAGATTCTAAAGTACATCAATCTTCAACCCCCTTTACAAGATTTTCAAATTTTTCTCCTTTACTTATTTCAGTTTTGAATAAGTCTCTACATTTGTTCTTTAAATCTTTAAAATTGGCAGTGCCACTTGGTTGTGGATTAGCAATAGTAAAGTTCTTTATCTTATTAATTTTTGTGCCTCCTGTAAGTGTTATCGTTTCTGAATCTCCTTTGTATTTATCAACTAATTTTTTTCATTGGTCATCATTGGTATTATCTTTAATACTCAAAAGTGTTTTTCCTTTTTTGACAAGTAAATCACCTATATTCTTAGGTTGTGAAGAAAAGTAAGCTATTGTTCCGCCGGCACCACCAACCACAGCTGTAAGACCTCCACCAATTAATAGAACTTGTTTGGGACTAGCCATTATTTAAATGGTTTCATTTATAGTTTTAAAGTTCAACAAGAATAGAGATTATGTACATTAAACTTTAGCAATTTTTATAGATTATTATCCAAGGCCATTTTGTGTTGTTGTTCTAGAGGTTGAAACAACTGGATCTGCACTACCTTGGCCAGAGGAGCTACCAGAATTTCCTGAAGGATTTGCAGTTGCTTTATTGGCTTCTTCAATTATTGGAGATTCTAAAGTACATCAATTGGTTGCTTTTTCTTTTTTGGCTTTGAACTCATCATCGTTCTTAGATATTGGTTCTTTGAAGAGTGTTTCACATTCTTGCTTTAACTTAGTAATGCCTGCACTTTCATTATTTCCTATATCTGTTGATAATAATTTTGCTATTTTTGATTCTGCTTGCGGTACAGTTTCTAATTTATGTTTTGTATAGAGTATTTTTCATTCTTTTTCATTAGTGTTACCTTTAGTATCAAGTAAGGTTTTTCCAATTGAAGTCAGGTATTCACCTATATTTTTAGGTTGTGTAAATCAAAAACCTGCAACACCTATACCACTTAATGTGCCTATTCCACCAATACTAATAAGTGCAGTTTTGGTATTCATTTATTAATTATTCTTGAGTATTTTGAGCAAATTTAGATTGAGTAGTACATCAATCAATAGCATTTTGTTTATTGGTATTAAATTTAGTATCATTTGTTACTTTTTGATTGAATAATCCTTTACATTTATTTTTCAAAACTTTAATATCTTCAGCACTTGTTTGTGTTGATGCTGTTCTTGAAAAATATATATTTCTTATTTTTCTGGTTGCATCAACACTACTACTTGAAGTTACATGTTTTTTTATTAATTCCTTTCATATTTCATCATGTGTAGTACCTTCTGTATCTAAAGGAGTTAGGTTTTCTTTTTTCAACAATTCCAATATATCTTTAGGTAATTCTGGTTTTCAAAGAAAATAACTTCCAACTCCTATACCACTTAATGTTCAGACTCCTAGTATTGAAAATAGTATTAATTTATTTGCCATTAACCTGTTAAGGTTCCTGCATTCTCTGGAGAAGGATTTATATTTGAAGGCGAAGCAGGAGAGCCACCACTAGGTAATTGAGCTTGAGAGTTACTTTGTTGATTTTGTAGAGTAGTGCTTGCAGGAGTTTTTGGTTGTAATGCTGTTAAATCGTCTTTAGATGTTCCGCTCTCTGAATCTATAGCTACTGTATCTTTTTGATTAATAGATGATTGCTTAATAGCGTTTGTATCTGGTTTGAATAAGTAATAGCCACCAGCTACACCCCCACCAACAGTGCTAACCCCCAGCAAAGCAAATAGTGATGTCTTTAAATTCATTATCTAGAAGGTAATTGAACACTACTGTCACCTGCTCCTCCTGCACCTTGACTTGGAGCAGCAGGTGGATTACTTGATGAAGGTTGTGTTTGAGCAGGATCAGACACATTATTTCTTTCACTATTAGAAGCACCTCTTGTTCCAAGATTTTGATCTTGTGTTTGGCTTTCGTTTAAATTGTTTTGTACTCTGTTAGGAGAAGAATTTTCAGTTGTATTTTTGGAAGTATTTACATTTTCAGAAGTTCCAGGTTTAAAAAGAAAATACCCACCTGTTGCTACACCACCTAAGACACTAACACTAAGTATTGAAAATAATGAAGATCTAATTCCTACCATTAGTTACTTGGAGCTGGCCCTGATGATTGTGCGCCACGTTCTCCAGAGGCACTATGGCTTAATTGTTGTTGTACTGTACCATCTGTTCTGACACCCTGTCCTGCACCTGATCCACCTCTAGTAGAAGTTTGGACTGACTTTAATTCTTTTGTAAGTGCATCTGATTTATCAATACATCAATTAATAGCATCTTGTTTAGCAGTTTTGAAATCTTCTTTATCTGATATTTTCTTTTCAAAAAGCTCTTTACACTTATTCTTTAATTTTGCAAATCCATCAGTGTCTGAAGCATCGATTCTAAAAGTTCCAATCTTATTTACCTGTTTATCGACATTAAGGGTTATTGTTGCTTCATTTCCTTTGTATTTATCTGCTAATTTCTTTCATTCTGCATCACTTGTATTTCCGTATACGTCTAATAATTGTTTTCCTTCTTTAATTAATAAATCCTTTAGGTCTTTAGGTATAGAATATCAATAACCAAGGCCATCAACTCCTCCTGCAGTTCCTATACTTGCTACTGTTAATAAAGCAATCTTAGAATTCATCTATCTTATTGTTGTTTTTTTATTTTTATTAGCTGCCAGACTCTTTAGGCATTATGCATCAATTTTTTGCATCTTCAAAAGCTTTTTCATAGTTTGGTTGATGTGTTTTTGTATTTACTAATTCCTTACACTTATTAATTAGTTTTTCTTTATCTTCTTTATTGTCTTGTGTTGGTGCACCATTTGTTCAACTAGCTATTTTGTTTGTGTTTTTACTATCTATGTAGGCCTTTATCTTTTTTGCCCATTCATTATCATGCTTATTTGTGGCGCCATCTCCTGTTGTTGTATCTAGTACTTCAAATTTATCAGTAGCTAATTTTTCGGATACTGTTGAAGGAATAACACATCATCTTTTTGCTTTGTTGTATTCTGCTTCTTCGTTATCTTCAAATGTTCTTTTTTTTAGAGTTTTTTTGCAATGCTCTTTTAGTTTGGTTTTGTCTTCTGCATTAGGTTGAGTATTGCTAATAACAAAATTATCAAATTTAAATTTACTATTGTTGTCAGCTTGAATAGTTGCTTTGTATGATGCTAATATCTCATCTCAATGTTTTTCATGTTCAATACTATTAGTAAGTAGTACATATTCGTTTGCTTTAAGTTTGCTTTCAATACTGTCATTTGATAATAATTTATGTAAACCATATCCTCCACCGCAAACACCACTTAAAGCACAAACCCCAATTACTCCTCTAGTTAAAGCACTCATAAATTAACTACCTTGTACAGTACATCATTTAAGTGTTAAAGAATAATTATTCTCAGTATCTTTTGTGTATTCGTCATTAATGGCAAATGCACATCAATCTTCAATATCTTTAGCTTTTGCAGTATCTTTACTAATTGCTGGAATTAAAGTTTGTTCATTTGGTTGTTTGTAAGCAGATAATTTATTGGCTCAATGGGCAGAAGTGGCTATTGTCTTATTATCTTTAAGTAGTTTCTCTTTATTTGTGGGTACTGTACATAATACTTGTGCACTCTTAAAGCTTTTGTCATCTTTATTATTAAATGTATTTGCTAAAGTTTTGGTACATCATTCCTTTAAATTTTTTATGTCGTCTGTTGTAAGACTTAAATCATTATTTCTTTTTTCTTCCCTGGTGTAAGCACTTAACTTTATTTCTCAAAGAGTATTATTAGTTTCAGCAATGTCTAGTATTTTCTTATTTTCATTAAGTATTTGCTTTCTTATGGAATTGTCTCTTAGTAAAAGATAAGAACCAGTTGCTAAACTTCCACCAACTACAGTGGTAGTTGTTCCAAGAATAGCAATTTGTTTAATAGCCATATTTAAATTAAATGCAAAGATCAACTATTATCAGAATTCTTACTAGCTATTTTTGTTTTCTATGCAACGCGTTTCAACTTTTGTTCAAGTTTCTTCCACATTTGTACTCAATAAATTTAACTCAATCTGGTCTTTGCATCATTTTTCAAGAGCTTTAATAGCTTTACTTTCTTGATTAGTTTGATTTATGTCTGTTACTTCTTTATTAGTATCGTTTAAATCAGTTTGTAAATCTCTTGCTGAAGATTTAATTAATTTAAATTTAGTATTTCAATCACTGACTAATTTCTTACCATTCCTATCTATTTTTTCACCTATTGTTAAAGGAGGAATAGTACAATAATCACTTACTTTTGGTAATAAATTATTCAGATTTTCACTTGTTAAAGGCAATGTTAACTTTTCTTTACATCAATCTCTTAACGCTGCACCACCTATATTATGATCGCTATCACTGTTAACATACTCATTATTAATGGTTTGTATGAATTCAGGTTTTGACTTTAGTTCTTTGAAAGCTATTTGATATTGTTTTGATTCTTGGATTAATACTTTTCCTTGTCTTTTCAGTCTATCCTCTATTGTCTTGTCTTGTCTTGCAATAATAAATAAGTTCCAACTCCTCCACCAGTAATGCCCGCAATACTAGTGGCTCCAATAGTTATTTTTGCTAAAGTGCTAGGCATTATTTAAATTTTGTACAGTACTTTTCTATTTGAGGCAATAATTGATGGTTAGTATTTAATAACTCTTTGGCTAGGTTGGTATTACAGTTATCTTTGAACGATTGTGGAACGTCATTAGAACTTTTAGCATTATTTCAATCTGTTATGATTCAAGGATCCGTAGGGGCAACAGTTTTGTAATCGTTTCTAAATTTACCCCAATTTTGACCTCATTCTGTGCTATCGCTATCTGTTAAAGATTTTCTATTTTTTGACTCTAGTAATCTTGTTACAGGAACATTAGATGCTTCTTAGGAGTATTTAGGAGTTCATCACATTTATTTTTGAAGTTAGTGAAGTCGTTTGCAGAACTTAAAGTAAAGTTTTCAATTTCTTTTTTTCCGGCTGGACTCTTACTATGATATTGTTGTGTTAAAGCTTTAAGAAATTCATCATTTTTATTTAAATCTATAGGTGTCTTATTTTTTTCTAGTAATATATCTTTAATATTATTGGAAGGCGCAAGTAGTGCATAAGACCCATATGTTAAGCCACCTAAAGCTATAGAACTTGCACCTCCTATTACACTAAAGGTACCAAGAATAGAGAATGCCCTGAGCGGGGACGTCACTATTCAGCTTTTTTAACTTGAATGGCACATCAAAGAATAGATTTGTCTAATTCTGTTTCAAAGTCTTTTTCATAATGTTTCTTATCCTTTAATGCTTTACATTTTTCCTTCAATTTATTTCTAGTTTTTGCATCTTTTTCTAAATTTTTGGAAGGAGCTTTCAGATCTAAATCACTAAATTTCTTTGATGTTTCATCAGACTTATCGTAAGCCTCTAATTTTTTATCTCATTCACTTGGATCGTCATCTTTTGCAGCATCTGACTTTAAAATTCTATATCCCTTTTTTTCTAAGATTTCAGTTAATGGCTTAGGTAGAGTGCATCATCTTTCTGCTTTTTTGTAATTTTCTTCATTTCCTGTAACTTCTGCAAGAACTTTTTTACATTTACTCTTAAGTACATCAGTAGTGTTACTTGGTGGGGTTTTTCCATCAAAATCGTCAAATTGAAGATCTTTCTTTCCGGCCTCTATTCTTCCTTTGTAGTGCTCTAATATTTTTGTTCAAACACTATCTTCAGTTTCAGATAGTAACTTGTATCCGTTTGCTTCTAATTTCTTACCAATATTGTCTGCCGATAACTGTCGATGCAATAAATAACCACCACCAGCCACACCACCTAAGGCTCCTAAACCAACTAGCCCTCTAATAGTAGCGCTCATAATCTTTATTGTTTTTTAGGATTTGAACATCATTTTGTAAATTTAGCCAAATTAGAATGAAAATCTGGTTCATATGTTTTCTTACTCTTTATTCCTAGACAACCTGCCTTTAATTTCTCTCTTTTTGCTGGTTTGTCGCTGGGTTCAGAACTAGTTATTGAGACACTAGTAATTTTTTCATTGTCTTCTGCACTTAAATATTCAGTTACTTTTGAATCTCAATTGCTATCGTGATTATTTGTATTTGCAGTTGAATTCAATACATCTCTATCTTTCTTTACTAATTCTTCAATAGTCTTAGGAGTTACACAAAATTGTTCTGCAACTGATGCAGTAGGATTTTTGTAGTTAGTTAGAGATATAGCTTTTGCACACGCATTTTTTAATTCATTAATATTTTCTTGGTTGGGAGTTTCTGAAGAAGAGGGCGGTATAGTTATTGTTGTTCCTTCAAATTTTGTTGTAGATTTTGAATAAGCAAGAACAATTGGATTTCAAGTGTCTTTATCATCTTTCTTATTAGTATCAAAATTTAAAAGAGTATGTCCTTTAGCCTCTAAAGCTTTTCCTAATGTATTTTGATTTAAAAAATAATTCGCTGTGTAGCCAGCCCCTCCAATAGCACTGATTGCCAAACCAGTCGAAACTAATTTAGTAGTTATTGTCATTATTTACTTTTTTCAATAGCACATCAAAGCTTTGCTTTTTCTAAGTTGGCAGAAAAGTCTTGTTCGTAATGCTTTTTGCTCTCTAATTCTTTGCATTTTTTCTTTATGGCTTTTCTGCCTGCTTCATTTTGTTGCATTGTGTCGCCTGTAACGCCTTCTAAATCAGTAAATCTTTTTGTCTGATTCTTATCTTTCTTATTGTGTTCTGTTATTTTGTCATTTCATTCTTTTTGATTTACTAAATCATCCCCTTCATTGGTATCTAATTTTTCGTATTTATCTTGAATCAATAATTCTGGTAAGGTTTTAGGAATTACGCATCATTGAGCTGCTTTTTTGTAATCTTTCTCTATATTTGCAGATTTTTGAAGAATATCTTTGCATTTTTCTTTAAGGGTATTCTCGCTATTTTCTGTACCCGTAAAATCGTCAAATTGTAAATCTTTATTGCTTACTACAGTTGCACGATAACTGATTAATATATTTGTCCATTCCTTGTCGGAATCTCCAAGTATTTGATACTTATTAGTCGTTAATTTTTTTTCAATATTGTCTGTCGATAACTGTCGATGCAATAAATAACCACCCCCAGCAGTTCCTCCTATCGCACCAACTCCGATTGCAACTCTTGTTAAGGCACTCATTATTATTAATTAATGAAATTCAGGATTTTATTTTGTCGCGCTATTTTGTGTAGTAGTTTTTTCAAGACAACGTTCCTCTACTTTTTTAAAAATAGCATCATCTTTGTCATTAATTAACAAAGTATTATCTATAGTATTAGAACATCAAGCAGACAAGGCATTTTTTCATACTTCTGGGTGGTCATTTGCGTTCATGTTTTCGACTGAAGGATTTATTATTTGTAGGTCTTTTTTTAATCCTGAACGTTCGGAATCAGATTTCACCTCTGCTCATTTTGTAGCTCAGTTTTGAACCAATTTTTTGCCTAATTTATCTAGTTTTTCTTTAATTGTTCTTGCGGGCAAAGAACAATAATTGCCTACATTAGGCAATATATTTTTGATGTTATCCTCTGTTAAAGGAAGAGCTAGATTTTTCTTACATCAAGTACTTAAAGCTTCTCCTGCCTTATCTAATTCTATATTTTCATCAACATTTATCAGCGCTTTAAAGCCTTCTTTATCTTTGTGTTCTTTGAAGACAACCTCAAATACATCTTTATTATCTATTGGTTTCTTTCCTAATGTTATTAATCTATCCTTTATTGTCTTGTCTTGTAAAGATGAATGAATACCAAAGCCTGCACCAAATAAAGTTGAAACTCCTGCAAAACTAGAACCAGCCACTAGTGCTTTGTTATGAAGAAACATAAATTTATTTGGAGTTGCTATTTTTACTTTATGAATAAAGAGTTATTTTTTTATGGACGTCTATTGTTTATTTTCAATAGCACATCAAAGCTTTGCTTTTTCTAGATTTGAATCAAAATCATGCTCATAATGCTTTTTGACCCTTAGTTCCTTACATTTCTTTTTTATTTCATCTCTCTCACCTTTATCTTTCTTTAAAGCGCCTCCAGAGGCTATATTAAGATCGCTAAATTTTTTATTTTGATTTTCTCCAGTTGCTTGGTGATGGGAATCTAATTTTTTGTTTCATTCATTTTGATCTTCAGTGTCGTCATTATCTTTGATGATTAATAATCTAAAGTTTTGTTTTTTCAGCACATCTTCTAAAGATCTTGGTTTGGTGCATCAATGTTCTGCTTTTTTGTAGTTTGAAGTATCGCTTGATGAAGTTTCAAGTGCTTTTTTACATTCTTCTTTAAGAGTTGATTCTTTACTTGGTTCGCCAATAAATTCTCCAAATTTTAAATCCTGATTGGTGCTTACGGTTGTCTTGTAATTAGTTAATATTGTTGTCCATTCTTGACTGTCTTTATCTAATAACTCGTACCCATTTGCTAATAATTTTTTGCTAACACTTTCTGTCGATAACTGTCGATGAAGTGCATAACCTCCCCCAACTGCACTGCCTATAGTGCCAAGACCAATAGCTAATCTACCAAATGAATTCATTAAGGTTTCTTAGGAACTGAACATCAATCTATAAATTTTGGTAAACTAGTATGAAAATCTGTATCATAAGTTTTCTTTCCCCCTAAAGTACTGCAAGCCTCTTTTAGTCTATCTCTTTTTCCTTTTTCGTCACTTGGTTCAGATGATGTTATTGAAATACCAGATATTTTTTTACTTTCCCCAGACGTTAAATATTTTTGCACTTTAATATCTCATTCACTATCTTCTCCCGTTTGATCTTTTTCAACCTTTAAAGTAACTCTATTTTTGCCTATTAATTCTCTAATAGATTTCGGAGTTACGCAAAATTGTTCCGCAATTAGCAAATCAGAATCCTTGTAGTTTTTTGAAGAAGTAACTTTTTCACATGCTCTTTTTAAGGCATCAACATTATCCTGACTAGGTGCGCTTGATGTTGATGGAGTAATAGTTATCTTTGTACCTTCAAATATTGTGGCGGAGCTGGAATATGCTTTAACAATAGGATCTCAAGTAGATTTATCATCTTTTTTGGAGATATCAAAACTCAATAATTCATATCCTTTATCCTTTAATACTTCGCCCAATGTATTGCCAGATAATAAATGGCTAATAGCATAACCACCCCAACCAATTGCACTTAAGCTTGCTCCAGCAACTACAACTTTAGCAATAACAGTCATTATTCTTTTTCCTTAATAGCACACCATAGTTTCGCTTTTTCTAGGTTTGATTCAAAGCCCTTTTCATAATGTTTCTTAGCAAATAAGCTTGCACATTGTTTCTTTATAGCTGCTCTAGTGTCTTTATCTTTTTTAGACGGCGCTTTAACAGGTATTTCAGGGACGCTAAATTTCTTGTTTTGGATATCTTGTGTATCTTTAATGTGTTCATCTAATTTCTTGTCTCATTCTGTCTTATCCATTTCATCGTTTTCAGTATCCGTGCTTAGCGTTTTGAAACCTTGTTCTTTAAGAGCACTATCTAGTGTACGGGGAGAAGTACACCAATGTTTTGCTCTTTCGTAGTCTTCTTTGCTACTTGAAGGCTTTTTTAAAGTTTCCTTACATTTTTCTTTAAGAGTGTCTGATTGCCCTGACCCTCCGTTAAAATCATTGAACTTTAAATGTTTATTACTGTCCTCGCTTACGATCGCTTGATAACTAGTTAATATACTTTCTCATTCTTTACTTGAATCTTCAAGTATTTGATACTTATTAGTCGTTAATTTTTTTTCAATATTGTCTGTCGATAACTGTCGATGCAATAAATAACCACCCCCAGCAACCCCACCTAATGTGCTAGCTCCAATAACAACTCTTGTTAAAGTGCTCATATCAATTTAATTAACAAGGTTTGTTATTTTACAATCTATTCGTTATCTTCTTCAAGACAACGTACTTTTATTTTTTCAAAAATAGTATCTTGTTTATCATTCACTAGTAGAGTATTATTAACAGTACGGGAACATCAAGTAGATAAAGCAATTTTTCATACATCTTCATGTTCATCTACCTTCATTTTAGAAATTGCAGTATTTACTATTGACAAATCCTGTTGTAATGGCCCTTTATCTTGTTCTTGAGGCTTAATTTTGCCTCATTTTTTATTTCAATCTTTAGTTAGTTTTTTGCCTAATTTATCTAGTTTTTCTTTGATTGTTTTTGCAGGAAAAGAACAATACTTAATTACATTAGGTAATACTTTTTTGATATTGTCTTCTGTTAGTTGTAATGCTAAACTTGCTTTACATCAAGTACTTAATGCTTGTCCTCCTTCATCTAAGGCTATATCTTGAGTAGCACTTATTAATTCTTTAAATCCTTGTTCTTCTTTATTCTCTTTGTAAGCTACTTCAAACACATCTTTATTATCTATTGGTTTCTTTCCTAATGTTATTAATCTATCCTTTATTGTCTTGTCTTGTAAAGATGAATGAATACCGAAGCTTGCGCCGGTTAGAGTTGAAACTCCAGCAAAACCAGCCCCTACCATCAATGCTTTGTTATGTAAAGGCATAAGTTATTTATTTTGAAGAATTGGTGATTCTAAAGTACATCAATTTTCTTCATTCTTAACAACAGTATCGAAAGTAGTTCTTTTAGATATTTTTGTTTCAAATAATTCTTTGCATTTAGTCTTTAGGGGAGAGAAATTAATTTCTTTATTTGATTGGGGTTCAGCAATTTGTAAATTTTGAATTTTGTTAATAGTAACTCCTGCTTTAATTTGCACAGGGTCTGTGTTTCCTTTGTGTTTCTCAGCTAATTTTTTTCATTGTCCATCATGTTTCTTATCTTTAATATTTAATAGTATCTTTCCATTTTTTGTTAATAGTTGCCCTACATTATTAGGTATAGAGTACAAATAAAAACCAGCCCCTTCTCCACAAGAGATTGTTGTAATACCTCCTCCTAGTAATAGGATTTGTGAAACACTAGCCATTACCTAAAGCCTTTGGACTCTTAATACACCAGTTCTCTGCATTTTTTCTATGTGTATCAATATCCTTATCTGTCAGAGACTTTCCAACTATTTCTTTACATTTGGTTTTAAATTCAGCAATACAATCACCACTTCCCAAATCTAATCCTGTTATTTTTTCTATTGCTGGAGTTGTGGTAGTTTGTTCTTTATGTTTTGTTGCTAATTTAGTTCAAGTTGTGTTATCTGTATCTCCATCAAAATCTAATAGTTGCTTTCCTTTGCTCAATAAATCTGATCTTAGATTGCTAGATTGTGATTTTCAATAAGTAACACCAATAATACCTCCAATAGTGCCAGTTACAGCAGTAGTTATTAAAGGGATCTTAAGATTTATCATTATTAACGACTTTAGAACATCAAAGAATTACTAATTCTTTAGAACTTTCAAAATCTGTCTCATAGTGTTTTTTTGCATTTAAAGTTTTGCAAGATTCCTTTATTTTTTTCCTATCATCGGGAGTAGGATTGGTTAAATTATTGCCACTTAAAGTAAGTCCACTAATTACTTTTTTGTTAGGGGGCGCAGGATGTTTGCTGTATTCTTTAATCTTTTCATTTCAATCGTTATCATTTGTACTGTTTCCTTCAACTGTATTAAATGCTTCGTAACCTTCAAACTTTAAGTAATCAGATACTGTTTGTTCTTTAACACATCATACTGTCTTTTTGTAATTTTTGCTAGTTTCTGGTGTTTTGTGTTTTTGATTTAATAATGCTTGACATTGTTCTCTTAATTCTTTAACTTTATTATCGCCTCCCGTAAATTCTCCAAATTTAAGGTCTGGCTTAGTGCTAATGGCTGTAGTGTAACTAGCTAATATAGTTGTCCATTCTGATGCATCATCCTTAAGAAAAGTAAATCCTTTCTTTTGCAAATGATCTTTAATTGTTTCTCCCGATAATAAATGACTAGCTACAGCACCTCCTCCACCAATAACTCCTAAACTACCAGCACCAAGTGCTAATTTTGTTTTGAAGCTCAAATTAAGTTGTTTGTTTATCTTTTTTTACTGAGCATCATTCTTTTGCATTCTCTAAAGAAGTTTCATAATCTGCTTCATATGTTTTCTTCTTTAAAGGGACTTCACAAGCTTTTTTGATCTTATTTCTGTTATCAGCATCTACATTGTCAGTTAAACCAGTAGGAAATGTAGGTTGTTTGGTTTTCTTAGCATCTTTGTATTTGTTTAATTTACTATTTCATTCGTCAACTTGTGTATCTTTATTTTGATCGACATCAAGAGCTTTAAATCCTAATCAATCTAGTCTTTTTGAAACCTCTATTGGTTTAGTACATCATTTTTCTGTTCTTTTGTAAATTTCCTTTTTTTCGTTGTCTTCTGTAATTCTTTTTTTTAAAGACTTTTCACAATGTTCTTGTAGTTGTTGCATTAAATCTTGATTAGATGTAGAATCACCACCTGCAAAACTATCAAACTTTAAACTACTATTACTTCCTACAACTGCGGTGTAACTCTTTAATATTTCTGTTCAAAATTCATTATTATTTGCATCTTTACTTAGTAGTTGATATCCGTTTGCTTCAAGTTTGCTTCCGATATTATCTTTTGAAAAAGCATAAGTTAATGCATATCCCCCACCTACAGCACTACCAATAGCGCCTAATCCAATTAAACCTCTCGTAGCCAAACTCATAATTTAACTCTTAAAAAAATTAAAAAAAGTTAATTTATAAATAAGATTCTTGGCTTAAAGCCCCATATTAACTAATACCTACTTAACTCCTTAAGTAAATACATATTAACTCTTAATCCTTCCTTTATTTGCTTAACAAAAAAGTAATAGTTGCTTCTGCCTTTCCCTGCTTAAGTGGTATTGGATTTCTAGGTTCCAATCCCACTAATGTTCACTACAAAATAATGGTGAACTACAATGGTCAAGCAGATCTACTACTAAGCTTACAAATCTTTCCTGACTATTATCCCTATCAATTTAAAAAAACTACTCTATATGACTATTTAACAAATGTCAATGATTACTTAGTGGTTAATGAACATACTTCACCAGAAAAGAAAAAATTAAAGGAAGGATTACAAAAAAGACTTGATGATTTGTTAGGAAATGTTAAAGAATTTGGTCCCAGCTTATGAAATGAAGACTTATACGAAACAGGTTTAGTATTCAAAAACGATCAGCAATGAAGCAATAGGAGCACATCAATACTTTTCTTAGAACAATTTATTGCTGATGATTTTGTTGATATTAATGAATCTACTAATTCATTACCAGCATACAAAGACTTAATAATTACTAACTACAGAGCTGCAAGAGATCCCTATACTATTTTTTCAAAGAATGTATTCAATTGTTTCAAAGAAGATATGCAAAAGACTAGTAGTAGTGATGATGAAACATGTAAGAAGGATCAGGATCAGGATCAGAAGATTGCTACTGAATTTAAGAAATATATTGCTAAATATGATAAAGAAAGTATTAATTCTCTTTATAGGTTTGGTAAGTATATAGGTTTTTGAAATGATTTATTTACAAAAACTGGGGATAGGTTAAATAGATTAGAGATAGAGAAGTGAATCAAGAATAAGAATTTATTTGCTCTAGATATTACAAAAGACAAGCAGTTAGCAGAAAAGTATGCAAGAACAATATTTACTAAAGAAGAAAGAGATACTTTAAATAGTTGAATCGAAGATACACCACCACCACCAAAAACATGACAAGCAGCTTATATTTCAAGCATACAACAGGCTTCAGCGCCTGTACTTGTTCCATCTTCTTCAATTAAATTAGTTCACCATCCTGCTCTAGAGCAACAAACTTTACCCGGCTCTGCCCCACTAGCAGAAGGCTCTCAAAAAGAAGTAATAGTTTTCTTATTTCAGTTTGCAGCTCTTATTGATGAATACGTAAAGAGAAGTGGCAAAAATAATTTTGCAACTGATTTTGTTAATGACCCAAGAAAAGAATTTATGCAAAATGCACTCAAAAATGCCCAAGCTATGGCAAAGAATTTGGAAGACAGAACTACAGCTATTAGAGATTATTTCAAAAAGATTGAAGTGGTAGATAGTGATTTTGAACCTGCTAAATTAAGACAATCATCACAGTCAATTAATAATAGCAAAAGTAAAGCTTTTGCAATAGTTACTTATCCTCCTTCTTCATTTGGCGCAGGAGAAGCAACTATTCAATCAATGTCTAAGTTTCCATTCCTTTATACGGATATAGGTTTGAAACAAGTATTGCCAAAAAATTTAGATAAAGATTTGTCTCATAAACATGAAGATGGTGAAATATCTTTAGAGGATGAAATATTCTCTGTTGATGACAACGGTTGATGATGAAAGATCGGCAATGTTAATTTAGATTCAAGTAATTTATTTCAATTTGAAAATCAAGCAGATAGTCTATTAGTCTTAGCAAACCCAGAAGACTGAAATCTTATTAACGATAAGAATGCAGTAACTTTAAAATCTCTTGGAACTTTACTTAAATCCAAAGAAACAATAGATGCTAGCAAAATAGGTAGTAATGGATATCCAGTTAGTTACAACAAATATCACTTATGAAATGAAGGCCTTAGATCTCCTATTGCTCTAAATTTATTGCTAGATAACTTAGTCGATATATTTCAAAGACAATACGATCCAGATTTTAAGAATAGTAAAGATAATAACAATTGTTACAAAAAAGCTATGGATTGAGGAAATTATTGGCATGAAGCTTTCATAAACAACAAATCCTGTAGAGATTCAAATGGCGGATCAACAGCATCAACAATTCAGTGTAACTAAAGAGAAGTATCTATTGAACAACAACCTTTAACTTTTACTAATGATCCATAGTTTCTTGGAATATGTGCCATTCTGAAACTATTGACACATCAGTGCACCAATTCTTTCATATCTGAATGGCAAATTCCTTTGTTATTTTTTAGGAGTTGTTTTCTTTTGTCGGAATCTAGATCATCTATAGTTTTTATGGTAGGTGAATTAAGAATTACATTCTTTAGATTTACTACACAATGTTTTCTTACTAATTTGAAATCTTCTTGACTACTCAGACTAGCCCCAACATTCTTATCACATCATCTCTTTAATAAATATGCACCTTTAAGATCATCATTTATGTGTTCAAAGATTGATACACTCTTACTAAGACTCTTTTTGAATAAAGAGTAATTAGTTTTTCATTGATTAAATTTATGGTTGTCTCCTAGATATTGATATCCTAAAGAGTTTAAGTAATCTTTATTAGTTGTTTGATAAATTACTAATGGACTTGCTTTGTAAGCTAGAGATGCTATTATGATAACAGTACTGACGGCCACATATGCTTTTAGTGCCCGACACATTAAGAACCTTCCTGATTAAGGCACTTAATAAGACAAATGATAATTTACTTGGATTTTAAATAAAGAACTATGAAAATGTTTCTAATTATGCAAAGATAGATTTATTTTTTTAGAGACTTTGGTTCTGAACATCAATTAATTACTAAATTTTTTGAATGCACAAATTCTTCTTCAAAATGTTTTTTGCCATTTAATCCTTTGCAAGCTTCTTTAACTTTGTTTCTGTCTTCATCACTGACTGTATCTAGATTACTCTTACTTAAAGAAAGACTAGTAATTTTTTTATTTCCATCACTATCTGTTAATTTACTGTAGTCTTTTGCTTTTTGATCTCACTTACCATTATCATCGTTTGTTCCTGTAGTTGTTACATTAAATACTCTATGTCCTTCAATTCCTAAATAATCAGATACTGTCTGTTCTTTAATGCATCATGCCACTTTTTTGAAATTATTATTAGTTTCCTGTGTTTTGTGTTTATTATCTAATAATTCTTTACAAAATTGCTTTAATTTTGCTTCTTGTCCTACAGCACCATTAAACCCTTCAAATTTAAGTGAAGTGTTTGTCTGTACCGCTTTGATATAGTCAGTTAATATAGATGTTCATTCAGTAGCACTATCTTCAAGAACAGTAAAGCCTGTTTTCTTTAAATGATCTCTAATAGTATCACCAGATAGTATATGATTTGCAAGAATACCTCCTCCCCCACCAATAACTCCTAAACTACCAGCCCCTAAAGCTATTTTCCCTTTAATTCCTAAATTTAAAGCCATTACTTAGTTTTTTCGGTTTCATTTGAACATCACAGTTTTGCTTTAGCTAATGAATCTTCATATTCTTGTTCATATGTTTTCTTTTTGAATATTTCTGCGCATGCTTTCTTAATTACAGGCCTTTGTTCTTTATTTGGTTTTTTCTCGATATCCGTTGTTATTTCTGCAAGTTTATTTTCTTTTGCAACTTTATGTTCACTAAGTTTTGTATCTCATGCATCATCTTTATCTCCTTCTGGATTAGCGGTTGTTGTATCTAGTTTTTCAAAGCCTAAATATTTAAGACGTTCAACAACTGATTGTGGTTTAATACATCACTTTTCTGCTTTTTTGTAAAGGTCTTTATCATCTTTTTTTGATAAATTAAATTTAAGAGCTTCTTCACATTTTTGTTTCAGAACATCAACTGGTTTTGTATTTGTGCTACTGCCACTTGTTGTACCATCAAAACCTTCAAATTTTAAAGAACTGCTTTTTGAATAACTAGTTAATATCGCGTTTCAATCTGCAGATCCTTTATCTAATAATTGATATCCGTTTGCTTTAAGTTTGCTTTCAATATTGTCGGTTGAAAGATAATGGCTTGCGGCAAAGCCTCCACCAACCACACTTCCAATCGCACTTAAACCTATTATGCCTCTTGCTATTGTATTCATAATTTAATTAAGTAGAATTTTTGTATTATTTTTAGTCATAAAATAAATTATTTTCATGAGCATGAATATATTCCAACTATGCACCTTCTTTAGTGCATCATTTAAGAGTTAAAGAATAATTATTTTTATTATCTGACTCATATTCTTCATTAATAGCATTATTACATCAATTTTGTATTTGTTGTTCTGTAGCAGTAGCCTTATTTATTGTTGAAATTAAGTTATCACTTGCGCTACGATAGGACGTTTCTTTTTCTTTTCAAGTTATTCCAGTTAAAGTCTTATTTAATTTCTTTAGCTTTTCTTTATTTGAAGGAACTGAGCATAATATTTTTGCATTTTCATATTCTTTATCTTTAGTAGAAAACTTCTTATTTAAAGTACTAGTACATCAATTTTGAAGTCCAGTCCAGTCATTTTTGTTAAGCACAATTGGATTAGTGCTTTTTCTTTCGGTATTGTAAGTATTTAACTTTAAATCTCACAGTTCTTCACTATTTGAAGTTAGTAACTTTACTTCTTTAGATAATGTAATACCAATAGTATCTCCAGAATTAATGTAATAAACTCCTCCTGCTACACTGCCACCAATAACTGCAGTACCAGCTCCAACAAGAGCAACATTTTTGGTAATCAAAACTAATTAAGTTCGCAAAGGACTAGCAAGAAGATTGACTTCTAAAGCACATCAATCTTCTGCCATCTTTATTCTTGTATCATCAACTTCTTTTTCATTCAATAAATTAGTACATGCTTCTTTAATAGCAACCAAATTAGCATCTTTATTTAACCTATTCTTAATAGTGGGAGCAGTTATTTTTGTTAAGCGGTCTTTATTTGGAGCTAGAAAAAGCAAAATTAAAGATTCTCAGATTTCATCATGTTCATTTGAATTCGTATCAACATTTAGAAATTTGACTCCTTTTTCTATTAATGCCTCTCTAATACCTTTTGGTTTAGTTTTTGCGGGAGGAGCAAGAAAATAAGTACCTATTGCTGCTCCACCACTAATTAATGTAGCAGTAACTGCAATTATTGCTACTTGTTTTAAGCTCACTAACTATTAACTGACATTAATAGGTCTAGAGGTTTTGTCAGTACATCAATCAATAGTATTTTGTTTTGATAATTCAAATTCATTGCCTTTAGTTATTTGTGTTCTCAATAATTCTTGACATTTTGTCTTAAATGTTTGAATATCTTCGTTATTGAAAGAATTTCCTTTACTTTTGAATTCTAAATCTTTAATTTTTTTGATTTTGTTCTCATCTTTAAGTGAAATATATTTATTAATTAAATTTGTTCATTTTTCATCATCTTGTTTGCCTTCAACATCTAGGAATCCATAACCCTTGTTAGTCAATAATTCTTTAATATTTTCTGGGTCTTTTTGTTGTTGCTGTTTTGGTAATCCAGCTAATGGAGCTTCTTCAATAAGATTCTTACCTATGACTATTGAACTAGTTATTGCTCCAACAGCAAATAGAGTAACAAGCAGAGATTTAACCACTAGCTCATTGTGGTTGAAGTAAACTAGATTCTTTAAAGAGTTAGTTTTTTATCTTTTGAGTATTTGAATCTTGTATTAACAAACTACCTAAATTGCACATCACAATTTAGATTTTTCTAAAGCAACTTCATAATCTTCTTCATAAGTTTTCTTTGCATTTAATTTTGCACATTCAACTTTGATAGCTTTTATTTTTTCTTCTTTTTGTTTAGCATCAAATCCACTAACCTTTAGGGATTCAATTTGATTTTCATTAGCTTCTTTATGTTTATTAAGCTTTTCTTCCCATTTAAGATCTTGACTCTTATCATCTTCTGTTGTAACTAAAGGATTTGAAGATAATTTTTTTAATCTATCAAATACTGATTGTGGTTTAATACATCACTTTTCTGCTTTTTCGTAATCTTCGTCTTTATTTGTTTTAAGAATTTCTTGACATTTTTCGCTTAATATATTGGCTGCAGTTTTTCTTGGTTGAGTAGTTGTGTCGGATGGTTCAGAACCATCAAAGTCAACAAACTTTAAATTTTGTCTTTTCGATACTACTGTTTTGTAACTTGATACTATTTGAGCCCATTCAGAAGCACCACTATCGAGTATTTCATATTGATTTTCTTGTAGTTTACTTTCAATATTTCCATTGTTATTGGCACTTAAAGGTTCTGATGCTTTAATGCTTTCTGATTTACTGTCTGGCCAAAGAAAATAAGTACCAGTCGCCACGCCTCCAATGGTACTGACACCTAAGGAAGCGGATAATAATGATTTAGTATTCAAGATATTGTTATGAACCTATTGATGCTGGGTTAGGCCTCGCTTCAGCTAATAAAGGAGAAGTGGTAGAGCATCAATTTTTAGCTATATCTTTATCTCCGTCTTGAAATTCAGTCATAGCAAGTAGTGCATCGCATGCATCTTTAAGTATCTTAATATTTGAATCTTTATTGTCCGGATTACTACTTTTTGGAGCAATACTTGCACTAATTTTTATTGTACCGGCTTCTCCTAATTCGTGGAATTTATCAACCAATTTGCCCCAAGCTGTCTTATGTGTATCATCCTTTGTATTTAGGAACTCTACTCCTGTTAATGTTGCTCTTAAACTTGTTGTATTCTTCACCACTTCACCAGAACTTTGGCTTTCAACTGTTGCCTCTTTTCTCTCAGGAATAAGAAAGTAAGCACTTGTAGCACCTCCCCCTACAACAGCCGTACCTGCACCAATAAGTAGAAGTTGTTTTGGATCCATAGTTTGATTATTTTATTTACCCTTTAGTTTATGTTGTAGCATCTTCTATACAACGAGGAACTACTTTATTTCAAGTTGTATCTTGCTTGTCATCTGTTAATTTAGTCTTAACATTGTCATTACATCATTTTTCTAGAGCTTCAATCACAGGAGCTTGATTTTCATCGTTCATTGTTTTGATTCCTCTGTTTATTTTTTGCAGTTCTCCTAATAAAGTATCATCGGTTTTTTGTTTTACAGCAACTAATTGTGAACTTCATTCTCCTGCTAAAGATTTACCTTGTTTTTTTAATTTTGCTGATATGTCTACAGGAGGTTCAGAGCAATAGTTAGTTACCTTAGTTATTAATTCTTCAATATTACCCTTAGATAATCCTTTTTTGTATTGTTTTTCGCACCAAGCCTTTAAAGCTTTACCACCTGCGACTAATGTACTATCACTTGTTATTTTTTCATTATCTAAACTTATTAGATTTGTGAATTCTTTAGTGCTTTTATTTTCTTTAAAGGCAACTTCATATTCATCGACTGTTTCAATTAAGTTACTATTTAATTTCTTTAATTTATCACCAATTGTCTTGTCTTGTGATAAGTAATAAGCACCAAAGCTACTGCCAATAATAGTAGTGACCCCTCCCCCAACTAAGGCTAAATATTTAGGATTCAAAAGAACTAATTATTTAACTAGTTTTTTAATTAGGTTCTGAACATCAAAGCATTGCTTTTTTTAAGTCTGCTTCAAAGTTTTGTTCATAATGTTTCTTAGCTTCTAGGGGTCTGCATGCATCTCTCATTTTGTCTCTGTCTCCCTTAACGTGAGTTAGTTTATTGCCTGAAGTAGGAGAAATTGTGAATTTTTCATTTTTTGTATCGTCATTATGTGCATTTAATCTTGCATTCCATTCGCTTTGATCTATATTATCCGTATTATTAACGGTACTTAAAAATCTATATCCTTTGCTTTTCAACATATCTTTCATATCTCTTGGAACTGTACACCATTTGGCACCTCTATTGTAACTATCACTGTTAGAGGAAGATTCTTTAAGAACTTTTTTGCATTGCTCTTGAAGATTTGCCTCAGACTCTATGGTTACACCAGCAAACTTCAGGGCGCTATTACCAGTAGCCACTAACTTGTATTGAGCTAATATTTTGCCTCAATCTCCACTGCTATCAGTTAGTATTTTGTATCCGTTATCCTTTAATTTATCGTTAATACTTTTTGTTGATAATTGTTGACTAATAGCATAACACCCACCAGCAACTCCACCTACAGCACTAAGACCAATTAAAGATTTAACAGGAGTATTCATTGTTTGTTAAACTACACATCAAGCAAGGTATTTTTCGTATTTAGTATGGAAGTCTGTTTCGTGAGTTTTTATAATTTCAAACTTCTTACATTCTGCTCTTAATTTATCTCTATTTGCTTTTTGATTTGTTTCAGATTTAGTCTCTAAAGTGACATTAGTAATTCTTTTTTCTTCTGTCGTTTCCAAATATTTATCCACTTTAATATCTCATTTATCGGAGTCATTTTCATTTGTTACATCTGCATCTAAAGGAGTGGCACGATTATTTTCAGCTAATTCTTTAATAGATATAGGCCTCATACAAAATTGTTCTGTAATTAATAAAGTATCGTTATTGTAGTCACTAGATGCTGTAGCTTTAGCGCACTCTTTTTTAAGATCATTAATATTTTCGGGAGTTGGAGCATCGCCAGCTACATTAATTGTTTTTCCATTTAGTTTTTTGTTACTTTTGGAATAAGCAACAAGAATAGGATTTCAGGTTGCTTTATCGCTTTCAGTCTTACTAGTATCAAAATCTAATAATGTATGTCCTTTATCTCTTAGTGATTTACCTAAAGAATTATCGTCTTCTTTATTCTTTATTGATTTATCAGTAAAATTATTAGATAGTAAGTAGGTGGCTACATAGCCACCACTTCCAACTGCACCTAAAATTCCACCAGTTGCTAATACTTTAGTAATTACTGACATATTACTCTTCTTTTATATTGTCTTGTTGTTTAGTAATGTACTATTAAAAATTCTTATTTGTAGCATTAAATATTTCAACTGCCTTAATATTTAAAAATATTTAATAAAGTAGGAGTGCTTAGTATTCAAGAGCTATTGCTTCTTTTAAATATAAACATTTAGCTTTATTGGACTATGTTGAATTGAGTCTTTCTTAAGAAATTTATATTAGCTGGTTCTGTTGCAGGATTATCTACTACTCCTTTATTTCTTATTAGTAAATATAGTGCATGAGGAAAGAATCAATATTTTTCTGAATTTAAGAAAAGAAGAGGAGCATATAGTCTTAGATTTGCAGAAAGATTTGGATTTGATGAATTTACTAGAGAGATCTTTAATGTAGATCAAATGAAAGCTCCTATCGAAGGAGTTTTTGCTAGAGATATAGTAGGTAACTATTTAAGAAAAACTAATAGCTCTTATTTAAGAAATAAGTATTCAGAGTTTGCTTCAAAAGAAGCAAAAGACTTTGAAAGAGAATTAGCTGATTTAACTAAGAGACATCCTACAGGTAAACCAGCTATTAATAGAATTTTGGATGAAAATGGCGGTACTAGAGAAGATATGATTAGGCGAAAGCTTAATAATAGTAGTTATGAATTCTTAAAGAAAGAGATATTAGAGTTTGATCAAAATAACTTTACTCTTAATAGACACTACGACCCTAATAGATCTAATACTTCCTTTATTAGAGATTCACACTTCTTCTCCAAATCAGAACTAGAGGATAGTAATAACTGAAGTAAGATTGGATTTTATCCTTTAGTTACTAGAAATGTTATTAATAATCCTTCATTAGAGCATTTTCAAAAAGATAAATTTGATTTCATTAATTGAGCTTACAAAGAATGATTTGAGGAAGTACAACCATTCTATGTATGGATGTCTTTATGAAAATACAAAGAGAATGCTACTAGAGCAGAGTTAGAGACAGTTTGAAAAAAAGATTTAGGAGCTGATTTCCCTTCAAAAGCTAGTTATGAGTTTCCTTATTTTGATGCAACTGATGGAAGTAAGTTAAGTACTGCTTCTAAATTTGAGAAGTTCTTTGGGACTGTAATTAAGACTTCTCAAACTAAACCAAGTAAAGATCTTTATGTCCCTAATCTTTACACAGATGATAGTGGCACTTCATTGTATATGGAAGCATCAAATATGTATGATGGTAGTTGATTTGTTAAATTTGCGGCCGCCGCTAACTACAAATATCAAAAAGAATTACTTAACGAAGGTCACACTACATACATAAACGGAAAGGATAAATCAAGTTCGGTAAGTTCGCATAAGAGTAAATTATTTGAATTCTTTGCCAACTCCAACTCCAGAACACTAGCTGTAGATAAGAGTAATATTTTCAACAATGGCAATGGCAACAAATATGCTGATGCTGTAGAGATTAAAGATTCTCCGTGAATCTTTATCAGAAACCAAGCAGGAATACATGCAGTTGCTGTTGATAGTGCTGGAGCCCGTAGAAATGGATCA